>JAPOTF010000054.1 GCA_026709325.1 Roseovarius sp.
CTTGACGCATATTAGCAGACGGCAGCGACTTGAAAAACACCAATAAACCTTAAGCAATAAATTCCCGTTGCCTTCCCGAATTTCCCCGTTATGCTTGACGGCGTTAACAATGCGCTCCGGTCTTCCTTTGCCGGAGCGCACGGACAAAGGAGAAGAATCATGAATAAACTGATGACAGCGATTGCTGCCGCGCTTATGGCAATGGCGGGGGGGGGCAGTATGGGCGCAGACGAATACGGTTGCCCTGACGGGAGGCAACGTCGTCGTACTGGAGGAACCCGGCTGCCTGACAGCGGGCATCAACCTGACCTCAACCGCGTCCATACCCGCCGGCACCCAGGTGCGCTATCACGTCTCCACGGAATCCGGCTATGACCATTTCCGCAATCACGGCGTCCAGGTCTGGCTGGGCGACGGCAAAACCCTTGACGATATTCCATCCAGCGTGATCACGGCGAACACGGCCACGTCGGGGACATCCGTTCTCCTGCCGGAACTGTGCGTGGCGGATGACCGGATCGATCCAAGACCGGAAGGAAACACAGACGGCAGTTCAAGCTCGATAATCACAATTCGCCTGATGAGCGTCGCGAGTTTCACGATTGACCGGAATCGGGACAGCGTGCAGGCGTTCATTCGGGGGGACGACCGCTGCGGCCAACCGGACAGCAACGGCTTGAACGGCGGCGTTGTCTACAAGTTCCGAAACGGCAACATGAATGACTCGTGCGTGTGCATGTCAAAAAGTTCCGTTGTCGCGGCGGGCATCGCTGACGGGGAAAGCGAGGCCTACGCCACTTCTTCCCTGAAATGGCGCACCGACAGCACGGACTATTGCAAAGACTCGCCCTACCAAAGGCCGGGAGGCTGAATCGACTTTGATAGATAAAGGGCGGTCTTCGGATCGCCCTTTTTATATCTGCAAACAAAAGCCGGCGTTTTAAGCACCGCCGGTTTTTGCCCACTATCCAATAATTACGAGTCGTTGTCGACGCCGCGTACAGGCGGTAACATGAGGCATACGAGGGTGCTGCGCAGCATCCATTTTTGATGATGTAGGGAGTCAGTCGCCCCAGGGGCGGGGCGCGAAGCGTTTGCGTTGTGACTCGCCCAAGAGCGTGATCTGGTGGGCATTGTGAATCAGACGGTCAAGGACGGCGTCCGCAATGGCGGGTTTCCCGGACAGTTTTACGATTATCAGTTTTTTTCAAGAACGCTTTTGACTCTATAGCGGAACAACTCCATCACCGGTTCGCGACTGCAAGGAACAGAGGATGGACAGATGGCGGCCTGGTTGCGCTCCAGCGCGGCAGGCGGATGCCACGCTGGAAAAACTGCAGCATTTGATTGCTCGGCCTTGAACATTTGGAGCTGATTGTTTCAGCATTCGCATGCGCTCGATGTCGGCTGCGTGAAGAGCGGATCCTCAAGACATGCTGCATCGGCGTCGGGGGACGTCATGATATGGGCGTCCGGCTTCAACGCTTCCCGGCGGTGCGCGACCTGGGCGATCTGCTGGATGCCGAGACAGTTGATCGGCTCAACCAGTGGCGTGAAGACGTCAATTGCGCGCCACTCCAGGCACCCGTGGTTGTTCCAGTCCTCGGTTAAGTGTCCCGTGACCTCGGTCTTCCGGCGCGATCGCGGCGAAGATGGTGAACGTCTCGAAGGCGCTGTGCTTCCCGGTGAAGAGATGGTTTGCGATCTGAACGATAAGCCAGGCGGTCTTGCGCGTGGGGTGGAACCGTATCCAGGGTATGGTTTGCATTCTGGCGTCGGCGGGGGTATTGTTTTGGCATGCAAGGACGTGGATGGATGGAGCGATACGGGTTCTGGCCGCTGGCACTGCTCTGGCTGCCTACTGGAGTGGTGGCGCTGACGGTGATTCGGTTCGGAACTTCGGGCATCGCGTTCGGGGATGCCGGTGAGGCGATGGTGGCCATTGGGTCTCTTGCCGTCACCGTCCCCTGCGGACTTCCGCTCGCGCTGGGCTGCCGTCGCCTCTGGCGTATGGGCTACCGGCGCGCGGCCTGGACGGCGGGTGCCGGGCTGGGCGCGCTGGCCGTTCCATCCGTGGTGGTTGCCGGGCTGCTCGGGCCGATGGCGATCGCCGCCGCCGCGGCGTTGCCTGGTCTGCCGGTATGGCTCGTCTGGCTATGGCTCGCGTGGCGCGGCTGATTCCGCGCGACACGACGTTGTCTCGATGCTCCGCAACCCGCGTATCCAGGCCCAGGGCGCGTCACCGCTACAGCGAACGCTTACCAGATATTAATTGTTCGGGATTCCACTTTGCGATTGACCGCCTTTTTCAGAATCAGCCAATATCGACAAGGATGGGAGCAAGAGGAAATCGATCACCAGCGCCAAAACAATAGATGCAGATACCAAATCGCCAACGGCCAATTGGGCTGAAAACTCGAGAATGCGAAAACACCAAATCCCAGAGCTGAAATTGCCGTCGCGGAGAGGGGCGCTCGGCCCGTCCGCGCAAAGGCTTTGCGAACAGCGTTTTCAGGGGATGCATTGTAAAGCCGGCGATCTCTTGGGTGTTGGGACATAAAATGGATGGTGCCGTCGACAATAATGCCAATTGAAAAAACTGACATTAAATGATTTTTTTGCCGCATAAATCTAAAAATAAATCTAAAAATTCCTGAAAAGCCAGATAAGAAGTCCACGGAAATTTTTTGAAAAACCTCGCAAGCCAGTGAATAGTAAAAAGGCGGGAATTGCTGATGGCATAATAAAAAAAGCCAGTGGGAATTACTGACAATCACGGCAAATCTGTCAGGATGTATGGGAACTATAGCTAAAATAGGGGGCGAGTGGTTACCATTATTGTTAAATATTGCACTATATAGGCGATTTTTTGCCGTAGAACCGCAATTTAATGTTTGATTTGGCTTTGTGCCTTTACATGAAGTCACTTGAAATCTTTTAGTTTAACCTGATATTCATATTGACAGAAAACGCAAACTCTCACTCGCTTGTTCAGAGGCAAATTTTGCAAACAACAATTGGCTCGCCAGTTTCATTTAAATCCGAGGCCCTTCATTCGGGCGGTTTTGTCAATGTAACCATTTTTCCCGCCAGGCCGGACACGGGAATTGTCTTTCGCCGAACTGACTGCGGAGACAAAAATTGCGAAATTCCCGCCAGATGGGATCTTGTAAGCCAAGCCGAACTGTGCACGCAACTTGTAAATCGGGATGGCGTGTCTGTTGGGACTGTGGAACATGTAATGGCGGCCTTGTATGGTTGCGGTGTTTACAATGCGATAATAGAGGTGGATCGCTCGGAAGTTGCCATCATGGATGGAAGTTCCATTGATTTTGTAAGTGGGATTCTTGACACGGGCATAGTGAAGCAAAATGCGCCGCTTAAGGCGCTGAGGATATTGAAAGCCGTTGAGGTTGTTAGAGGCAGGACGATAGCCAGACTATATCCGCATGAGCATTTGGTTATTGATTTCACTCTGGAATATGACGACACGGTGATTGGCTTCCAGCGCAAGACGCTGAACATGGCAAACGGGAGTTTTGTGCGCGAGCTTAGCGCAAGTAGAACTTACTGCTATGAGCATGATGTGGAGAAAATGTTCTCCAGGGGACTGGCCAGGGGGGGCAAGCCCGGAGAGAATGCGCTCGTCTTGAGCAAGGTTGACGTTGTAAGCCCAGGCGGTTTGCGTCAGCCCGATGAACCTCTGCGTCACAAAATGCTCGATGTGGTTGGCGATCTCGCATTGGTCGGAATGCCAATCCTGGGCTATTATCAGGGCATTCGAGCAGGCCATGCCATTACAAATGTTTTATTGAGAACGCTTTTTGCCGATGATTCCACCTACGAAATAGTGGAATGCAGCAATGCGATTGCAGAATGCCTGCCCGGTGCGGGGGTGGAGAAAAGCGAAGTGCCGATTATAGCTTCTGGCTGAAACCAAATTTTGCAAATGATTTTTTTGCTATTACATTTTCAAAAAATTTTTATTAGGTTTGCGGCATCCAACAATTCAAGGTGAGTACTGGCATGATCAACGGTAACGTCTGGCCATACATGGCTGCAACGGTTGCATTGTGCATTGCTCTGGCAGGCTGCGACAATACCGACAGCAGGGTGTCGCGTGGTGAAATAGATTATGAAGACTACACTGCGGAGCAGATATTTGAGCGCGCCGAATATGACCTGGCGCGTGGAGATTATGAAGTTGCGGCATCGGTTTTTTCGGAGGTGGAGCGACTTTACCCATATTCCGCACTGGCCAAGCGCGCGGTCATTATGCAGGCATACGCCTATCACACCGACAAGGATTACGAGAACAGTCGAGCCTCGGCGCGGCGATTTATAGATTTTTATCCAACGGATGATGATGCCGCCTACGCTCAATATCTTCTCGCGCTAAGCTATTATGACCAGATTGACGAGATTGGCCGCGACCAGGGAATGACATTGGAGGCCTTGCAGGCGCTTCGCATCGTTATAGAGCGTTACCCCGACAGCGAATATGCCCGTTCCGCAATACTTAAATTTGATTTGGCCTTTGACCACCTTGCAGGGAAGGAAATGGAGGTTGGCCGGTATTATCTGCGCCGCGACCATTACGGAGCGGCGATCAACCGGTTTCGCGTTATCGTGGAGGATTTTCAGACCACGTCGCATACCCCGGAGGCACTTCACAGATTGGTTGAGGCTTACCTTGCGCTTGGGCTGGATGACGAGGCCCGCATTGCGGGAGCAATATTGGGTCATAATTTCCGAGGCTCGGTATGGTATGAGGACAGTTATAGACTGCTAACGGATTCCGGCCTTGAACCTGGAGTGAATGAAGACAGCAGAAGCTGGCTGAGGGCGGTTTATCGACAGATGATTCTGGGCAGGTGGCTATAGGCCGGGCATTCACTTAACATATCGGATATTCACATGTTGCGCGCACTTGAAATACGGAATATCCTTATTATCGAGCGTCTTGACATGACCTTCAAGCCGGGTCTGAATGTCCTTACCGGTGAAACCGGTGCCGGAAAGTCAATTCTTCTTGATTCTCTTGGATTTGTTCTTGGTTGGCGAGGTCGCGCCGAACTGGTCAGGGAGGGTGCGCGGCAGGGTGAAGTCACGGCGATTTTTGATTTGCGGGAAAATCATATTGCAAATTCAGTTCTCGCGGAATCCGGGATACCCGCAGATGGAGAATTGATTCTTCGAAGAGTGAACATGCGTGACGGGCGCAAGATCGCGTGGATAAATGACCGTCGCTGCTCGGGAGAAATATTGAGGCGCATATCGGATACGCTGGTTGAGCTGCATGGACAAAATCACAATCGGGGTCTTCTTAATTCGCGCAGTCACGGGCGGGCGCTTGACGAATTTGCCGGTCTTGAAGAGACAGTGGAAAAAACCCGCAAGGCATGGAATGCGCTTCAAGAGGCCCAAAAGTCGCTTGAGAAGGCGCAACGGGAATTGGATGCCATGCGTAAGGAGGAGGCATATCTGCGTCATTCCCTGCAGGAACTTGATCAGATTGATCCGAAGCCGGGAGAAGAGACTGAACTTGATTCACGCAGGCGGCTAATGCAAAAATCCGGCCGAATTTGCGAAGATATCGAAAAAGCCCTGTTTTCAATTGGAAATGATGGAGCCGAAGGGTCGGTTTCCCATGCGCTGCGCTGGCTTGAAGGGGTGGCGGGGAATGTCGATGGCATGCTTGACGACTCGGTGACTGCGCTGGGCAGGGCTTTGATTGAATTGGAGGAAGCTTCCGTTTCCGCCAAAACGGCTCTTGAGAAACTCACATTTGATCAGACTGATCTTGAAAACACGGAAGAGCGACTGTTCGCAATAAGATCCCTGTCACGCAAGCATGGAACATTGCCGGACGAACTTGCGGAATTTGCAGGAGAATTGCAGAGCAGAATTTCGGGACTTGAACAATGGGAAGCCAATTTTCAGTCATTGAACGACATGGTTGCCGTTGCCGGTTCGGATTATGAGTCCATGTCCACCGCTCTCAGCGGGAATCGCAAAATCGCTTCGGTGAAACTGGACAATGCGGTTCGGAGTGAACTTGTGCCACTGAAGATGGGGCTTACGGAATTCAATACGGAAATCAGCGCCTCGAAACCTGGTCCAGGCGGAATTGACGCCGTCAGGTTTGTTGTTTCAACAAATCCAGGATCTCCTGCAGGCCCTCTTGACAGGATTGCATCTGGTGGAGAGCTCAGCCGTTTTCTGCTTGCATTAAAGGTTTGCCTGATTAGGGAGGGCGGCGGGCCGGATACCATGATTTTTGACGAAATTGACAGTGGAATTGGCGGTGCGACCGCAGATGCAGTTGGGCGCCGCCTGGCAATGCTGGCGGAAGATCGCCAAATTGTGGTTGTAACTCATTCCCCTCAAGTCGCGGCGCGCGGGAGTTATCACTGGCGAGTTGCGAAGCGCGTTGAAAATGGTCAAACCATCAGTTTTGCGACACCAGTCGCCGGAGACGAACGTGTAAATGAAATCGCCAGGATGTTGTCCGGGAGCAAGATCACCAACGAAGCGCGGGCCGCGGCTGAAAAGCTGATGGTGGAATAGCGCGTTTTTTAATCGCGTGTCAATTTTGAGCCGGCACAAGCTTTCCGGGGTTCATTATATTCAGAGGATCAAGTGCCTGTTTTATCGTTCCCATCATTTTCCACCCCGCTCCATGCTCCTTGGGCATGTATTGAAGTTTTCCGATACCAATGCCATGTTCCCCCGTTGCGGTACCTCCAAGCGACAAGGCCATGTCCACCAGTTGGTCTGAAGCTTTAACCGCCAGTTTCTTTTCATCTTTTGAATCGGGGTCGAAAAGCAGAACGGCATGAAAGTTGCCATCGCCAACATGACCTAGAACGGGCCCGTGCAAGCCGTAGTTGCGGAGTATCAGATTGCATCTGTCAATGGCCCGGGCCAGATTTGAAATCGGAACGCATATGTCCGTAACCAGAGCGCGGGTGCCCGGGCGGCAGGCGCATATGGCCTGATAGGCGTTGTGCCGCACAGTCCATAATCGATTGCGCTGCTCGGATTCAATCGCCCAATCAAATCCGGTCCCATTGTGCTCTTCGGCAATCATGCCGAAAGTCTCCGCCTGCTCCGTTGCACCTGCCTCGCTTCCATGGAATTCGAGAAGCAGATGAGGCCGCATTGCGA
>JAPOTF010000147.1 GCA_026709325.1 Roseovarius sp.
TTTTCATGGAGAAAGGCATGGTTTGCGAAAAAGAAAAGTTAGCGGGAATGACTGAGGAGGAATGCAATACTGTTGACAATGGGCGGCGGGTGGCGTCGAGTGCCATGTGAATGAATCGAGGAAAGTCCCTGCGGAGAGTGATACTTCCCAAGGCCGTCAAACGCATCATGCCGACCTTTATGGAACGGTCCATCGAGCTTTTAAAAACAACCCCACTCCGGTTTTCGCGTTCGCCTGCGCGGACCTCGTGTTTCAGGAAAATGAACTTGTCCAAAAGACGTTCCACCCGCTTGAAGTCTATACAGTCTTGGCCGTTATCCATTTTGCGCTTATCTTTTTTTATTGACTGGATGCGTAACCTGCAATTGCCGCGAGAATGAAAAATGACCGATGAAAACCGCATATCCACGCATTATTCCACTGATGATGAACGCAACAAGGACATTCTCATATATGTTGACGGCGACATCGTTCATCGCGATCAGGCCATGGTTTCCGTTTATGACTCCGGATTTATGCTGGGAGATGGCATATGGGAAGGTTTGCGACTGCATAACGGTAAAATTCCCTTTTTGAATGAACATCTCGACCGCCTTTACGAGGCGGCAAAATACATCGCGCTGGACATGGGAATGTCCCGCGCGGAACTCGAGGCGGCCATTTGGAGAACGCTGAAAGCCAACAACATGCAAACACATGTTCACATTCGGCTTATGGTAACCAGGGGAAGGAAGGCAAAACCGTTTCAACATCCCCATCTTAGCATTTATGGCCCCACCATTGTGATAATTGCGGAGCATTCAAAACCCGATGAGGGCATAATGTCGCAAGGCGTGCGGCTGCATACCGTTCCCCATCACAGGGGCCTGCCTTTAACACAGGATCCCAAACTGAACTCCCATTCAAAGCTGAACTGCATAATTGCTCTAAACCATGCGGTGCGGGCCGGTGCCGACGAGGCGCTGATGCTTGATCCGTTCGGTTTTGTAAACACCACCAATGCCTGCAACTTTTTCATTGTTCGAAAGGGAGAGGTCTGGACCTCCACGGGTGATTACTGCATGAACGGCATTACACGCCGGAAGGTTGTCGATATCTGCAGTGAAAACGACATACCGGCATTCGAGCGGAATTTTTCACTGGTAGACGCATATGGCGCAGACGAGGCGTTTCTGACGGGAACTTTTGGCGCTCTGACTCCGGTGATCGAAATTGACGGGCGCGTGATAGGAGAGGGCAGGGCCGGTCCATGGTTTGATCGCATTGGGACGCTGTATGGGGAATTGCTCAATCAGGCCGACTGACCGGCTTCGCCAACCCCGGCACGCATTGCCCATGCCAGATTATTCACCGCAAAATTTCATTCCTCTTGCCTTGCGGCCTTCAATCGCACATGCTTATATGATTGAAACGCTCTTATGAGGAATTCCAATGGCAACTGAAGCACCTGAAATTGTTATCGTGGACAGCTACCGTGTTGCATGCGATGGAGGGGAAGGCGCCTTGGGGCATCCGCGCATATGGATGCAAATACCCTTCGAAAGGGGCTGGGTGGAATGCCCGTATTGCGACTGCAAGATAATACACAGGGATTTTAAGGGACGGGTCTGAAACATCATTCAGCCGTCCAGGCAACCGGATATGCATGCCGATGTGTCTTCATCGGTGCCGACGTTCAGTTTCAATGAGCAAAATGCCGCCTGTTCGTTGCTTTAATTTACCCGGGAGGATGTCAAATGAAATTCGGCAGAGGCCATCATCTTCATCTGATTGACGGTTCCGCATATGTTTTTAGAGCCTATCACGCGCTTCCTCCTCTAACCCGAAAATCGGACGGCATGCCCATTGGCGCGGTAAGCGGCTTTTGCAACATGCTTCAAAAATACGTCAGGGACAATGCGGGCGCGAATGCGCCAACGCACTTGGCCGTGGTGTTTGACAAGGGCAGCCATACCTTTCGAAATGAAATTTATCCGAAATACAAGGCAAACCGCGAGGAGATGCCTGAAGACCTGCGGCAGCAGATGCCGCTTACCCGCGAGGCAACAAGGGCGTTCAACATCGCATGCAAGGAAATGGCGGGATATGAGGCAGATGACATCATAGCGACACTGGCATGCCAGGCCCGCGGGGCCGGTGGTCGGGTTACGATCATCAGTTCGGACAAGGACCTTATGCAACTTGTCGGTGGTGGAGTGGAGATGTTCGACGAGATAAAAAACCGCCAGATTGACGAGAATGGCGTTTGGGAAAAATTTGGCGTGAGCCCCGAGCATATGGTCGATTTGCAGGCCCTCGCCGGAGACAGCACGGACAATATTCCCGGCGCTCCGGGCATTGGCGTTAAAACGGCGGCCCTGCTTGTCAATGATTTTGGAAGTCTTGATGCGCTCCTGGAACGGGTGGAGGAAATCAGACAGCCCAAAAGGCGCGAGACTCTAGTCAACTTTAGGGATCAGATACTGATGTCAAGAGAACTGGTGAGACTTAAAAGAGATGCGCCGGTGGGTTTCTCGCTTGATGATCTGGAGGTGCGGGAACCCGACCCGGACGCGCTGCTGGATTTTCTTTCCAGGATGGAGTTCAGAACGCTCAGTAAGCGTGTTGCGAAAATTTTCGACAGGGATCCGCCGGCAATAGCAGATGCGCCACGGGCAGGGCCGGGTTCAAAAGACGGGGCCGAACGGGAATGGCCTGACATAAATCCGGAAAATTACGAATGCGTATCGGATATGGACTCTCTGGACAAATGGATAGAGCGGATAAGGGCTCGCGGCCATGTTGCAATCGACACGGAAACCACCTCGCTTGATGAAATGAGGGCAAAACTGGTTGGAATCAGCCTGTCTGTAAAGCCGGGGGAGGCTTGCTACATTCCATTGGGCCACATTGACGGCGAGCATGTCAGCGGTCTTTTTGCAGATCAAAGCCTTGTGGAGGGACAACTGCCCATGGGGCGGGTGCTGGAAAGGCTCGCTTCCGTTCTGAATGACGACTCGATTCTAAAAATCGGCCAGAACATAAAATACGATCTAAAGGTGCTTGCCCTGCAGAACACGTCCGTGTCCGGAATAGATGACACAATGCTTATGTCATATGTTCTCAATTCCGGGATTCACAACCATTCGATGGATGCGCTTAGCCAAAGATACCTGTCGCATGAAACGATAAAAATCAAATCTCTTCTTGGAGTTGGAAAATCCGCCATCACATTTGACAGGGTGCCAGTCGAAAAAGCCGTGAAATATGCATCCGAAGATGCCGATGTCACACTTAGATTATGGCACAAGTTCAAACCCCGGTTGCACAAAAAGCGCGTCACCACGGTATACGAGACGCTTGAGAGGCCGCTGGTGCCGGTGCTCATGCAGATGGAGCGTCATGGAATAAAGGTCAACAGGGACACGCTTGCGCGCATGTCGGACGGATTTGCGCATGGAATTGCCGATCTTGAGGCAAGGATACACGATCTCGCCGGAGAATCATTTAATGTCGGTTCTCCAAAACAGCTTGGTGAAATCCTGTTTGGCAAGATGAAATACGAAGGTGGCAAAAAGGGTCACAGGGGAGCTTACGCCACTGGTGCAACCATCCTCGAGGATCTTGCAACGGAACATGAATTGCCTGCACTGGTTCTGGACTGGCGGCAGCTCAGCAAGCTTAAATCCACCTATACCGATGCTCTTCAAGATCACATAAATCCCGATACCGGCCGGGTTCACACCTCTTTTGTTCAAAGCGGCGCCTCAACGGGACGTCTGGCCTCCACTGATCCCAATTTGCAGAATATTCCCGTGCGAACCGAAGAGGGCCGCAGGATACGGGAGGCGTTTGTCGCCGAATCCGGCACCGTGCTTGTATCGCTGGATTATTCGCAGATCGAACTAAGAATACTTGCTCACACCGCGGCCATTCCGGAATTGAGAAAAGCCTTCTCTGACGGACTGGATATACATGCCATGACAGCTTCGGAGATGTTTGGCGTGCCGATTGAAGGGATGCCTCCCGAGGTGCGCCGTCGCGCCAAGGCGATAAATTTTGGCGTGATATACGGGATTTCGGGATTTGGCCTTGCGCGGAATTTGCGCATCCCGCGGGTTGAAGCGCAGGCTTTCATTGATAGATATTTCAAGAGGTTTCCGGGAATCCGCGACTATATGGACGGCACCGTGGAGTATGCGAGGAAAAACGGTTACGTTGAAACATTGTTTGGCCGAAAAATCCACACCCCGGAAATCAACGCCAAGGGGGCCCATGCGGGTTTTGCGCGACGCGCGGCCATTAACGCGCCGATTCAGGGAACCGCGGCGGATATCATACGACGCGCCATGATACGAATGCCGTCCGCCATAGAACACCTGCCATGTAAAATGCTGCTTCAGGTTCACGACGAACTCCTGTTTGAGGTTGAGCGGGGTTTTGAGGATTACCTGACCGAAATCGCCCGTGAAGTAATGGAGGCGGCGGCAGGACCGGCGGTTCATCTTGAAATACCGCTTTTGGTGGATGCCGGCAGGGGAGGCAGCTGGGCCGAAGCCCATTGATTCCCGGTCATATGCGCTAAAACCACATGGTTTTATGCATATGGCCGAATCCTGCATGTTGCGGCCATGACAATGGACATTGCGAGACTCCGGAACCAGCCGCGATATCCAGATGTGAAAATATCACAATGGTTGCAGTCCATTCCTCCGCCCTAGAGTTTTTTGAGACACCGCTTATGACATGTGCGCAATCCGGAGCAATCCGGAGCATTCGGCCGGTCAATCCGAAGACATCCGGCGACCCTTGGCATGGCGTCTTGAGGCCTGAAGTTTTGAGTATCGGTTTTGGACCTGTTCGTCACTCATTTTGGCGTCTCTCTTTCTGAACGATTGCCCTTCGAGTTCGAGGCGGTCGAGGATGGCATCCGCGAAGGTGGGTTCACCGATGACCTAATGCCAGGTCTTGAGCGGCAGCTGACTTGTGATCAGGATTGAACCCGCGCCGTAACGGTCTTCGACGATCTCCATCAGATCGCGGCGCTGGTTGGCATTGAGACGATCCGGCCCCCAATCGTCCAGGATCAGGAGCTGGGTTTTGGTGAGGCTGCGGAAGAGGCGTGGGAAGCGCCCGTCCGCGTGCGCTATTTCCAATTCGTCAAACAGACGCGGCACGCGCTTGTAGAGCACGGTGACACCCTCCCGGCAGGCGGCCTGAGCAAGCGCACAGGCCAACCAGGTTTTGCCCACCCCACAGGGGCCGGTGATCATGAGGTTGCGCTTGTCGCGTATCCATTTGCCGGTCAGGAGCTGCTGGAACAGCGCTTTGTCCAGTTCGCGTCGGGTTTTGCAATCCGCGTCTTCGGGGGCGGCACCGACATGGTGGAGGCGTGCCGTGCGCATGCGGCTCTCGAACCGCTTGGTCTCACGGCTGGCAGCTTCCCGGTCAATGAGGGGTCGCTGACGGCTGGAGGCGAAATAGTACGCTAACGCCGGACCGGACATTCAGGCGCTGCGCAGAGAAGGTCTGGATTGAGCCCAACTTGTGAATTCACTTTTTTCGCCGCGCGCGCACGCGGCACGGTAAACGCTGCAAATGCTCGGTTGCGGACGCTACTGTGCAGCGGCGAAACCGGTCATTCATTCGTGCCGCGGCAAAAATGGGGCGAGCAAGGATCAAGTCGCGGACGAAGCTGACTTACGCGGCAGCTGCGCCAATGGCCGACTCGAAGTTCTACCAGTAAGCTCATCAGGTAATTCGCCAAGGCAACCCACTGGCTTTGCGCGTCCAATCGGATCGAATAGGGGATCGAAAGTAAGCGGAACGAGGTGTAGCTTCCGCTGCAAATGCGCGCTGCACACTGTCGCGCGTTTCCAAGCGTTCGAGCAGGTCGTTCAGGAAAGGGAGTTGTGTCACTGCCTCCGGCTCAAGTGGAGCGTGACGCGGTGCAATAAGGGCCCACCGAGCGCACCCACCCAGATAAAAATCACAAATGCTTAAGTTAGCCCCAAGCAACCAAGGCCCGCCATTCTGTTCAATTGCACCGTCAAGCATTTTGAAATGAGATCGCATGCGGTCTTGGATCCTTGGCCGAACCGTCTCAGCCAGATCTTCGCCCACATATCGTTCAGTATAGTATTGGAGTTGTGCGTCTGCATGCAGGGTGTTCGACAAGAAGAAGAGCCTCTTGAGAAACACGGCCTTTGCCTCGAAATTCGTTGCCGCAGGTGCCAGCTTTCCCGTCTTCTCTGACAGATAGCTCAGGATCGCTCCTGTTTCTGAAATCACCGCGCCCGCTTCTTCGTCTGCGACGACAGGCACCATGCCGCGCGGGTTCAAACGCAGATACTCATCGCTTTGGTGAGCGCCCTCGTGCATGCATACAATCTCATCCCGATATGTCAGGCCGAGCTCTTCAAACACCATACGTACAACGTGGCTGGCACAGTCGGGGTAAGAATAAAGAATGAAGCTCACGATTTTTGGCCACCTTAATCAAACTACCATTGAGGAATGCTAACTCCAACTTCGAGGCTCTGCGCTCCAAATGTGCCGACTCTTCTGCGAAACGCGACATTCGAGGAGAGTGCAGCATTTAGTAAAGTGGGCTCTGAGCCGCCAACTGCCGCCGCTGCGATGGAAAACTTCAAGCGTCTCTGACACCGGTCTTTCTCTCAGACTGCAGGATCGCCCCGTCAGCGCGGTGCTGATGATTGGGCGTGGACGGAGAGGACCGGAGGGCAAATCATGCCAAGAGTTCAACTTCCCGCAGTCACCACAAAGCGTGGGGCTTGGAACAAAGGACGGATAATTGGTCAGAAGAGACCGCTGCTACCCAAGCAAGTCCGGGCAATCAGGGCATGGCTCGAACTGGCGGGCAATTTACGCGATCTGGCTTTGTTCAACGTCGCCATTGACAGCAAGCTACGCGGCTGTGATCTGGTCAAACTCGCCGTTTCTGACCTGGTGAAAGATGATCGCGTTCGGGGACGCGTTTCGGACGAGTACGAAGTCTG
>JAPOTF010000193.1 GCA_026709325.1 Roseovarius sp.
ATATGGTGTTGGCAATGGGCATGGCGGGGTCTCCTTTCGCGTATTTTGTTGTTTGGTAACCCCATTATACCACGGAGAGACCCCCAGGCCCAGGAAAATCGCGAAGAAAAATGCCCGTAAAGGGCAATAAATTCGCTCGACATCATAATTTTGCAAGTTGCTCAATAAAGTGGATTTGCCATTCTTCAGAAGGCACATTAAGTGGCAAGATTTGTGCATTCAATCCAGGCAAGTGGCTCAGCAGTCTTGCAATTTCTTAAGATGTCTAAAAAGCGTTTGCAAAAATATCATGGTTTGAACGGTTGATATTCGATCAAAGCAGACTCGCCTATGATTTCCATGATGGTGACTGACAATTCCGCGCCATAAGCGTCTGTAAGCCGTATCGGTATGCCCAGTCGAAAAGACGCCGGTTGTTGTCGTCCCTCGTTAATTGCGATGTTGTGGGCATATAGATAAGTCCGATCAATAGTATCGCGAATTGGGTTCAAACGTCCACGTAGACCGGGAAGGTGCCCCGTGCGTTTGGCAAAAATTGAAGAGCCCCCGGTTTCAAGGGGGTAAAGCTCAAGCAGCAATCCACCATGACTTGGCACCCAATTCCGTTCCAGTCCAGCTGAATACCCCAACCCAGCTGCATAGATCGTCATCGGCAGATCAGTTGTATAAAGATCAAGAGCAGCATTGCCAGAGTCGTCTGTGGTTGCGCGTACCCATGTCTTGTTTGGAAATAGTGCAAGAATCTCAATACCGGCAAGGGGTTCGCCTTCAGAATGGATTGTAATTGTCGCATCGGCGGGAATAAGATTCAGCTTCGCGGCGGGAATGCGGAGTACTAGGTTCAATTCATCAATCACCTCGAATTTAGGCGGAATACCGGTGGCTTCTTCCGTTTCCTTATGGATGATAGATACACCGTCTCCGCGACGTTCCATAAGGTAACCACGATGATTTGACCCCACTATATTGGTTACTGGTATGTGCCCGAAAACGGAAGCTATAACCTCATTACGGGTTGATTGGGTTGCTTCCATGCTTTCAATGGTCATGCCGTTAGGTAGCTGACCAGGTGAATCTATCTCCAAGCGGTCTTTAAACATTGATAGCCGGATCCTTCGCGAAAACATGGAGTAGTCGCGGTGCGCTACCGCATTGACCACCGCTTCAAATACCGCGGTTATACTGTATTGGGGAACATCCACCCGTTCTGGTGTCTTGCGAGAAGAAACGCGCATATTGCGGAAAACGAATTGGACCGCTTCTGCAATTTGTTCTGGAAGTGGGCCAGTGATTTCTTTCGAGTCCAACTGGCCTGATGCTCGATTCAATCCGCGATATTGCGTTGCTGTAATTATGGCTTGTGGCAACCATTTATGCGGTGAAGGGGTGCAAAGCAATATTCCGGCCACGGTGGCTCGTTCCACGCCAGCATCATCCTGCGTCAGCAAGCGGAGATTGAATAATCCACGGCGTGGGTCTGCCGCGCTCGCCGCACTTAGCAGCGGCTCCCAAAGGTGTTCGCTGAGTGTTTGGAAACCTGTATCGGGTACAATCTGTTTATCGTACCAAAGATATCGATTCTGTGTACGATTTTGCACCAACCTTAGGCTCTCGTCTCTTTGCAGGCGTCTCTTTGTTGCACCAACACGAATGAATGCCTTACCGCTCCGTTCATGTAAAGTTTCGCCTTTTGGCACTTCCACCAATACGAACGTTTTGCCATTGAGCGTTTTATTATAAACATCAATACGTAATGGCGGCTCAATTGTGTCGGTGCCAATCTCTGATAGCAATTGGTTCAAAGCAGCCATTTGATCACGTGACATGTTTTGGATTGTTCCGTCGTCTGCCACTCCACACAACAAAATGCCACCTTTTGAATTGGCAAAGGCACCTAGTTCATCTGCTAGATCATCTCTTCGAGGGCTGGTTGGCATGTTGCCGTGGAACTCGATCTGCTTGAATTCCCAGCGACTGTCTTCACCCAAGTCAAGTTGTTGTAGGATTTCTTCGTCTTGGATCATCAAATGAATTCCTTTACAGCAGTCTTGACATCACGAAAGCGGATGTTCTCGATATTCACGGTGGCTAAAGTGGGCTTGCAGCCACTTTTAACAGCATGTCCAAGTTATTGAACAAGAAATTATGCATGGAGCGAGTTATTCTCATGAATAGCCGAACCGGTTAGTCAGCTTGGAAATGGCTATCGATAAATACTGACACACCTGCTTTTCCATTTGCGCGATTGGAACAAAAAACGATGGCATGATCATTCGCCCTCGGGAAACTACTCTTCTTGTTTGTATGTTTATGGATGAAATTATGCACATATGTAACATGATAATCAAGTTTTGGCCCAACGATGATCAGCATGTTAGTCAGGGTCTTCATGACGAAAAAAAGCAACTGCGAGTCGCATGCGTAGGTCTATGGTAATGTTAAGAGAATCATTACCTTTCAGTAGAAATGGGTTTTCAGCGTGATGTAAAACGGTCTGTCAGCGCAACAACGAATGCCAATCTTGTCTGTTTACTATTTGATTAATTGGAGAGGCTTGGAATGATTTGCTTTTTTCGGCTCATTATGCCCGGTAGTGCCAATGTGTCACCGGTTGCGATTGAATTAAAGCTTTTTGCGGCCACTTCCTTGACGAAATCATTGGGAACTAGAAGGGTGGCTTCCTCATTGAGGATGTCAATTACAAACAGCAGAACCTGATCCACGCCGTCCTCTTTCTGGACCGTTTCCATGGCTTTCATGAGACTCGATTTTCTTGAAAGAACCATATCGGGAGAAGTGGTTTCCAAAACCGAAACGCGAAACTTGTTTCCTCCGACCTGGTATTCTTTCGAATCCATGCGGATTAGTTCCGCATCGGAAAATGAAGACACGTCGGATTTGGCCTTGAACATTTCAGCGGCATAATCCGAGATGTCCATTCCAAGGTCGGATGCCAGACTGCGCGCGATTGCGCGATCTCGATCCGTTGTGGTGGGCGAACGAAATTCAAGAGTGTCTGAAAGTATGCAGGTCAAGGCCGCCCCTTTTACCCAGTCGGGCATTCTGGCGGCGTCTTTTCCCATGAGATCGATCATGATGGTTGCAGTGCAGGCAAGGGGCCGAATAGTGATATTAATGGGGCCTACCGTCTCAAGTCCGCCTACAAGCTTGTGGTGGTCGATAATCTCTAGAATGTCAGCCTTGCAAATTCCTTCCGGCAGTTCGGCGGGATTGTTTGTGTCGACGATTATGCATGCCTGTCCTTCTTCCACATCCGAGATGATTCTCGGTTTTGGAAGTTCCCATCTGGCCAGCATAAAGGCGGCTTCGGCATTGGGTTCTCCCAACAGGACCGCTTCCGCGTTGCCACCTTTGATTTCATTGAGATACCAGGCCCAGATTATGGGAGATCCCGTGGAGTCCGAGTCAGGGGATTTGTGGCCAAAAACAAGCGTCGTCATGATCGGGATTCCTTAAAGTGACTGATTTAAGGCGGGTTATAATTGCCGTAAAAACGGTTGTCACCCGTCAAATTTGGGTTGCATGCATCGTGTGATAAATCGGCATAGAGCATATAATGGCAACAATGCGCGCCCGATTGTTAAAGCGCGGATTCTCAGATAGCGGGATCTAAATCGGGCTTGTGGCCCAATTAAGCCATTTCCGCGCGGATTCGCTCAGCCGCGGTTCGATCTTTTTCAGGCAATCCGCATGATAGTCGTCAAGCCACTTGCGCTCGCCGTCGCTAAGCATTTCCCTTGCGATAAGCCGCCTGTCTATTGGTACGAAGTTGAGCGTCTTGAAACACAGTTTGTCGGTACCGGTTGCGCCTTCAAGCGGGATGGCCTCGGCCACCACGACAAGGTTCTCCGTTCTTATGCCGTAACGCCCTTCCTTGTAAAATCCGGGTTCATTGGAAATTATCATTCCCGGATTAAGCGGGATTTCAGATTTGCGGGACAAGCGCTGCGGGCCTTCATGCACGCACAGCGCCACTCCAACTCCATGTCCCGTGCCATGGTTGTAGTCATGGTCCGCCAGCCACAGGGGATATCGCGCAATGGCATCCAGATCCCTTCCGGTCAGTCCTCTTGGCCAGCGAAGTCTGGAGACGGCAATCATTCCCTGCAAAACGCGGGTGAAGGCAATGCGTTCCTCTTCATTTACATTTCCGACCGGAAGCGTGCGCGTGATATCGGTGGTGCCGTCCTCGTATTGGCCACCGCTGTCGAGCACCAGAAGTTCTCCATCCTGCAGCATTCGATTGCTCGTTTCGGTAACCCGGTAGTGTGGCATCGCCCCGTTTGGTCCGGACCCCGCAATCGTGTCGAAACTGATGTCAAGCAACATGTTCGTTGCCCGTCTGCAGTTCTCGAGAGACTTGACCACGTCAATCTCGGTGATTGTGCCCGGAGGCTGATTGTCAAACCAGGCGAGAAACTCGCAAACGGCGGCGCCATCTCTCAAATGCGCCTCCCGTGTGGCTGAAATCTCAACCCGGTTTTTCCGGGCCTTGCCAAGTATGCAGGGGTCGTCTCCCCATTCGAAACGTCTGGATTCCATATTGCCGACAAGCCATGACAATCTTTCCGGAGCAGTGGATTTGTCGATACGCAATGCGCCATCAAGTTTTACCGGAAATGAGGTAAAGTCGGAGTATGGAAGAATGTCCACGTCTTCGCCAAGATGGGCGATAACCTCCTTATTCAGCTTTTTGTCATCCACAAAGAGAGTAACGCGCGCATTGTCGTGCAGAATGGCAAATGCGTGGACAACCGGATTTCGGGGTATGTCCGCTCCGCGGATGTTCAGCAGCCAGGCGATGGAGTCGGTAAGGGTTATTGCCGCCGCGGCATGTCCGGCTTCCCGCAGTTCTCCGGCCAGTCGCTCGCGTTTTGATTTATGCGATTCACCGGCGAGATTGTCGGGTTGAATGCGAACAGGGCCGTTGGGCGGATCCGGCTTCTCCATCCATATCTGGTCAATCAAATTGCCGTGGCAAACAAATTCAATTCCCTTGCCTTCAACTCTTTTCCTCAGTTTTTCAATTTCATCGGCCGTGTGCAGCCATCCGTCATAACTTACGTCACCTCCATCGGGAAGATTTTTTGCAAGCCAATCTGCCAGACCGGTTTCGGGCCAGTCCACCGGCTCAAAGAAATCCGTGTCAACTTGCGCGCGCACCTGTGTTCTGTAGCGTCCGTCCGCAAAGACCGCCGCCTTGTCACGTGTAGCCACGCAGAAACCAGCTGAACCGGTGAAGCCCGTTAGCCAGGCAAGGCGTTCATCGCAAGACGCCACATATTCGCCCTGATGAATGTCAGTTCTGGGGACAATTGCGGCGGCAACGCCTTTAATTCGAAGAAGATTTTGCAATTGCCCGAGTCTGGGGGGGCCTTGTTCCGGGGAGGCGTTTTCCGTAAAAGTTTGCATTTTGTGCTCGCCGCTATTTCTGAACTAATGCCGATTATGATGGCTTCAATCGAACATACCCTGACCAATAATCCTCGCGATTGTCAAATATTTTGGATTTGGAATCTCAATGTTGAATTTTGAGGCCATCCGGCAAGTGTTTTTCATATTCACCGGATTACAAGCCTCCGCGCACCTTGCGGTGCCAACTATCTGGGATAGTGCTGTTTTTTTTCTCCCGCAATATGGCGGTCGGGGAATCAGTTTGCAACTGCCCGTTCCCTGGCTGCAACCGCAGACGGGAGACGGTGCATGCCTGCAACCACCCTTGCCGCCATTAGCGGCAATGCGGTTAAGGAGCATATCTTCAAGGCCAATAGGAGAATCACGACTGGAGACTTCGCGGGCGCGATTGCCGGTAGCTACACTCTAACCGAACATTTGCTAAAGCTCATCCTGCAATAAGCCAGTCTCTGGCATCTACGAGATATCGAACAAGGCGAGCGATCGGCACGCTCGGCGCTACAACCCAGCGGCGCACCATGCCAAGCTGGCGATGAATGCAGTTTTCGCTCTTTGCGAGTTTTTGGGAGTCGAAGAACTATCAGGCGCGAAGAGATTCGATCTCGACTTCGGCAGAGGTTCAAGAAGCGCGGATCAGACAGAGAAGTGAAGCAATTGGAAGAGATGGAAATTGACTGAGACAGCTTCTAAACCAGGACAGCATTGGTTCTCTGGACACGAAACACTTTCATCGCTTCGTCGCCCAGATGGTTGATGACCTTGACGGCGATGCGGCCGGATGCGGGGCGCGGGAAGGGGCGTGACGTGTCGCTGTTGAGCGTCGCCCAGGCATCGACATCGATCTCGGCCTTGAGCGTCGTTTTCAGCGCCTTGTAGGGATCGTTGGCGCCGAGAAAATAGGCTTGGCGGACGAAGAAGCTCTCCTCGTTGTAGTCGGTATCCACGAACCAGCAGGCGATGCCGTCCGGTCCGTCGCTGCGCACCTCGCCGGAATTTGGGTGGAATACATCAACGCCGTTGATCCTCACCCGGATGGAGTCGTCGTCATCCTCCAGAATGTCGATGTCGGGTTCGCCGAAAATGACGAACAGGTTGCCCTTGCCGGTGTTCTTGAGATCGTTCGCCATGTGCAGGTCGGCATTCATGCGCGCCTTCAGCACCGGCACGCGGCCGAGCCGGTCAAACTCGCTCGCATGCGCGTCATAGCTGAAAGCGCAGGTAACCAGCACATCGAAACCCGCCTCGGCCGCCTCGCGTGCGGCGGCGGAAAGGTCGGGGCGCGAGACGGTGCCGAATTCCGGGCCAATGAAGATGCCGGCGCGGCGCGGCTTGCCGCCCGCTTCCTCGTAGCGGCCTTCGCCGCAGACATAATGGCCGGGCCAAGGCGCAAGGGAGGAGAAGGCTATGCGATCTTCCCGGTGTGCCTGCTGGACGCCGGCGGTTTTCAGGTTGTCCAGGATCATGGCGGTGAAGT
>JAPOTF010000064.1 GCA_026709325.1 Roseovarius sp.
AGATAGCCAAGAGCGTCCGTGACCGCCACTGTCCTGCTCGTCAAACCCCCGCGGGAACGGCCAATACCCTGTTTCGAGGTCCCCCTCGCATGACGGAAGAATCGGAAACGGGGGAAAGGGTGGCCGTGGACGGAATTGCGCGGATTTCCCGTGGGCAGCTCCGCCTGTCGCGTCCCCTCGCCATTCCCGGTTCATTTCCAATGCGGGGCCTTCCGCAACGGGGGTTCCGCATGGCGGGTCGGACCGATTTCCCCCCTGGATCGCCACGGCGGATCCGTGCAAAAGCGTGGTCGGCCCGTCATCCCGTCCGTCTCGTATGGGGGATTGATTGCATTTTCGTTCACAAGATTAAAAAAAAAATTCACATTAAATCTCTTCGGCTTGAATGATCGAAGCCTGTTTCTCAACCTCCTCCACTATGTGGTCGATCATCTGTTCATTGCTCAATTTGTGACTTGCCTTGCCTCCAAGATAAACCATGCCATTGCCTGCTCCACCACCTGTAAAACCTATATCTGTCATCAATGCCTCGCCAGGACCATTTACAACGCATCCAATTATCGAAAGAGTTATGGGCGTTCTAATGTGCTCCAGTCTTTTTTCAAGTTTTTCCACGGTTTTTATCACATTAAATCCCTGTCTCGCACAGCTTGGGCATGAGATTATGGTGACACCCCGATTGCGAATGCCAAGGCTTTTAAGTATTTCATACCCGACCTTCACCTCCTCGACGGGGTCCGCTGAAATACTTACTCTTATAGTGTCCCCGATACCCATCCACAGCAGATTCCCCAGACCGATTGCGCTTTTTATGGTGCCGCTTTTGAGTCCTCCAGCTTCTGTAATGCCAAGATGTATTGGAGCGTCAGTTAGTTCCGCAAGCTGCTGATATGCCGTGGCGGCCAGAAAAACATCGCTCGCCTTGACTGAAATCTTAAAATTGTGGAAATCATTGTCCTTGAGAATCCGAATGTGATCCATGCCCGATTCGACCATCGCATCAGGGCATGGCTCACCGTATTTTTCCAGAAGGTGCTTCTCGAGCGAGCCCGCATTAACCCCTATTCGCATTGAGCAATCGTTATCTATGGCCGCCGCTATAACTTCCCGGACTCTTTCCGAACTGCCAATATTGCCTGGATTTATCCGCAAACATGCCGCACCCCCCTCGGCCGCTTCAATTCCTCTTCGGTAATGGAAATGTATGTCGGCCACAATCGGAATTGGACTTTCCCTGACAATCTCCTTTAGGGATCTTGAGCTTTCCTCATCCGGCACCGAAACGCGAACAATGTCCGCACCGGCTTCCGCAACATCATGGATTTGCGAAATGGTCGCCTTTACATCCGTGGTCGGAGTATTTGTCATTGTTTGAACGGAAATCGGCGCATCACCGCCTACCGGCACATTTCCAACCATAATCTGCCTGCTTTTTCGGCGTTCAATGTTTCTCCATGGGCGTATCTGATTAATGTTCATACTTGATTCCCGTGTGTGAATGTATATTTCAACAGTTGCGAAGCCAATCCCGGTTCAATTGCCGTGTTGCGATTCATCTGAGGATATGCCGTTCCCTGATGCAAGCGTGGCTTCATATCGCATTAAATCACGGTCGTTTTCAATGTTGGCTAGCGGATATTCCCCGACCACTGTCTCGGCATCAAGAACCACGCTCGCGGTTACCATTCCACGCTTCCCCACCGGTCCGTAGTGCTTTTCATTTACCCTGAAATAAACCGAGCCGCTGTCGCCTATCCTGACTGTGGGCATTTTTTCGGTCCGGGGCGCTTCCCAGGTTTCACCACCATTCATTATTCCCTCAAAAATCACACTGCCCTCATTTGTTCGAACCCGAACCCATGAAGGGCGAACGGCAACTATGCTGACCAAAGGAGGGAGTTCGGCCATTACCCTGGGAAGAGATATTTCAGGTGCGGTCTCATTATCCGGCAATTCCGATGAGGCCAGGGAAGTTTCAGGCATGTTGGATTCTTCCACTTCCTGAACAATCGAATAATTTGTCGTGTTTCTGTCTGGATCAATTGAGACTATTGGAGGGTCTCGACTCTCCACGATTGGATACTCAAGGGTCTTGTTGCGATACAGATTTATCTTTGGATCGTGCTGATTGAGATATGCCAGATCCACGTTGTCAACCGGGTCTCCATCATGGAGCCGGGTCGGGCTTGTTCCGCTGTCAAGCGGGCTGACCGATGTAAGCGCATCAGGTGTGTTTTCGACTGGCGTTACATGTAACTTCTGCACACTTTTGAAAACAAACCACCCTCCAACTCCCATCCCGCATATCATTGCAGCCAAAACAAACATTGAAGCAAGTGCGCGAAAATCCAAGTCGGAAAGGAAATCCCCTTGATCGGGTAAATATGGTGTTTTGGATTGGTGGAATTCCTTATTGGTCAACACACTTCTGATAGAGTTGCGAAAATTGGAGGAAATCGACATGTTATCCGAAAAGCAATGCTCTATAACAATCCCGCTTTCGCTGCAAAATTCCCTATATATTTTATCCGAGTCCAAATTTAGATAATGTGCATACGATTTCACATAGCCATAGATATATTCGGGCGCATCAGAGAAGACGTCGAGATTGGCGTTTTCTATGGCCTCTATATATTTGGAGCCAATCTTGAGTTCCTTTTCAACATCGTTCAAGGACTTTCCAAGAGTGGCGCGCACGCCTCGCATCTTGTCGCCAAGGCTAACGTTAAAATCATCAAAACCCCGAAGTTTGACGTTTTTTATACCTGTATCATCCTTACGGCGCATATTCATACAGATCCCTTCGTCTTCTGCAAATGTCTTGCCGAATAGATGCAATATTGCGATTCACCAACTACATAGCATCTAATTTAACTTATTGCACTTGAAAATTGAAGGGCTTAAAAAAGATTTGCAGGCCACCGTCATTTAACAACCATGCAATGAAAGCAAACGCAAAACACGCGACAAACGTCTTTACCAGCATCATGTAAAAAAACCCGCATGGCATTGGAGTTTGATTGAGAGACCATATCGCGCTGGAAAACCGGTTTGCTTTGATCTCCTTCCGCGAGATGTTTAAATCATACTTATGGCACGGCATGGCTGTGCATACGTGCAATGGCTCCATAAATCTTCAACGGCATTTATCAAATTGTCCATTTCATTGGCGCCATGAACCGGCGACGGTGTAAAACGAAGTCTCTCGGTACCACGGGGAACGGTGGGAAAATTAATGGGTTGAACGTATATTCCATATCCTTCAAGTAACATGTCACTGACTTTTTTCGTATGCACCGGATCACCGACAATAACGGGAACAATATGACTCCCGTAGTCGATAATTGGCAGGCCCAGCCCCTTTAGGCGCAATTTCAGTATATTTGCCCGTGTCTGATGCAATTTTCGCAGTTCGCCGTTGCGCTTTAGATATGCTACAGATGCGGCAGCTCCCGCCGCAACGGCAGGTGGAAGCGAAGTTGTAAAAATGAAGCCTGGAGCATAGGATCTTATCGCATCGCAGAATTTGGAGCTGGATGCTATATATCCCCCCATTACACCGTAGGCCTTCGCGAGAGTTCCATTGACAATGTCCAGACGATGCAGAAGCCGGTCTCTATCGGCCACCCCACCGCCCCTTGGGCCATACATTCCCACCGCATGGACCTCGTCGCAGTAGGTCAAAGCGCTGAATTCGTCTGCCAGATCGCATATTGCCTCTATTGGCCCAAAATCGCCATCCATGGAATAGATCGATTCAAACGCTATAAGTTTCGGCGCCGCAGGGTCATCCGCCTCAAGCAATTCCCGCAAATGAGCAAGATTGTTGTGCCGGAATATCCTCTTTTGTCCTCCATTTCGGCGAATTCCTTCAATCATTGACGCATGATTGAGCTCATCTGAATAAATTATCAGCCCGGGAAACAGCTTTGGCATGGTCGATAGAGTCGCGTCATTTGCAATATATGCAGAGGAAAAAAGCAAAGACGCTTCCTTGCCATGAAGATCTGCGAGTTCGTGCTCGAGAATCTTGTGATAGACCGTTGTGCCGGAAATGTTGCGAGTACCGCCCGATCCCGCACCTGCGGAGTCAATTGCCTCGTGCATGGCATCCAAAACCACGGGATGCTGACCCATGCCAAGATAGTCGTTGCTGCACCATACAGTTACCTGTCGTTCAGAACCATCCGGCCTCTTCCAGAGGGCATGTGGAAAATCCCCTCTTTCACGTTTTATGTCAATGAACGTGCGATATCGCCCTTCTTCGTGCAATCGGGCAATTGCCTCATCAAGTTTTGTGTCAAAATTCACGAGTCTACCTTCACCTTCAACTTACGGTTGGCGGGAGCGATTCCTTAACGCGTTTTCATATATCGCATTTTTTGAATGTAAAAGAGCATATTTCCCCAGCAAAGAGAATCATTGACTTCAATTGCAAATATTGCATCTTGCCGCAACATTTGTATAGACATTTCATTTCAGCCTTTTAAGATTTCGCTTTCAAATAATTGAGAGGAACCACATGAACATTGACGATGTGCTGGTGCAAATCGACAGCCAGATGCAGGAATCTCTTGGCAACCTGATGAGCTTTATGCGAATTCCGTCCATTTCCACCGATCCATCATACCGGAAGAATTGCAGAGAGGCGGCAGACTGGCTGGCGTCCTATCTTAAAAGCGCAAATATTCCCGCAGAAGTTTACACCACTTCCGGGCATCCGATGGTTTTGGGGCATACGGACGGTCCGGGACCTCATCTGCTTTTCTATGGCCATTATGATGTGCAGCCGGTCGATCCGCTGGAACAGTGGCATACCCCTCCGTTCGAACCCTGTCTGCAGGAAACATCTCAGGGCCAGGTGATTCGAGGACGCGGCTCTTCCGATGACAAGGGACAGTTAATGACCTTTGTCGAGGCTTGCCGCGCCTGCATTCAGGTTCACGGCTCACTGCCATGCAAGACAACATTCTTTTTTGAGGGCGAGGAGGAAGCCGGCTCTCCTTCACTGGTACCGTTTATGCGTGAGCATAAAGACAAACTTGCCGCCGAAATTGCACTGGTATGCGACACGTCTATGATTTCTCCCGGTGTGCCATCGATAGCATCGCGGTTGCGTGGCATCATGAAAGACGAGTTTACCCTGCTGGGACCTTCGGTTGATCTTCATTCCGGCAGCTATGGCGGTCCCGCGCTAAATCCCCTGCATGAAATCTCGAAAATAGTCGCGTCTTTGCATAATGACAATGGAGGCGTTGCCGTGGAGGGTTTCCATGAGGGCGTTGGAAATGTTGACGAATCCATTCTGAGCCAATGGAGCAATTGCGGGTTTGATGAAAAAGCGTATTTGCATTCAGCGGGCATGACCCGTCCGCACGGGGAAGCCGGCTATACAACGCTTGAACAGCAATGGGCGCGTCCCACTCTGGAAGTCAACGGTTTATGGGGAGGATACCAGGGCGTGGGCTCCAAGACCGTTATTCCCGCCGAAGCGCACTGCAAATTCACTTGCAGACTTGTGGGCGACATGGATCCGGACCATGTCAGAAAATGCATTCGAAAGCATGTAAACGACCGGTTATCCGATGATGTGAAGATCACATGGGACAATGAGCCAGAAGGATCTCCGGCATCCGTCATGGATGTCAACCGCCCGGAATTCGCACTTGCGCGCAAGGCTCTTTCCGAGGAGTGGGGCCGTGAGGCCGTCTTTACAGGTATGGGGGGATCGATTCCCGTAACCAGATTCTTTGCAGACATTCTCAACATGGAGTCCATGCTTGTCGGGTTTGCACAAGATGACGATGCGATTCATTCCCCAAATGAAAAATACAATGTGAACAACTTTCACAAGGGCATCCGAAGCTGGGCAAGAATAGTTTTTGCAATTGCGGGATCAAAATGATCAAAGGTTTCACAGACCAGACGATAACGCTAAATGGCGTTGACATCTCTTTTTCCCGTGGCGGAAGCGGCCCTCCTTTGCTCTTGCTTCATGGATTTCCGCAAACGCGTTCAATGTGGGCGGCCATTGCCCCCGCCCTTGCAGAATCGAGGGAGGTGGTCTGTCCGGATTTGCCTGGCTACGGACTTTCATCAAAACCGCATGATGTAAAGGCATACAGTTTTCGCAATATGGCCGCGCACCAGATTGGCCTGATGCGCCATCTTGGCCATGGCAGTTTCGACGTCGCCGGTCATGACCGTGGCGGGCGCGTGGCGCATAGAATGGCTCTTGATTCGCCCGAAGCGGTCAACCGTCTTTGCGTAATGGATATAGTCCCCACGCACACTTTGCTTACAGACCTGCGCATGGATGTGGCACATGGATATTACCACTGGTTTTTCATGTCTCAACCAGAACCCTTTCCAGAGAAGATGATAGAGCGAAACCCCGATTTTTACTATGAGTCATGCCTGCTGGGCTGGGGCGCTTCAAAACTGGAGGAGTTCAACCAGTTACAGGTTGCGGCATATCGGAAGAGCTGGAACAATCCAGATGCAATCAGAGGCATGTGCAACGATTACAGGGCCGCAATCAAATATGATGTACATGACGACGAGGACGACCTGTGGAAACGAATCGCCTGCGGCACGCTTGTGCTTTATGGTGATCAAGGAGTGATGGCCCGGATCTATGATGTGCCGGAAACATGGTTGCCCAAATGCGAGAAACTCGCTTCACGTCCAATAAAAGGCGGTCATTTCTTTCCCGATACAAACCCAACGGAAACAATTGAATCGCTTTCCGAATTTTTTCATGCCGAGTAAATCCCAGGAAAGTTTCTTGTTCCGTGTCACCTGGAAGTGTTCGGCCGGCTGGCACAACATATAAACTTGAAGCCCTCTGCGATGACGAGTTGATTGAAAC
>JAPOTF010000191.1 GCA_026709325.1 Roseovarius sp.
TGATCTCGCCTTCTTTTAAAAGACCCGCCAAATTTGGGCAATCGGCACGTTGCAATTTGCGCAATTTGCGCGCGCGTTATGGTTTCCTGTCGAATAGAGATTTAAACGCTCTTGACAAATTGAATTTTATAGGTATGGAGTGACTTTGATGCCAGGCTCCAAGACCGACTGAACCCGCGGTCGACCAAGAGCATTGCAATAAAAATGCCTAAAAATGCATATTGCGAGGAAATGTGGAACATTCAGATCTAGTCAAGACAATATTGGTGGTTGATGATGAACCCGCTCTAAAAGAACTTGTCCGTCAACGCATGCGAAGGGACATTCGAAACGGCAAATACGAATTTGTATTCGCCGAAAACGGAGTCGAAGCTCTCGAGTGTCTCAAGAACGGCCATAAAATCGATATGATTCTGTCTGACATCAACATGCCGGAAATGGACGGTCTGACCCTTCTCAGGGAAATTCCAAAGGTTGATCCCGACGTGCGCTCAGTGGTTGTGTCCGCATATGGGGATATCAAGAACATACGCACGGCAATGAACTTCGGGGCATTTGACTTTCTGATTAAGCCAATTGATTTTGACGATCTCCGCCGCACAATTGATCGAACGCTGGAACATCTCGAATTATGGCGTTCGGCGCTTGAAGCTCGCGACAAACTCGTTGTGATCGAAAACGAGCTGAATGTTGCCAACAGAATGCAGAAATCAATTCTTCCAACCAATTTTCCCTCTGCAGACGACTATCACGTTTTTGCCAAAATGGAACCGGCAAGGGATGTGGGCGGAGACTTTTACGACGTGGTGAATTTGCCCGATGGCCGGATTGTCCTCACAGTGGCAGATGTCTCCGGAAAGGGCGTGCCGGCAGCTCTGTTCATGATGTGCACCCGAACATGCCTCAGAACCGCCCTCAAGGTGAACACTGATCCGGTAGAGATCATGAGGCAAGTCAACAATGTACTTTGCGAGAACAACGACGAGGCAATGTTTGTCACGATTTTTTTGTCCATATACGATCCATCCACACGCATGCTTGAGTTTGTCAATGGCGGCCACAACCCTCCAATCAGAATTGGCAATGACAACGTTTCGGATAAACTGTCTGAAATCCAGGGGGTGGCGCTTGGCGTTGCCCCGGATATGGAGTACACGAAAGAAGCCGTGGAATTGTCGGGCGGAGAAACGGTTCTGTTCTACACCGATGGCGTTAACGAGGCGGAAAACAACGCCGCGGAGCAGTTTGGCATGAACAGACTCGAAACACTTTTTGCAGAGAAACCCACCAAAGATGCCCGTGAAATTACAGAAAACATCTTCAAGGCAATCAATTCATTCGCTGATGGCGCCCCGCAATTCGACGATATAACATGTTTAACTCTATGCTGTATGGGAAAATCAGAGATGACAATGCCATTAAGCCTAAATATGGAAAAAATTGAAGATCTTCACGATATCTGCGACTCAATAGAGGCTTTTTCCGAAAAGGAAGACTGGGATGCGCGGTTCACCTTTCAGATTCAATTGATTATCGAAGAACTTGCAAAAAATGCGCTTGATCATGGAAACAGCAGTGGCGGCGTCAAGATTGGCATGACCTCTGAAGACAATCGCGTTCTTATAGAATACAGTGATGCTGGAAATCCATTTAATCCGTTTGATGATGGCGATGCTCCCGATCCCGATACGGACTCCAATATAGAAGACCGCAATATTGGAGGCCTGGGCGTTCATCTGGTCAAAACTCTTATAGATGAAGCAAAATACAAGAGGATGGAAGGAAGAAATCATCTAACAATGATCAAGAACAGGAGTGGCTGACTACTGTGTCATACACATTTTCCCTCGTTTTTTCCGCGGTTTTCTCCTTAATGGCGGCATTCGCAAATGCCGAAACGCCTGGCGTTTATAAAAACCGCATTCTGTTTGGCCAATCCGCGGCATTTAGCGGTCCCGCAAAAAACCTTGGTTCGGACATGAAGCTTGGGATTGAGGCGGCGTTTAGCGAAGTAAACGAAAAGGGGGGAGTTCACGGACGAGTTCTCAAACTGTTGTCCGTGGATGACTATTATGAACCCGACGCCGCGATCGTGAACACGCGCCAGCTAATTGAAGACGATAAGGTCTTTGCTCTTATCGGAGCAGTGGGAACGCCCACCTCGCGTTCCTCAACCCCAATTGCAAGGGCCGCCAATGTTCCTTATCTTGCCCCTTTTACAGGCGCGGCCTTTCTTCGTGATCCAGATTTGGCAAATGTCATTAACCTTCGCGCGTCATACTATCAGGAAACGGAGGAAATGGTTGAGCGTTTGATAACAGACCTTGGCATTGATCGGATTGCTGCAATTTATCAGAACGATTCCTTCGGCTGGGCCGGGTTTAGCGGCGTTAAACGGGCATTAAGCAAACGCGGACTCTCGCCTGCGGCAACGGGAGTTTATCCTCGCAACACCACAGCAGTCAAAACGGCATTAATTGAGATTCAGCAGGGATTGCCTGAGGCGGTGATAATTATTGGTGCATACGAACCGGTTGCGGAGACAATTATCTGGGCCAAAAAAATGGGAATGGATGCAATTTTTTTTACAATTTCATTTGTTGGCGGGGATGCATTGGTTCAGAAGCTAGGGCCATCGGGAATCGGCGTGTATGTTACACAGGTAGTGCCATTTCCAAAGTCAACGGAGCATCGCGTGGCAGCTGCCTATCGCGATGCGCTGGAGTCATTTGCCCCAAGCGCCGCACCCGGATTCGTGTCATTTGAAGGTTATTTGGCGGGGCGGCTCGCAATTCACGCACTTGAATTATGCGGAGAAGACCCCAAGCGCTCATGCCTGATCGACGATCTCAAAAAGAGCGGCCAAATTGATATCGACGGTTTCGTGCTGCAATACGACATGAACGACAATCAGGGGTCAGACGAAGTGTACCTCACTGTGATTGGCGATGGCGGAATTCACCAACCGATTAAATCATTGCGCGATGAAGCGATAAAATGATTGATAGCCTGTCACAAAGTTTTTCCCGCATCTCGGTGCGTCTGTATTTTGGAATCAGTGGCGCGGTTTTCTTTACAATCATTGCAAGTCTGGTAGGATGGTTCTCGTTCGAAAGAATTGTCGAGGCTCAAAAGCCGATAAATGAAAGCAGCATACCTTTGATGGCATCTGCTTTCGCCGTTGCTCAGGATAGCAGCACCCTTGTTGCCGCGGCGCCATTGCTCACAACCGCCGCAACGCATAACGACTTAATTCTGATCGCTCATAAAATAGCCGGCAACAGCATGCTTTTTCAAAAGAACCTCTCCAACCTGATAAAGTCTGAGGAGGTGGAGAGGCAATCCGAAAAACTTCGATTGCTGGGCGAAAAGCTAATCGGAAGCATTGATGAAATCAATCAGTCAATGGTTAAGCGCTTTGAGGTGCAGGAGCGGCGACTTCAAGGCCAGCAAGAACTTGAGAAATTGGGCAGTGAACTCATCAGGTATCTTGTTCCCGTGATTGACGACCAGCTTTTTTACACCATGACCGGATATCGGTCTCTGGAAAGCACCAGGGTTCCCTACACAACGCATTTTTCTCCAGAAACAGTTACCCACTATCGCCATCTGGCGGGTCTAAGTGCGGATGCGACATTTATCGCTCAGCTTCTCGCATCAGCCTTCAGTGTCACCGATCCAGCCTTGCTGGAACCTTTGAGAGAACGATTTGAAGCAGTGTCGCGCGGATCCGAATATAGATTGTCGAAAATCACCAATCCGTCCATCCGACAGGAACTTGAAGATCGTTTCGACCGCCTACTCGCAATTGGCAAGGGCGACGACAGCGGTTTCAAGCTGAGAATCGAAGAACTTGGTCTTGAAAAGCAGCAGCAGGAACTCCTCTTGCTCAATAGAGAACTTGGTCAGGAACTTGTTGCAGTTGCGGAAGATCTAATTGACACCGCCCGGACAATTGCGGACGAAGCGACCAATGCTTCCGAGGCAACCAGTGTGACAGTCAGAAATCTGCTTATTTTAATCAGTGTGTCAAGTGTTATTGGAGCAATTCTTATAGCGTGGCTGTTTGTGGGACGATCACTCACGGAACGACTGGAAATGCTCTCATATCGCATGATTAGAATGGCGGAGGGTGAACTTGAAAAACCCGTAACCATAGGCGGGAGAGACGAAGTGGCGCAAATGGCCAAGGCTCTCGAAATATTCCGCCGCAACTCTCTGGAATCACTGCGCCTGAACAAGGTTGAAAAGCTTGCGGAAGAATTGAGAGGCAAAAACAGCGAGCTTGAAAAGGTTCTGGAAGAATTGCACCGCGCTCAAGATCAGATCATAATGAGTCAAAAACTTGCGTCACTCGGAGAACTGACTGCAGGTGTTGCGCATGAGATAAAGAACCCGCTCAATTTTGTAATAAATTTCACTGAGGTATCAGAAGAACTGCTTGAGGAGATACTTGAGGAAATTAACAAACTTGCCGAGGATATAAGCAAGGAGGAACGCAATGAGTGCCGGGAAATCATTGATGAAATAAGCACAGACCTCATCAAAAATCTCAAAACCATACGCGAACACGGCCATAGAGCGAATCAGATTGTCCAGAGCATGCTAATGATGGGGCGCAGTGAAGGCGAATGGGAGATGACAAATATAAACTCGCTGTTCTCAAAACATGCCCGTCTTGCCTATCACAATGCAACAATCAGCAATCCAGATTTCAATCTGAAAGTGGAAGAGGATTTTGATGAAAATATCTGTGAAATAAATGTCAATGCCCAAGACCTTGGAAGGGTGTTCCTAAATGCCGTTGCAAATTCATGTTACGCAACTGAAAAGAAGCATTCTCAACAAGCCGAACTCGAAAATTCAGAATCAGTCAATGAGGCATATGAACCATATATTAAACTTTCCACCCGATTAGTTGACGACAATGTCGAATTGTCAATTCACGACAATGGCATAGGCATGCCACCCGAGGTGGTGGAAAAGATGTTTGATCCGTTCTTTACCACCAAACCAACAAATGAAGGCACGGGTCTTGGCATGTCGCTTTCGAGTGACATCATCCGCAAGCATGGTGGCTCAATCAGGGTGTCTTCAGAAGTCGGCAAATATACTGACATATATATGACAATACCCGCCAACAAAACAGCGGCAGCTGATCTGTAGCATCCATGGCGCATTCACTATCTCGTTCGGAAAAAAAGCGTTAGCGGATAACCTGGTTTTAAAAGCGTCATCAACAGCGACCGCCCGGAATTACAGATCCGGAATTCGCCGTTTTCAGCTTCTTGCTCTGTCGCGAGCAATTTCCATCCATGAATTTCGATATGAAACATATAGCGTCTTGATCTTTTTGAACGAGAACTAGAAAAAGCAGGCAAAGGAGACGCGGACGCCTTTGCCGTCTCTTCCCGGGAAGCCCGTCGAACACGGCTGTGAATATGAGCCAAATTGAACGGCAAACCTTTTCATGCCCCACTTGAAGGATGACGTGATGTCGAGCTCACCACTCATCGGACCAAACGGGATTTTGCAAAAGTGCTTAAAGATCCCGCGGATGCGCACTTGCCGGCAAAACGCATCGTTCCAGTGACGGACAATTTTAACGTTCATCGCCAGTCAACGCTCCATGACACTTTCGGGACACTTTCGATGCGAACGAGGCGTCTCACCCGTGTGATGGATTTGAAATGATGCACGCGCTCAGGCCATGCATGCCAGTTGAACATGGCTGAAATCGAGATCCGCGTTTTGAGCGCAAACAATGCTTAAAGCCGTGGGTCCCGACCGCGAGAAGTATGTCGATTAGTGGTGGCACGGCAGTGCAAAAGAGATGCCATGGCAGAGACACCGTCAACTGGCCGTTTCAGACTCGCTCATGGGGCCTGCAGACTTGCGACGGGAAAACCAGATGCAATTGGACCGGAGGGGCCTTGGCCGGCATTATTCCACCACATGTCTGCTGGCTGTCCCAGACGTCACCACGGGCAAGGAGGTTGTCGGGCAGACACGGGAGTCGAACGTCATCGCATGGAGGAGTTCCTTGCCTTTCTCGACCGCGTTGCCGAATGGATTGATTCCACGGGGCGCCGGTTCACAACACACTCGACAAAGTGGCGTCGCGCAAGCCGGCCGGGGTTCGCGAATGGCTCGAGTATCATCCCAACTGAACGTTCCACTTCAACCGAGACCTCGGCGTCCGGATGACCGTCGCGGAGGGGTTCTTCTCGATGTTGGCGAAGGCGCCGAGCAGCTCAAGAATGCGATCTTCGATTCGCCTGACGCGTGCGTAGCGGCGATAGAGGGCTGCATCGAGCACCGCAATGCCAATTTATGCCCGTCACAGTTCCATTGGAGCGGAAAGCCGCAGACATTGCAGACTTCTGGAAGAGAGGCCTGTCATCAGTGCCAAGTGAACACTTCCCGGTTGAGCGGCTGAAAGCTTTGCTCCGGGGGGCATGTCTCCCGGAGCAAAGCCCAGCCAAAATCTCGCCCGAACAACAGCCCGAGGAGGCCTGATCGGATGATAGATCCCGGGAGGATTGTTTTTTGATCCGGGATTTGAAAGGAAAAGGGCTGTCGATCAGTGCAATCGCACGCCAGGACTGAATTGGATCGCAAGACGGTTCGCAAATATCTGGACCAGGGGCCTTGAGGTTCCGGTCCATGCCCCCTCCGGCTCCCGGAGCCGTTTGAAGCTTATCTGTTCGAACGCATGCAGGCGTGTCCGGGACTTTCCCGGTTGTTTCGGGATATGCAGTCGCCTGGTTGCAAGGGCGGTTATTCAACCGTGACGGATTTTCTCGCAAAGCGGCGCTTCGAAATGGAACCGGGCCAGCGGGCCCATGCCGACTTTGCGGGGTT
>JAPOTF010000112.1 GCA_026709325.1 Roseovarius sp.
GATGTCTTCAAACCCCAAGACGTGATAAAATTTGGATGTCGGAAAAACATTTCGTTGCGGAAAACAGCGTCTGGCTATTCCATTTTCAAAAGGTTGAGCTTTATCCAGTTTTCAACATCTTCGATTTGCCCCGCGTCCAGTCTCAGTCCAAGTTTGGTGCGTCGCCAGAGCACATCCTCGGCAGTCCTTGCAAATTCCCTTTGCACCAGCCAGCGCAGTTCTCTCTCGGTAAGCGATGCGCCAAAATCCCTTCCAAGATCCGCTTTGGATTTGGCCAGTCCAAGAACGTGCCGTGCTTCGGTTCCATAGGCGCGAGCAAGTCGTCTTGCCCAAAAATCTGTCAAAAAAGGATATTCGCTCCGCAGACCGTCAATGATGTCTTGGATGCCGTTGATCGGAAAATCCCCTCCCGGCAGCGCGGCGTCTTTTGTCCAGCTGTCCCCAATTTCCGGCAGATGCCTCGAAACCTTTTTCAGGACATCTTCCGCCAGGCATCTGAACGTGGTGATTTTCCCGCCAAATACGTTGATTAACGGAGCCCCGCCACTGATGTCCTCGACAATGACATAATCGCGAGTAGCCGCAGTGGCCGAGCCGTTTCCGTCATCATATAGCGGGCGCACGCCCGAATATGTCCAAACCACATCACCGTCCGCAAGCGGATTTTCAAGATAGTTGTTAACAAAATCAATAAGATATCGGCGTTCCTCTGATGAGCACTCCGGATTGTCATCCGGACTGCCGTGTTCAACATCCGTGGTGCCAACCAGAGTGAAATCGGATTCAAATGGAATCATGAAAACCACCCGTGCATCGGCGCCCTGAAGCAAATAGCACTTATCGTGATCGTAGAGTTTTCTGGTGACAATATGGCTGCCCCTCACCAGTCGAACATTCTCCCTCTGCAACATTCCAGAGCAGCTGGCAAAAAGCTTGCCGGCCCATGGACCGGCGGCGTTTACAACAACTTTGGCCCTAATCGGAAATGTTTTGCCGGAAGCCAAATCCTCAACGGCGACCTCCCAGTATTCATCAGTGCGCCTCAATGACAAAACCTTCGTGCGGACCATGATTCGCCCGCCCAGATTTTCGGCATCTCTCGCATTAAGCACTACCAGCCGATTGTCTTCGATCCAGCAATCGGAATATTCATATGCCTTGTCAAATCGAGACTTGAGAACCAGACCCTCCTCCGAGCCATCGAGACATATTCCTCTGGTTCCCGGAAGTATTTTACGCTTGCCCATGTTGTCGTACAGGAACAAGCCAAGCCGGATAATCCATGAGGGTCTTCTGTTTCCCAGCCATGGCATTAGCCTTCCAAGAAGTCGCGAGATTGGAGTTGCGGACTCAAATCTCATTTCGGCGTGGAGTGGCAATACAAATCGCATGGGCCAGGAGATATGCGGCATTGCAGCCAGCAATATCTCGCGCTCAACTAGCGAATGACGAACAAGTCGAAATTCAAAGTATTCCAAATATCGCAACCCGCCATGTATCAGTTTGGTTGAAGAGGCGGATGTGGCACCACCAATGTCGCCCATCTCGGCAAGGCACACTGATGCACCGCGTCCGGCGGCATCCCTTGCAATGCCGCATCCATTGACTCCGCCACCGATTACAAACAAGTCATAAATTCGGTTCTGCAAGGTTTTCTCCTTAACATGAGAGCCAACAGGAATTAAGTTAATCAGATGGGTGACTTTTTCAACATCTCACTTCTGCCGATGGCATTTCAAAGTGCGTGTTGGCAAATCAGTGGCGGCAAGTCAAATGACCAGCTAGCGTTCAGCACGCATGCTCATCAATTTAAAATGAATTCAAGCACGTAGCCTAAAATTGAAATTTCTTCATTACATAATCCGGAAAATCGCTTTTTTCGAAGACTGAATTTCCTTCACCTGGATTTATTCCAGAACTCAAACCCGTCAGGACAAGAACGGCGGAAATACCCGCACCGTGTGCTCCTCTTATGTCATGCATTGGGCTGTCGCCAATGCACACAACATCCCCGAGATCGGGATGCCCAAGCCGATCAAGAGCCGCGTTATAAATCTGCGGATAGGGTTTTCCTATCATTTCCACATTGCCACCCAATTTGCAATAAAGGCCTGCAATTCTTCCCGCTCCAAATGCTGATCCATGCCGGGAGAGCATGGTCATGTCAGGATTGCAGCACAATGCGGGCACTCCATTTCTTGCGGCGCCGGCTAGCAGGGTTTCATAGGAGTCCAATGCGATTTCATCGCCCCGGCTGCCCGATATAAGGATCAGATCCGATTCTTCGGGTTTCCCAGACGCAGACAAGTCAAGGCCTTCAATGCACGACAGATCTTCATCACGCGAAATGACAAACACCTTTCCACCAGCGGGAATGTCATGTCCGACGCGCTTCGCCAACAGCGTTCTGGCAACCTCTCCCGAGGTAACAACGGAGTCGAAATGATCCCGATCAAATCCCATCTGTTCCAGTCTCAACTCGTTTGGGACCGAACGCTTGCCGGAATTGGACAATATCACAATGCGCTTGCCGCGATTTGAAAGTTCCATAAGGGCCTGTGCGGCACCAGGATAGGCTTTTGTCCCGTCAAGCAATACGCCAAACTGATCTATCAGGAAATTTCCGAACATCGCCGACAGGGCTTCCAATGAGATATTCAGCATTTTGCCCCGTGTCGCGCTATTAATGCCGCTCCATAGGCGGCCTCTTCATTAACCGGCTTAAGCATCTCCATTCCAAGCCTTTTTGCTCGAATACGCTCCCAAACGCCGTTTCTCGCTCCACCTCCCACAGTCCTGATTGACCGCAGAGACGGCGCCCCCAGTCTCTGCAGCAAATCATATGCCCTTGCTTCAATTCGGGCCATTCCGTCAAACATGCCCTTTAAAAATTCCGCATCGTCATCCGGACGCGGCGACAATCGCGGCATGTAATCCCTGTCATTGACGGGAAAACGCTCCCCGGCTTTGGAAAGAGGGTAGTAATCCAGTGCACTGTCCACCTCGGGATCAATTTTCAATGACAGCGAATCCAAAGTCTCCGGTGTGAAATACTTCAAAAGCACGCCTCCACCTGTGTTGGAGGCGCCTCCCGCAAGCCACTTGTTAAACAATCTATGGCTGTAAATTCCATACCGCGGAGCTGATATTTCATTTTCCGACAACAGCTTCACGGTTAATGTTGTGCCCAGTGAAGTAACGCCATCTCCGGAAGAAGCCGCACCTGTTGCCAGAAATCCGGCGCAGCCGTCAGTCGTTCCCGCGACAACAAGAGCGTTTTCATCAAATCCAAATTCATGTGCCGCCATGACGCCTACGGTTCCCGTTGCCACACCCGGCTCAACCACTTCCGGAAGTTTTTTTACATCCATGCCCGCATTGCCGATCCAATCCGGCCATTTCCGTTGTTTCAAATCATAACCGGTTTTCAGCGCATTGTTCTCGTCACTGACAACACGGCCGCTGAACATATGGGATATCCAGTCCGCCTGATGCAAAACCATGGTTGCGCCATCTCTGTCCAGCGCAATTGCCCTGGCAAGAGCGCTATTGCCGCCAACAGCCGCACTGCTCTTCGGTGCCAGTTCGGATATAAGTTCCATCAGGGCTATATCTTTACAGGAATCGTTATACATCAATGCATTGCAACAAGGTTTGCATTCTCCATCAGTGGCAATGACTGTACCGGAAGTTCCATCAACCGCCAACGCGCGGATTTTTTTTGATTCAATTCCGTCCAATCCGCGTTTGACGGATTCAACGGTGGCAGCACGCCATACAGCAGGATCTCTCAGGTTGCTTCCATGTTCCCGCATGGACGATCTTGATTCCGATATTGTTGCGCCGTTGTCGTCGATTATGATGGTTCGCACACCTGAAGTGCCCACATCCAGACCAAGATACAGGTCAGACATTCCGCTTCCTTCTGTTCTTTTCCGAATTCCAGTTGAGAAGTTCGTCATTTTGATCTGATGTCACATGGAAAAGTTCTGCATTTCGTGGCACCCTCGTATGAACATTCCCAAGGCATTCCACTGGATCTTTTGCCCCTGATGATGAGGCATCCTCTCGCAACAATGCTCCCTCCCCGCCTCTGATCAGAGTAAATGCAGGTGAATTTTCCGTCACCGGGGCTGCATTGTCAACGACCTACATCCCGGACCGCAGAACATCACATGGTCAGGGTAAAGACTTCCACCCGCCGCCTGCTCCCTCCGTGCGGGATCAAGGGCAATTTGGCGTATTGGAGAATTTGCCGAAGGCGCGAGCCATCACCGTTTCTCCGACCACGACCAATACGTGATTGCCCGGCACGACCACATTGCAGCCAGGTATCCACTTGTTCATTACCGAAATCGCAAGTTTGGCTCCGGTTTTAACATACGGTATGCATGTCCAGCGATAACCGGCAAGCCTGGTGGACAGGATTTTCTCTGCATCCCGCCTTACCGCATGTGCCGGGGTATTGACGCAATGCACATGTACAAACACCTTTTGCGGAAAGGCCGCATGAAGACCCGCTTCAATTGAAGGACGCAAGGAAGCGTTACACGGGAGCAATTACGATGGATTGTCGGCATGCTCCGGTCTGGAGCAAACAGCATACCTTATGGCCAAAATGTCCGCAGGCACGAAAATACCCTTTATATCAGCATTATGCGGCATCGTGCCCGATGCCTTGATCCACATGACGTTTTTATTCTTTACGGATGTGTTTACCCCAGCCGCCTGAATCAGCAGAGGTTAGGAGCCAATGGTGGCGGAATATCGCAGAATATTATCCAGTTCGTCCGGTTTTAATGGCAATGCGGTCATAAGCGAATTTTTCCCTTTTGGCTTTTGACTGAACCGTTATGCAAACCACAGCATACGACACGGCAATTAATAGTTTGGGCAATTGTATCAGAAAGCTACATTTCCGGGTGATGTAAAAAGGCCGATCATGGAGAGAAGCTTTTCAGGTAATTGAAAAATGAATGAGATCGGTATAGTTTCCGACACCATGCTTATGCCTTTCCCAATCGGTGGATTCCAATGTTGCCGCTTCATTTTTTAATGCATTTATAATGATATGGAAGATGTTTGTTATCTAGATGTCAGATTAACATATGCCGCATTCGAGTTTCAATTGAAACAGACAATGCCAAATGCCGGTGATGGATAATCCACACTGTTTCAGCGGATGCCAAATTTACAAGGCAACCGTCAAAGCATGGATGGAACAACCTGGTCTGGCGGGCGATGACCGTCATCAAACGTTTTGATGTTCAGCAACACCTTTTCACCCATTTCAATGCGACCTTCAATGGTTGCAGATCCCATATGGGGCAGCAGCACAACATTCTTCAATGCGCGAAGTCGGGGATTTACATCTGTGCCGTGCTCGTAAACGTCAAGGCCGGCTCCCGCGATTTCTCTTGATCGCAGCATTCTGGTGAGAGCGTTTTCGTCAATAACCTCACCTCGACTTGTATTCACAATTACCGCTTCAGGCTTCATTAGCTTCAGTCTTCTTGCATTCATCAAGTGGAATGTCGCCGGCGTGTGCGGACAATTCACGCTAATGACATCCATTCGAGCCACCATTTGGTCAAGACTTTCCCAATATGTCGCCTGATACTCTTCTTCCGTTTCGGATCTCAATCTGTGTCTGTTGTGATAATGCACCTCCATACCGAAAGCTGCGGCCCGTCTCGCAACCCCCTGGCCAATTCTCCCCATACCCAAGATACCCAGCCTGCGTCCGGCAATTCTTCCCCCAAGCAGAGCGGTTGGAGACCACCCCTCCCATTCACCTGACTGCATGGTGGCGAGTCCTTCGGGAATGCGTCGGGTCACGGCAAGAATCAGTGCCATGGTCATATCCGCAGTATCGTCCGTGAGCACTCCAGGGGTGTTTGAGACCAGGATTCCTCTTTGTCTGGCGGTGTGTACATCTATGTGGTCCACACCTGCGCCATAATTTGCAATAAGCTTAAGTCTGTCTCCGGCTTGAGCTATAAGACCCGCATCTATTTTATCTGTAAGCGTGGGAACAAGTACATCCGCTTTTTGTATGCTTGCCAGCATCTCCTCTCTAGACATCGGGGAGTCATGTTCACGAAGTTTCGTGTCAAACAGTTCGCACATCCTCCGCTCCACAGGTTCAGGCAGGCGTTGCGTGACAACTACACTCAGACGATCAGATTGCATGGATGTCTCCTTACAACTTCCATTCCGTGGATTTTAATGACACAGTGAAGCATGTATGAACCGGAGACAAGAAACCGTCAAGCAGGCACCGAAATTATTTGGATCATATTGATGAAACAGGCATTAACATTCGCAATTCTAATTCTATTTGCCTCGGCTTCTCTGGCGCAAGAACGCGGTCCAAGTACCAATCTTCCATTGCCACGCTACGTTTCCCTGAAGGCAAGCAAGGCAAATGTGCGGCGTGGACCAAGCAAAACTCATGGAATTGACTGGGTTTTTACACATAGGGGAATGCCGCTGCAAATTACAGCGGAACATGGTCATTGGAGACGCGCAAGAAATCAGAATGGAGTGGGAGGCTGGATATACTATACATTGCTATCCGGCAAACGCACCATCATAGTGCAGCATGACATGCTCGAGATGAAATCAAGTCCCATGCCCAATGCACTGGTCAAGGCGAAACTGGAACCGGGAGTGGTTGCCAAAATAGAGAAATGCGAAAAAGACTGGTGCCGGATATCTGTAGAGCGCTATAAGGGATGGGTGGAAAAAAAGCATGTTTGGGGTGTCGGTCCCGATGAAATAATTGACTGAACGCAATTTTACCTGCAAGCAAAAACCGATTTTTTGCATTCCAAATATTTGCCACTTGA
>JAPOTF010000065.1 GCA_026709325.1 Roseovarius sp.
CAGTTAACAAATAATATGTCTCGTGTGCAGTTTGTCGTTATTTTGGCATATCGGTTTTGGAGTTTTAAAATGATTCAATGGGCCAATCTGGAATTTTGTTTCGCATGCATAAAAGGCGCATGAAACGAGCCGGCGACTCCGGATGCGCGCGCATTCCGGCCATAAAACATTTATGTAGCCGCCATCTTCCGCTCTGTGGAATGATAAGCTCGCGGTGAAACTCGCAATCAAATCAGGTTTGGAGCAAAATCGGGCGGTCAGCTTTAAAGTGGCACACGGAACAAAGGGCGTTACGATTGCGACCATAGCGCCATTGGGGCTTTGAAAATGATGCGGGAGATGGTTATGGGGCGAATGTCAAGTCCAACCGGTCAAACTTGAACCGACAGCGTCAAGACTTATAAAAGACCTTCGCGCTGGGCCTTTTTCCGTGCAAGCTTGCGAGCTCGGCGGATCGCTTCGGCCTTTTCGCGCGCGCGCTTTTCCGACGGCTTCTCGAAATGCTGCTTTAGTTTCATTTCACGGAACACACCTTCGCGCTGCATCTTTTTTTTCAATGCGCGAAGCGCCTGGTCGACATTGTTTTCTCTAACACTGACCTGCATGTGGATGGCATTGCCTTTCATGTTGAACTTGCAATTTATTACGGGGAATGTCAATGTACAGGAGAATGCCGGTTATGTCCATAGCCGCCAGCAAAAAAATTCAGGACCCGAAAAATGCCAAGTTCCAAGCTTCAAAAACACTTGCTTAACGCCATTAAACCACATGTTCCGCTCAATGGATGGAGCGAGGTGGCATTCCGAGCCGCCATTTCAGACGCCGACATGGATGAAGGGATTGCCCTTGCAATCTGTCCGCGGCGAGCTTTTGATCTAGCTCTCGCCTTTCACGAGGAAGGGGATTGGGAAATGCTGGACAGACTGGCTGAAACCGATCTTTCAGACATGCGGTTCAGAGACAGAATCGCCACAGCCGTTCGATATCGACTGGAAGTGATTGAGAACCGCGAGCTGGTAAGGCGAAGCGCCGCGCTTTTTTCTCTGCCGCCAAATGTTCCGGAAGGAGCGCAGGTGATCTGGAACACTTGCGACAAAATCTGGGCCGCGCTTGGAGATCAATCGAACGACATAAACTGGTATACAAAAAGAAGCATGTTATCGGCGGTTTATGGTTCAACAACCCTATACTGGCTGGGCGATGAAAGTGTCAAATACGAAAAAACATGGGCGTTTCTTGATCGCAGGATTGCCGACGTCATGCGGTTCGAGAAAATCAAGGCGAAGGTGCGAGAAAATCCATTCATGAAGACATTTGCAAATGGACCGCTTTCAGCGCTCGGACGCATGTGCATGCCCCCCAGGCGCAATCGGTCTGGCATGCCGGGCAGTTGGAACCGGCCCGAATAGGAAAACATCAATGACAAATATGATGATGGCAATTGAAATTAAAAAGCCTGGACCTCCAGAAGTATTGAAGATGTCTATACGAGACGTGCCGGAACCGGCTTGCGGGGAAGTGGTAATCCGGGTGGCCTATGCAGGGGTTAACAGACCCGATGTTCTCCAGCGAAGTGGCAAGTATGATCCGCCGCCAAACGCCAGCGACCTCCCGGGTCTTGAAGCGTCTGGAAGAATTGCCGCCGTTGGTCCCGGAGTCGGCGACTGGAAAATCGGAGACAAGGTTTGCGCCCTGCTTCCCGGGGGCGGCTATGCCGAATATGCCGCCACCCCCGCGGCACACTGCCTTCCGGTTCCCAAGGGTATGAGCTTGAAGTCTGCGGCCTGCCTGCCCGAGACCTTTTTTACGGTCTGGTCCAATGTGTTTGCGCGGGGAAAACTGAAGGCCGGCGAAAAATTCCTTGTTCATGGAGGTTCCTCGGGCATCGGAACAACCGCAATTCAGCTTGCGCACGCTTTTGGCGCCCGGGTTTTTGCCACTGTTGGGTCAAGGGAAAAACGCCGGACATGCCTCGGATTGGGGGCGGAGCGCGCCATAAACTACCGGACGGAGGATTTTGAGAGCGTGATGCGCGACGAAGGTGGCGCTGACGTGATTTTGGATATGGTTGGCGGTGAATACATGCCAAAAAACATAAAATGCCTCGCAGATGACGGCAGGCTTGTGCAGATAGCTTTTCTCCAATACCCGAAAATCGAACTGAACTTTGCGCATCTGATGGTAAGACGCCTGACCATTACCGGCTCCACATTGCGGCCGCAAAGCGATTTGGCCAAAGCCCGCATTGCACGTGATCTTCTGGAGAATGTATGGCCACTGCTTGAATCTGGAAGAATATCGCCGGTGATAGACTCGGAGTTTCCCATCTCCGAGGCGGCGGCGGCTCACGCTCGCATGGAATCGAGCAGGCATATAGGAAAAATTGTGCTCAATGCGGCTTGACGGCAGGTTCCGCCCGATATCGAACCGGAATTTTCCGGTTTATGTTCATGACTAAACCGGATGCCCGCTAGGTTGCGTTAATTCCCAAAACGTCATATATGCGAATTGGCAGGGGCTCTTGAAGCCTCCATGTAACAGTTATCGGTCTCTCGCCTTTCCAATCCTTGAATTCAACAATTCCGATGTAGCGAAATGGCGCGGCCCTTTTCCGACGCAATTTGGATCCCCTGACAAACATGTGAACATTCCATCCCTTTTCAAATCCGCTTATTATTCTTCCGTGCAGATCTCCCTTTTTCGTGCTTGTCTGAGACTGCCAGATAAATTCTTCAGGAGTTTCGAAATAATCCTTGTAATGGCTTCCCACCGCGAGGCCCGATTTTTCAAGCGTAACGAGCAGAATCATCGCCTTTGCATCATGCATAACCACGATGCCCTGATTCCACTTGCCCCTGTTGAAGGTTTCGCCAAAAAAACGCGGAATTTCCTCTCTCCTGTATTCATTCCAAAGTTTAGGACGTCCAGATAGATCAGGAGTTTGTGGTGAGGGTTTGCCATCTCCTTTGGCATTTGCCACTGCTTGCGCCAGACGATATTCAACCAGCTCGAGCACCATTTTGCCAATGGTTCCATCATTGCGAGAAGCATCGAGATATTTTGCATAAACCGTCTCGCCCTCGAAATGGTACCATTCTTGATTTATTCGGGCGGGAATGGTGAATTTCAGGAGCCGTTTTCGAATTTTCCCAACATTGCCATTGTCGCCGCCGAGCAGTTTGCCGAGCATTGCGTTTCTGCGCGAATAGCGGGCAATTCTCGCGGCAACGTCATTTACATCCATTTTTCCATGGAAATCGTGGCCCTCGCTTATTGCCCGCAAAGCCAGAATATCGATAATCCCGTCATTTGGCATGGATTCAATTTTCACGAGCAGGGTCCTGCAACTCCGATATTGCGCCCGCCGCGCCTCATCCAGGTCTCCCATGTCACTTACATAGTCAAACCAGCAATCTTGACCTTTTCCGGATGGAGCAAACTGCGCGTGATGCATTTCCGAAGCGGTTGGCCGCCGTCCATGACGTTCTCTGAAATCAAGATAAAAAGCATCCATTTCAGTATCGGCACGGGGAACATGAATTAGCGACTTCAGAATCTCCATTGCCTCAAGGTCATATGTGATCTCGCACCCTTCCGGCATCTGAATGGAACCGTCCCGGCATGAATTCAGCGCCTTCAGGAGAGAACCGCTCCCGGTCCCGGCGCGCAGAAGCGCTCGCGCCTTGGCGAGAAAAACGCGGTGGTTGCCGATGTAGTCAATTACCGAGAGATGTTTCTTGCTCTCAATGCGTCGCAGGCCCCTTCCCAGTTGCTGGAGCCACACCACTATGCTTTCAGTTGGCCGCAGCATCAGCACCGTGTCAATGGACGGCACGTCAACACCCTCATTGAACATGTCAACGGCAAACACGATATCGAGCAATCCGTCTTCCAGTTTCATGAGAGAGGCCGCTCTTGGCGCGGATTTGCTTCCCGAGTGAACCGCCACCGCCCTAAAACCTTGCCTTCTGGCGAATCCCGCCATGAAATCGGCATGACTAACCGAAACGCAAAATCCCAGGGTTTTGCTCCCGCCCCGTTTTTTTAACTGCTCCAGGGCATTTTCCGCTCTGACCCGGGTAGCAACCGCATTGCCGAGTTCCTTTTCGTCAAACCTGCCGTTTCGCCAGGGAATTTGAGTATATTCGACCAGGTCCGGAACACCAAAATAGTGAAAGGGCGAGAGAAGTTTTTCGTCAATTCCTTTCCAAAGATCGCACTCAAATACCAGATTTTCCTCGCAGAGAGCCAGAAGGCTGGCGCCGTCGGTTCTATCTGGAGTCGCGGTAAGACCAAGAAGAAACCGTGGCGTGAAATATTCCATAACCCGTTTATATGTCGCGGCGGCGGCATGGTGAAACTCGTCGACAACAATGTAGTCAAATCTGTCAGGAGTAAAATTTTCGAGGTGATTTTTCCTTGAAAGAGTTTGTATGGATGCAAATATGATATTGGCGTTCGGGTTTTTGATTTCTCCGGTGTATTTACCCATCACCTCATTTGGACGGATTGCTCGAAAGCACAGTTCCGCCTGATTAAGTATTTCATCCCGGTGAGCGATAAAAAGAACATTTTCGAATTGCACGCTGTCAAAGGCGGCGAGATAGGTTTTTCCAAGCCCCGTTGCCAAAACCGCCAATCCGGCCTGATATCCGTTAGTGCGGGTTTCGTTCAGCGCCTTGAGAGCCTGACGCTGCACATGGTGCGGGGATGGTGGATGTTCCCCCTCATTTGGCATCGTCGCCGGATTATACATGATATGCGTTCTTCGCTTCTCGTAATCCTTCAGCCACTCTTCGGTTAGCTCCGTGATTTCCGGGCGTGACAGCAGTTCATCAAAGGAATTTCTGGCATTGCTCAATGCAACGGCGTCATTTCGGTCATATAGCCTCAGATTCCACTCAATGCTCTTTTCAAGCGCCGATTTCGAGAAATTTGACGACCCCACGAGCAGGGCTCCCGTTCCATCATGGAAGTCAAAAATCCATGCTTTCGGATGGAACGGCGTATCTCCGCATTTAAAGACAAAGGGCCTGAGTTCACCTTCCAGATCAAGAAGCCACCTCAGCGCTGACGGTTCCGTCACGTTCAGATAGTCGCTTGTGAGCAATCTGATTTTTCCGCCGCGATCAAGCATCTCTTTGAGTCGGGGAAATATCAGTCTTGCCCCGGTTGCTCTGATAAATGAAACCGCGATGTCTATTGATTGCGCATTCTCAATATAAGGCAGCAGATGGCCGTACAGCGCGTCCGCTCCACCGGAAATCAAAGGGTTCTCATGGGGTAGATCATGATATTGCCGACGCGGGTTTACAATGCGCAAATGCATGTGGGGACCGTCTTCGGAAAACATAACTTCCGGTATGGCGTCATTTCCAAATTCATCTTGAGCCGGACCAATCATCGCCGACAGCTTTGCTCGTTCGAAGTCGGACAAATCACGCCATCTGGCAACGCAGCGCACCGGCGCCAATATAATGTCGCGCTGTCTTTTTATTACCGCGATTTGCGATTCGAATCGGCATTGGCGAGAGTTAATTTCCGCGCAGATCTCGCAAAAACCGGAATTGCCATCTTTGAGGTAAAATTCAGCCATATGGATAAATTGCCGCAAACATCTCAAAGAAATTGATCATTTCAGTCAATCTATTGTTAAGTCTCTTCCAGGGATAAACGAAAATTCCAAATTTTGTCCAGGTTCAAAATGCGCCAAGGCCAATCAAAATCTCTGGTTTTTGGCAATGGCGTTTTCCGGACTCGCCTCCTGCCCATCCCTCAAAATTGGCACTTGGCAGGCATAAAATCCGGTTTAACGTTTGCGGATCATTGCTTCACCGGTTCGGGCCGCATCGTCATGAACGCGTTTTTGCCCGTCCGCCGGATGCTGTCTTCCCCCGAGGGCCAGGCCATTTCGGCGAGCATGTCCTCTCCGGACGGCTTTCCCATGACGGCGACCGGCTGGACATGGGCCGGCGGGAGTTCCGGGCGCGGGTGCAATGCGAAAAACGACCGCACGAGCGTCTGGCTGCGTCCACTGTGCCGTGACTGGCGCGACGAACCGGGCGTTTCCGAACCCGGCCCATGCGCTACCGCCCCGCCCGACACGCGCGCTTGCGCCGAGCGGGGGGCCTGCCATGAACGTCCGGGCGCAAAACGAGTTTGGCGCGGCCCCGTTTGGAAAGGCTCATGCCGGGCGGCTGGTCAAATCCGCGGGGATGCAGTCCATGGCACCGTCAAAGACGTTTCTTCCGCCGCCCGCGGCGGCGACGCCGTGCAGGGGCATTGTCGCATGATCGAGCGGCCCGAAACGGGGCCATTCTCGCGGCCCATCGCGAGCGCAGCCTGCACCGCATTCGCGGCGCGAAGACCTCCCTGCCGGTCCAGGACGGCACGGACCTGAACTTAGCCACCCATGGCGGATGCTGCGGTCTCGGCGTCATCCGCGGAAAGGGTCTTTCGGGAATGTCCGGCAGGAACGTGCCGCCGGTGCGCGCCTTCTCGTGCGGGCGAAGCGCGACCGCGTTTTCCCCGATGGCGCAGGCCGTTTGAGCGCCTGCGGGCCTCGCTGGACCCGTTGCGCCTTGGTGCACTCGGCATCCGCACGACGCACCCTTTCTACATGGCGAGATGGTAAAGGCATGCGCTGATGCTGATGTCTTGAAGGGTATCGTCATTAGCTGTCCTGCTCGTCGCCGACAAAAGGGTGTTGGGATGGCAAACCTCAAGGCCATTGCGGGTATTGCCCACCGTGCCTGATACGACACATGCAGAAGGACAGCAGGTCCGATCATTCCAATTGGCCGCTCGCCTGGTCGCGAAGCATCCCTAACTCGTA
>JAPOTF010000175.1 GCA_026709325.1 Roseovarius sp.
GATTTCGACAACCAGGCGCAACAGGTCATCCGCGCCGCGTCCGTCATCGACCAGAACAATGAAGTCGGGAACGTAAATCCGGGATTCCGAGCCGCTGCGATAGGGCACCTCAAGGCCGAGACCGTAATTCTTCACCCAAGCGCGCACGCGGGGATGCGCGTCGGCGATGCGGCAGAACTCCGCCTCCCAGTCGCTGTCGCAAACCGCATAGTTGACATGGCAGCGTCTGGGATTTGTTGTCCACAAGGTCTGTTTCGTCGTGGCAAACCGGACATGAGCCGTCGAGCCGGAGGGGTTGTAGGGGTCGAGCACCGCCCTGACTAGGTTCTCGTCCGAATGCCGCGTGTCGATGGCCCGCGCTATCCGCTCGCATGCGCTGTCCGCCAGGGACAAATACATGAGTTGCGCCGGATATGTGCCGCCCTTGCAGACCAGATGGCGGTCGTGCCACTGGCCGGCAATCCGCTTGATCTGCCCAAACAGATGCAGTTTCGGTTCCCCTCCGGCTTCGCGCCACCTGGTTTCCAGCAATCGTTTCGTGAGATGGAACAGCAGGGTCGAGCGTCTGAGGTCGCGGGTATGCACCAGGTTCAGATCCACTCCCTTGCCGATAATGCCTTCGTTTCGGGTACGCGAGGCGCCAACCAGTTCCGGCGTCAACACCAGCGCCGAGTTTTCGTCGAATTTCGCTTCGAGCCGTTCCTCCGGCACCTCAACGCGGTAGCCGGCGACGCGCGGGAATTGAATTTCATGGGTATCGCGCTCGGGACTGACGGCTTGAACGTCCACCGTCTTGCGCGGCGGCCGGGGCGGAGGAGGAGTGATTTCCGCGGCGAAGTCGAACGGAACGCCCAGAACATCGGCATATTCCGCTTCAAGCAGTCCCTGTCCGTTCAATTCGTATGACTGCCGGCGAAGGGCCCTGCCGACCACCTGCTCGCAGAGAAGTTGTGTGCCACAGTCGCGCACTCCGAGAATATGGGTGACGGTGTTGGCGTCCCAACCCTCGGTCAGCAGCTCGCAGAGAAGCTGTGTGCCAAAGGCGCGCACTCCGAGAATATGGGTGACGGTGTTGGCGTCCCAACCCTCGGTCAGCATGGAGACGGAAACGACGCAGCGCGTCCCGGCACCGAGCCGGTCCGTCTTGCCAACCGTGTTCATCGCTTCGCGCAGCAAGTCCTCGTCGGAGAGCTTTTCCGCCCGCTGGCGGTCACCGGTCCGCTCGACGATTTCCCGTCGGAAACGATCAATCTCGTCGGACGCCACCTCCCTGAAGGACTTGTCGAGCAACTGTCCCGACTCAAGCTGCTCGCTGTCGATCAGGAGCGTGCGCGGACGCGCGAGCGGAGCGCCGGACTCGTCGAAATTCCTGAACAGCGGCAACCGGCCCTGCTCCAGCGTCCTCGACCCGTCGGGGCCTTCGCGGTGGAAACCGGCGATGTAGTCATGGACCAGCTTCGAGGTGGACGTGTTGTTGCAGACCACTATGAAGCACGGCGGGACCTCGATGTGCGCTTCCTGCCATGCTTCGAACGTCTTCTCGTAATGGCCGTAAAGCGCTTCCAGCGCCGTCTGGAGCATCACGGGAATTTGCAGCGGGTCGAGACCGGCCGACTTGCTCCAGCCTTTTTTCGGCATCTCCTTGCCTATATGTCGCCATAGATTGCGGAAGGTTGGCGTGCCGGAGCCGGGGACATTGTCGGCAACCGGCACTCGCGGCAACTTGACGATCCCGCACTCGATGGCGTCCATTAGCGAGAAATCGCTCACGGTCCACGGAAAGACTGTGCCCTCCGCATAGCCCGACCCGCGCAGGAAGAACGGCGTCGCCGAAAGATCGACTACACGGGCAAGGCCGAGTTTTCGTTTCACCGCCTCCAAACCCGATATCCAGAGCCTGGCCGCCTCGCGGTTCCTCTCCGCCTCCCGGCGGTCGTCGCCGACCAGCTTGCCCTCGTCGTCCTCGTCTGGCGGCTTTTCGCGGTAGCAGTGATGCGCCTCGTCGTTGATTGCGAGGATGTTCCTGAACCCCATCAGTTCCGAAAGCACACGCTGGAGCATCTGGCCTTCGGTCTCCGACGTCTGCAGGTTCGGTCCCCTGCCTTGCAGTAGCGCGCGTCCACCCTTTGAAACCGACATCGTCTCCCGCAGCTTGAAGGCATGGTAGTTCGTGATGACGATCTTCGCCCGGTCGAGATCGCCCAGCATGTCCTTCGGCACTAGTTCTCGGTCCCGGTAGTAGCTGTCCGGGTCGTTGGGCTGGAGCACGCGCAACCGGTCCCTGATGGTGATGCCGGGGGTGACGACCAGGAAGCCCCGGGTGAAACGCCGACTGCCCGGCCGGCGCACCGCATTAATCGTCTGCCAGGCAATAAGCATGGCCATGACAGTCGTCTTGCCGGCACCCGTCGCGAGTTTCAGCGCCAATCGGGAAAGGCCGGGATTGGCGTCTTCGTTCGCTCTTTCGAGTTCCTCCAGGAACGCTCGTCCGGTGCTTCCCAGCGTTGGCGCAACCTCCGTCAGCCAGATTGCGGTCTCCACCGCCTCGACCTGACAGAAGAACGGGCGGATTTCGTTGAATCGATGGTGGCGCCAGTACTTGAGCAGCCGGGCTGTCTCCGGCGTCACCCGCCATTGCGCTTCCTTCAGCGCGCGCCAGATATCGACCTGACGGCGAATACTGCCGATGGTTTCGATCAGCTTGTATTGCCGGTTCTCGGTGCCGAGCTGGCGCGCCCTCTCATCCGCGACCAGTTCGAGCTGCTCGTTCCTATGCTTCTTGGCCGCCGGAATCGGGGTGATGAAGGAAACCTTCCGCCGGCGCTCAAGAACACGGTCGGTAGGCTGCCCGTTCCCGTCAAGCTCCCAGTGTCGCTCCGGATACTCGTAGGGCGAATTCAGGATCGGGCTATCAAAGAAGCGGGCTGTCATTCGGCAGGCTCCCAGGATAAATCAACGCCACGGAAAAGATGGCAAGTCTTCCACATTCATTATCATTGTTCTCCTAAGACAGATAAATTCTCATTCATCGGGTATCCCGCACTTTTTTGACAAAAGGAAAGATAAAGCCCGGATACGCCAGCACGGCAAGAACAAAAACGGCCAATATAGGCCAGAAAAGGGGAGGAAGAGCATTAAGAACAATTATGGCCCCCTGCTTGAATTCCAACATCAAACCCGCTAAATATGCCGCAGGTGCGGTCGCCAGAAATTGCAAGACAGTATGTTCGGCAAACACATTGCTAAGCCATTTCCCAAATCTCTTTAACATAATGAAGATTTCCTGGATTGGGGTCTTGGTTTTATGAGCGCGGTATCATGTAGCCTGGCTCAAAATGGTGAAGATGGCAACAAGAGCCGTTGCAGCTATGCTAAGCGCGCTGACAATTAATGTCAATATGGTCAGCGAAACCGCGGCAATTCCCGCTACTTTTTTATTAAATTATTCAATGGGTTAAAAGGATTTTTGAAAAAGTGTTTGGTAGATTTTTTGTTTGGCTTTTTAGGCTTGTTCAGCAAAAAATCATTTAATTTCAGTTTTTTGATAGAAAATGCATGGTTTGCAAAAAACGGAAGCTGGCGGGAATGAATGATGAGTTCCGATTGCCCCTCAACATGGCTCTCAAGCCGTCGTTTCATTGGCTCAACGGGAACCAAAACAACCTATGCCCCGACACAAGGAAATCAGGAGGAAATGCTGCTTTGTGTTACACCACTCCAAGCACTCGCTTTCGCGCGCGCGGGTCTTCGTCAAAGAGTGCGGCGAGTTGCACGGTCATGGCGCCTGCCAGTTGTTCCGCGTCGTTTATGGTGAGTGCGCGCTTGTAGAACTTCCCCACATCATGACCTATGCCTATGGCAAGAAGTTCAACCTGATTAAGTCTCTCGATCATGGCAATTACCTTGTGCAGGTGCAGATCAAGATAGTGTTCCTGATTTTCGGTTGTGGTGGAGTCATCAACGGGCGCTCCGTCAGATATGACCATAAGTATTTTACGCGCCTCCGGACGCGACGCAATGCGCCGATGGGCCCATTCCAGCGCCTCCCCATCAATGTTTTCCTTGAGAACGCCTTCCTTCATCATTAGGCCAAGGTTGTTGCGTATTCGGCGCATGGGGGTGTCTGCCGGCTTGTAGATTATGTGGCGCAACTCGTTCAAACGTCCAACCGGTCTCGGCTGGCCATCCCTGATCCATAATTCCCGGCATTTCCCGCCCTTCCACGCGCGGGTGGTAAAGCCAAGAATTTCAACTTTCACCTGGCAGCGTTCAAGTGTCTGGGCAAGCACTTCACCGCAAATTGCCGCTATTGATATGGGTCTTCCTCGCATGGAACCGGAGTTGTCCAGAAGCAGTGTCACAACGGTGTCGCGGAAATGCATGTCCTTTTCCACCTTGAAGGATAGCGGTGTGGTTGGATTGGCGACAACTCGCGCAAGGCGGCCCGCATCAAGCAAACCCTCTTCAAGGTCGAATTCCCACGTGCGGCTTTGCTGAGCCTGAAGCTTGCGCTGAAGCTTGTTGGCAAGTCTGGAAGCGACACCCTTATATGGTTCAAGCTGCTGATCAAGATATGATCGAAGACGTTCAAGTTCCGCCGGTTCCGCCAATTCATCCGCGTTAATCACTTCATCCATCTCGGTTGTGTATGCCCGGTAGTCCGGATCGGCATCTGAAATGGCGGGCGGCAGTTCCGTGAGATTGTCATTTTCGGGATCGGCGGGAAGATCAACGATATCATCGGTTGTTTCATCGGTGGTCGTTTGAGTTTTTTGCGAACTTGGATCTTCCTCCGTTGATGTTTCCTCGTCATGGCCGTCTACGCGTTCATCACTTGCCTCTTGTCCCGAGCCGTCCTGATCATCCTCATCGGTTTCCTCCTGTTCAGGTTGATCCTCATCGGTTTCATCATTTGAGTCCGGATCTTGTCCAAGTTGATCGCCATATCCGAGATCGTCGATAACCTGTCGGCAGAATCGCGCGAATTCAATCTGACTGGAAAGTTTATCGTTTAGACCCTCAAGCGTTTCGCCCGCGCGTTCCTCGATAAACCCACGCCATATTTCCATTACGTTTCTGGCGGCCGGAGGTAGATCCCGGCCAGTGGCCAGATGGCGTATGAGATAGCCCGCCGCTTCGGGAAGAGGGGCGTTTGTTGTATCGGTTACCTCGGAAAAACCCCGCTTTTTCGCTTCCATGTCAATGCGCGCATCTATGTTGCTGGCCGCGCCGGGCATGTTCATGGCGCCAATGGCTTCGCAGCGGGCATTTTCCATCGCCAGATAAAGATCGCGGGCCATGTCGCCTGGCGGACAGTAGTGTGCATCCAGGCTGGCGTCATGATGTTTGTATCGAAGCGCGAGAGAGTCGGCGGTCCCCCGGGTTAGGGAGATTTCCTCTTGCGTCATGCGACGGCTAATCCGCGGCAGACGCATTGTATCGGGGGTAAATCCCGGAGGATCCACCGAGTAGGTTACAGACAGCTCCGGGTTGTCTGCCATCACTTTGGTTGCCTCGGTGAGAGCCTTCTGAAATGTGTCAGCGGGATTGTCGGGTTTTGACATGCCTATGTGCGCCTGGCGGAACTTGAATTCATGTTCAGATTAACGCCGATTTGCGATTAATTCCATCGCCGTGACACGCAAACCGGCATGTTTTCTACCCGCGTGGAGGTTCAGATTTGGCATTAAGCCGCATTTTCCTTTGCGGCTTTTTGAAAAAGTTCCTCATCAAAGCAGCGCTGGTAGAATTCCTCGACAATTTTTCTCTCAAGCTCATCGCATTTGTTTAGAAATGTAAGACGAAACGCGTAACTGATGTCATTTCGGAAAATATGGGTGTTTTGCGCCCAGTTGATCACGGTGCGCGGGGACATCACGGTTGACAATTCGCCCGTCATGAATGCCGTGCGCGTAAGATCGGCAACCGTAACCATCCGCGAAATGGTCTTCCGTCCCTTTTCATTGTTGAAGAGCGGATTCTTGGCAAGCACAATGGCTGTTTCCGCATCATGAGAAAGATAGTTGAGCGTGGCGACCATGGACCAACGGTCCATTTGCGCCTGGTTTATCTGCTGCACGCCATGATAAAGGCCGGTGGTGTCTCCAAGACCCACGGTATTTGACGTTGCAAAAAGACGAAAGTTTTTGTGCGGCGTGATGATTTCATTCTGGTCCAGCAGCGTCAACTTTCCGTCATGCTCGAGAACGCGTTGAATTACAAACATCACATCGGGACGTCCGGCATCATACTCATCGAAAACGATGGCAACCGGATTCCGAAGCGCCCATGGCAGAATTCCTTCGTGAAACTCGGTAACCTGCTTGCCTTCGCGCAATTTGATCGCGTCCTTTCCGATCAAATCTATGCGCGAGATATGGCTGTCGAGATTAACGCGAACCGTTGGCCAGTTCAGTCGAGCCGCCACCTGCTCGATATGAGTGGATTTGCCGGTGCCGTGATAGCCCTGTATCATCAGACGGCGGTTATGAGCGAAACCGGCAAGTATGGCCAGTGTTGTGTCCGCGTCGAACTTGTATGTCGAATCAAGTTCCGGCACTCTTTCCGACCTTTGAGAAAATCCTTTAACGATCATGTCGGTATCAATACCAAACACATCGCGTACCGAGATTTCTTCTGTGGGCTTCTCACTCATGTGGCATTTCCGTTTATCATTCCCGAAGGATATCCAATTGGAATTATATCCATGATACTCATTAGGCAACCATTTAATGCAGATTAACAGCAATTCCCGCTAGCG
>JAPOTF010000137.1 GCA_026709325.1 Roseovarius sp.
AAATGAATAAATTTAAGCACTAGTCATGGCACACAGGAGTCATTGAATACTCCGTATCGCTCACATGCTCCATCCAATTTGCAACCTTGCCGTCCAAAGCTTCCTGAATTGCCAGATGACACATCATGGTGTCAGGCCCAGCTCCGTGCCAGTGCTCTTCTCCAGGTGGAATCCAAACGGTGTCGCCCGCCCGGATTATCCGGGGAGAGCGACCTCTCAAGCCTGCAAGTCCCATGCCCGAAACCACATGCAGCGTCTGCCCAAATGGATGCGTGTGCCATGCGGTTCTTGCTCCAGGTTCAAAGGAAACCATAAGTGCGCGGACCCGCGCAGGCTCCTCCGCCTCAATTATCTGGTCCTGCCATACCCGACCTGTAAACCAGTCTGCGGACGCCAGGTGACTTGGACGACTGCCAGGAATAAAGATTTCCAACTTTTCTCTCCATCTCTTCAATCCCATTGGAGTTTTAGTCTACCTACAGCGACAAAACTATCAATCCCGCGGGTGATTTTTTTTAGGGCAGCCATCTTGACTATGCTAGTTCACGTGCGTATCAAACCCCTGCAATTTTACGAGCGCCGCTTTTCAAGGCACCCGTTTACGTTAATGTGACCATGGCGTTCCGCCTGGCAGAACAAGGAGTGAACCCATGTCGCGTGTTTGCGAACTAACAGGAAAACGCCCCATGGTTGGAAACAATTCCAGCCACGCCAACAACAAAACCAAGCGCCGCTACCTTCCAAATTTAAATTCCGTGACGCTGCAGTCGGAAACTCTCGGACGAGGCATAAAACTTCGCATATCAGCCGCGGCACTGCGCACAGTCGACCACCGTGGCGGTCTTGACGCTTTCCTTGCCAAGGCAAAAGACAATGAACTGTCCGCGAATGCTCTAAAGATCAAGAAGGAAATCGCAAAGGCGCATGCAGTCGCAAGCTGATACCAGAGAATGGAATTTTACGGCGCGCCATGCTTTGATATAGAAACTCCCGGGCATGATGCCGTCCGGCAGTGCTTTTGGCAATAGTTTGGAAAACCGGAAACATGCGTTATCACATCACTTTGGCGATTGCCGTTTTAGGAACGGTCTTTTCAGCTTTTTCCGCCAGTGCCGAGGATATCAGAATACTGGATGCCTTTGCGCGTTCATCGTCGCCAAATGCCATGGCAGGCGCGGCCTTCATGGAAATTCGGAATGGCGGAACAACTGACGACCGTCTTGTCGCGGCATCCTCCCCCATGGCAAAACTTGTCGAACTGCATTCTCACAGGGAAGACTCAAGCGGCGTAATGAGAATGATAGATGAAAAAGACGGTTTTCCCATACCCGCCGGCAAAAGTCTGCACCTTAAACGAGGCGGTCTGCATATCATGTTCATGGGCCTGGTTGAACCTTTTGATGACGGAAAGAACATCCCGATTACACTGATATTCGAGAAAGCGGGACATCTCGAGACGGCCATTCCGGTAGATCTAAACCGATAAGCATATCGGGATTTGATCTGCGCACATTGCCTTTTGCGCCCAGCCAGCCATGGCCTGCCGTTAGTTATTTGGCTGCAACCACCCCTTGCACACTAGATGAACTACCGCCGCATAACCAATCTCCGTTTTGCGCCGGGAATGCGCAAGTGTGCGGTTTTGTCGTGAGGCGGAAAACCTGTCGATGCCTGCAGACGTGGAAAGAGGTCGGTCCACGTGGCAGGTGAGCCGGGACATCTCCTGTTCGGCACCACCGATGGCCATCTTCGCAGCCTGAACGGCGACAGGACAGATGCGACGCTCATCATCCAGGTTCCGCATCTCGCACCAATGTCATGACGCCTGGTATTGGCGACGCCGAGAAGTCCGACGTGCCGAAGGTTCCTGGGCACTCCCGTCTTTTTCGGGGTTCTGAGTGAAATAACGGCAAATGTCCAAGGCCGCGGTGGATGGATCCCGGACTAAAGGTTGGCTTGGCCTGAGATCAAGGCCTTGCGGAAACGCCATCGGACCATTCCGACCAATGGTAAAGAGAAATCTCCCGAAGCTCCCGATTCGCATCGAGAGCAGGCAAGGCGTGTCTGAAAATCGGATGCCGAAAACCCGCATGAGGCCTTCGAAAGGAGCGAAACCGAAATCCGGCGGTTTACGCCAGATAACGAAGCACCGTTCAGAAACAGAGGAATCAATCGCGACATCTGAATGCCAAAGATGAAGCAGAAGATATCAGGCCGCTTCCTCTCACTGAAATACTCCAAAGCCCGGTACCGCATCTCAAGCCGCCTGAAATTGACGGGCTGCAAGGGATGCAAACATATGACCGAGATATGGATCGCGCCAAGTGCAAGGCCGCCGAATATGATCCGAGAAAAAACGCCTGGGCCGTTAAAAAGGGTCCGAGCGGCCGCCTCCATTTTTGGAATTATTGAAATACATTTTAAGGTCATTGAAAAACAGCGCCTTTTTGGCGAATTGTCCTTGCCATGTCGCTACCATGATCATTTAAGGATTCAGAGGAGCGAGCCAATGGCCATCACAAAAATAAAATCGGCACCTGGACAAGAGCCGGGAACGGCAAAAGACATAGCCGGCACGGTTCGGGAAATGCTGGATGAGCTAAGGGAGGGTGGCGAGCGGGCGGCGGTTGAATTTGCGAAACGCCTTGACGGGTGGAACGGCGAAATTAAAGTTACCCGGCGGCGTGTGGAAGAGGCAATCCGGGAAGTTCCGGACGGACTCAAATCCGACATCAAATGGGCGCATGAGAACATCTCGCGCTTTGCCGCCGCCCAGCGCGCCACAGCCAGAGACATGGAAGTTGAATTGCGCCCGGGGATGTTTGCGGGGCAAATGCAAATTCCCGTGCAGGCTGCCGGATGCTATGTGCCAGGCGGAAGATACACCCATATAGCCTCGGCGCTCATGACCATCGCAACCGCGCGCGAAGCCGGCGTTGCCGACATAACGGCATGCACGCCGCCATGCGGGGACACGGGTATTCCCTCGGAAATGCTCTTTGCAATGAATCTTGCCGGTGCCACACGCATCCTATGCATTGGAGGTGTCCAGGGCGTGGCCGCCATGGCTCATGGAATGTTTGACGCGCCACGCTCGGATATACTTGTCGGACCTGGAAACGCCTATGTGGCAGAGGCAAAACGGCAGTTGTTTGGTCCCATTGGCATTGACATGCTTGCAGGGCCAACAGACTGCCTTATCCTGGCGGATGAAAGCGCCGACCCGGAAACGGTTGCAACGGATCTTGTCAGTCAGGCCGAGCACGGATTTAACTCTCCGGTTTGGCTGGCAACCACCTGCATGGCACTCGCAAACAAGGTTCTTGCCCTTGTTCCAAGCCTCATAGCGGATCTGCCCGAACCAAATCGGAGCTCCGCTGAAGCCGCATGGCGTGATCTTGGAGAGATTGCCGTTTGCGAAAATGCCGAGGAAATGGCGCAATATGCCGACAGCAAGGCACCTGAACATCTTCAGGTGATGGCCCGCGATCTTTCCTGGTGGAAATCGCGCCTGAGAGCATACGGATCGCTTTTTCTTGGTGAAGGCACAACCGTCAGTTTCGGCGACAAGGCATTTGGTCCCAACCATGTGTTGCCCACCTCGGGAGCGGCGCGCTACAGCGGCGGGCTGAGCGTGCACAAGTTCCTGAAAACCGTCACATGGCAGTCGGCGCACGGCGATGCGGTGTCCCAAATAGCTCGCGTCACAAGTTCCATCAGTCGAGCCGAAAGAATGGAAGGGCATGCAAGGGCCGCCGATATCAGGCTTTACAAGGCCCGTGACTCTGTTAGGATTGCTTCGGCCTGCACAGGATAAACAGCATATGAACATCTCAAAATTTCCCCGAATACGTCTTGCGCACCTTCCAACCCCACTGGAACCGCTAAAAAGATTGTCGGCTTTTCTTGGCGGCCCAGACATATGGATAAAGCGAGATGACTGCACCGGCCTTTCAACGGGCGGCAACAAAACGCGCAAGCTCGAATTCCTCATGGCCGCGGCACTTGAAGAAGATGCGGACATGGTTATGACGCAGGGGGCAACCCAGTCCAACCATGCCAGACAGACGGCGGCCGCGGCCGCAAAGCTTGGACTTGACTGCCATATTCTTCTCGAGGACCGGACAGGGTACAATCACCGGGACTACAAATTTAACGGGAACGTGCTTCTCGACCACCTTCACGGCGCGACAATGGAAAATCGCGGTTCGGGACTGGACATGAACGCCGAACTGGAAAATGTGGCGGAGGAGTACCGGAGCAAGGGACGCAAGGTATACTCGATACCGGGTGGAGGTTCGAACCCGGTTGGCGCGCTTGGCTATGCGAACTGCGCACTTGAGCTGCTGTATCAGTTTTCGCAAACTGGACTTCGCGTCGACCACATTGTACACGCAACTGGATCGTCAGGCACGCAGGCCGGACTGATCACGGGCCTGAAGGCAATGAACGCGAACATCCCCCTTTTGGGCATCGGCGTTCGCGCGCCCAGGGAAAAACAGGAGGAAAACGTCTGTAGCCTCGCCGCAAAAACGGCGGACATGCTCGGCTGTTCCGGAGTTGTCGAGCCTTGCGATGTTGTCGCCAACACGGACTATGTTGGACCGGGCTACGGCATTCCCGCGCCGGACACTCTTGAGGCAATCGATCTGTTTGCGAAACTGGAGGGAATTCTGCTTGATCCCGTATATTCGGCAAAGGGCGGAGCGGGACTTGTTGATCTTATACGCAAGGGGCATTTCAAGTCCGGGGAAACCGTGGTGTTTCTGCATACGGGAGGCGCGATTGGCCTCGCCGGGTACAGCCACTGCTTCGACATCCCAAAATGAGGCCTGTCGGCATTCTCGGCGGCATGGGCCCCGAGGCGACAATTCAACTTATGAGAAACGTTCTTCAGGCGGTCGACGCTCGGGATGATTCGGATCATGTACCTCTACTGGTGCATCAAAACCCGCAAGTTCCATCACGCATAAAATCGCTGATTGAAGGCAGGGGCGAAAATCCGAAACCCGTGTTGACGGCAATGGCGCGGCATCTGGAAAGAGCCGGCGCCAAGGCGCTCGCGATGCCCTGCAACACCGCGCATCACTATGCCAATGCAATTGAGGCCGCGGTAGACATACCGTTTTTGAACATGATTGACATAACGGCGCAAAGCCTCGCAATGTCCGGTTCGGGAAACATAGGCATGCTGGCCTCTCCGGCAACGCGAATGACGGGCGTGTTTGATCGGGCATTTAAATCACACGGATTCAGTCCGGTCTGGGTGGAAGACGAGGCCCGGCTTCTGGACATGATACGCTTGATAAAGTCCGGAAAAACGGCGGGTCTTGAAAAAAAACTTGGCGAACAGGCCCGGAATCTTGTTGAACTGGGCGCGGAGCATATTCTTGTCGCCTGCACGGAACTGTCGCTTCTTTCCGGCAATCTGACATTGCAAGTGCCGGTGACCGACAGTCTTGACTGTCTTGCAGAATCCATAGTGGGGTTTGCAAAAGGCAACGGAATTTCCATCTGGAGTGATCCGAAAACAAAATCGAGATGAAAATTGCGCCGGCAATTCCCGTTGACGAGTTTTAGATGTTTGGACGGGATATGAAAATGACCAATGCAACCATGCCGTTTTCAGATCAGGTTTCCACGCTGGCAACGCTACATGAAAATACCATCCGGGAAGCCGGTCAAGTCAAACCGCGCCGCTTATCAAGCGGCTTTAAAATGCAAAGGCGGAAGCCGCGGCCCCCGCCTTCATGGATCGTTTAGACTGGTTCAGCTATCAGAAGCTAAGGTTGATCGAAGTTCCGAATATCGTGCCGCTGCCCTCGGTCTTGTTAACCGAATGCAGTTCGTATTCTTTACCGCCCTGCGTCACGGTCAAGCCGTTCGTCGTGCTGGTGCTCTCGGCGGTAATGGCATAGAGATTCCAGGCAACGCCCGGCCCAAGATTGCGGCTTGCGGCGATCTTGGAAACGGAATGATCGTCCCCGTTGTCATACTCGCCCTGATAGGTTTCAATGCCAATCGTCCAGGCCTCGGTTGGCTTGAAAGACGCGCCAAGACTCCAGCCGTCGTTGTCCACGCCCGCCGGAGCCTCTTCATCGGCATATCCAGCGCCAACCGTAAAGCCCCCAAAGCTAACCTGTCCACCGACCGCGACAACTCGCGGCTTGTCGGAATATCCCTCTTGTTCGGCAGTGCCGTAGCGCGCCGCAAGAGTGAAATTCGTTTCCCCCAAGGACTGGCTAAATTTCGCGGCCACATCGAAAATATCCGACAAATCGCCGTGACCTTCCGCCGCCTTAAGATAGCCGCTATGGTTGGCGCTATTGCCGTTGCCCTTTCCATCGGCGGCATATGAAAGGCCCAGCGTCAATCCGGCAAGGCTCGGTGACTGGTAGGAAACGCGCATTGGCTCCCAGTTGCCCCCGACTTCAAGGAAAGTGCCGCCAGCCGCGCCGCCCTTGCTGACGGGAATAAAGTTGTGGTGCGCGCCGTCGTTGATCCCAAGGCCGACACTTGGCGCGGCGACCATCATGCCATAACCCATTGAAGAGTGCGCTCCAAGAGTGATCTTGCCGAGGCTGTCGCTGCTTATGGTCATGTTGGATCTGTCAACGCCGCCCGCGTCGCCTTCAAGTTCAATCGCCGCGGCAAAGGTGATTCCGTTTTCAAGAGTGACGGACGGCTTGAAGTGAAC
>JAPOTF010000086.1 GCA_026709325.1 Roseovarius sp.
TTTGCGCATCGTTTCTTCGAGACTCTTCCTCAGCTTCTCCAGCTGCTCGACACGACCTGAAACAACGGCAAAGTCACGCTTCACCAATTCCATTGCCAACCTGGCTGCACGGCGCACACCTTCCCCGGTCGGTCTTCGGCTGCCCACAACCGCAGAGCTGCGAATCGAAACGGCATTAGTCTAATTTAAAAGGGCGCAGACCTGATGTCGCTGCATTTGCCACACACAACATGTATTGTTGCGGTTGGCAGAGACTTCCCCGGAGGATCGCTTTCAAATCCCATTTTGACAGAGATGTTCATAGATTTAATGTGTATTAAAAGTGGGCGGCGATCAAATCTCTCGTTCCTCGGTCTGGCAAAATGGGGCACCCGCGCAAGCTTGGTATGCGAGGGACCAGTCATTCCCGCCGGCTTTTGTTTTTCGCAAACCATGCCTTTCTCCATGAAAAAGCTGATTTTTAATGATTTTTTTTGCCGCACAGGTATAAAAATTCCTGCAAAGCCAGACAAAAAGTCTACGAAAAAAATTTCAAAAAACCTCGTAAACCATTGAATAATTTAATGAAAAAAAATTAGCGGGAATTACTGGCGAGGGACGGCTGAATGACTCCCGCCGCCTCTGCGCATGGCCTCTGCGCAATTGAGAACTAGCGCAAAAACGGCCTATATTATAATACGGAAATGGCTCTATGAGAATTGACTCGTCAAAAGATATTTTGCCGACATCGGAAAAAATGCGGCACCTTTTGGCGTTCTCTTCATGAGAGGAACGATGAATGACCCGTGAACGCCTTCCAATCGGCATACAGGATTTCGAGACAATCAGGAACGAGGGTTTTCACTACGTTGACAAGACCCAACTTATCCGGGAGCTTGTGGCCGAGGGACGCTACTATTTTTTGTCTAGGCCTCGGCGGTTCGGCAAAAGCCTGCTCATAAACACCATCAAGGCGCTGTTTGAAGGTCAAGAGACGCTTTTCCAGGGCCTGAACATCCATGAACACTGGGACTGGTCTGCCAACCATGCGGTAATTCGCCTCAGCTTTGGCGGAAAGTACAATCAATCTGAGGACATTGAGCGCAGTATTGTTACGCAATTGGAACTGATAGAGCGTTCCGCCGGGTTGGACTTGGCGCATGACAAGTGCACGGGGCCAGAAAGGTTGCAAACCGTTATCTACAATCTGCGTCGTAAAACTGGAAACCGCGTGGTCATCCTTGTCGATGAATATGACAAGCCAATCCTGGACACCATTGAATATCCGGCGCTTGCGCGGGCGAACAGGGACTATCTTCGGGGGTTTTACGGCATCATCAAGGACAGTGCCGAGCATATCCGCTTCGCCTTCGTAACCGGGATAAGCATGTTCTCGAAGGTCAGTCTGTTCTCGGGCCTCAATAACCTTGTGGATATAAGCCTCGATCCGCGCTTTGCCACGCTCTGCGGCTATACGGATGATGATATCGATACGGTTTTTGTTTCGGAACTTGACGGGTTGGATCGTGATGAAATCCGCAAATGGTACAATGGTTATCACTGGCGCGGCGAAACGCGGGTCTACAATCCCTATGATGTTCTGCTGCTGCTTTGGAGCAGGGAGTTCCGCCCCTACTGGTTCGAAACTGGATCGCCGGGTTTTCTGTTCGAAACTGTAGTGAAAAATTCCGTAACTCCGATGGAGCTTGAAGGACGGTTGACGGACATGTCGCTGGTCTCGAAGCTCGATGTGAATGACATCGGCGTTGATGCTCTACTCTTCCAGACCGGCTATCTGACTATCACGGAAGAGCTGAGAGAGGGTTACAGAACCTACTATCGGCTTGACTATCCCAATTTGGAGGTCAAGCTCAGCTTTAATGACCAGTTGCTCGCGCATCTGGATGAGAGAAACCGCGTGCCCATTGAAGAGGGCGCAAACCTCCGGGATCTTCTTGCGGCGAACGATTTCCGAGGTTTTGCGGATACACTTCGGTCCTGGTTTTCGAGCATACCCTACCAATGGCAAAACAAGAGCGATCTCTCGAGGTACGAGGCCTGGTATGCCGGCTTGCTGCATATGTGTTTTCGGGCCATCAATGTGGATGTTCGGGTCGAAGAGGCGTCAAGTCATGGGCGGGCCGATATGGTGGTCCATATCGAAGGCCAGGTGTTCATCTTCGAGTTTAAGATGGCGTGGAGCAAAGATGGCGTGGAGGCGATTCTGGATGCCGCCTTTACCCAAATGCGGGAACGCGGCTATGCCGACAAATATCTTCATGGCGCAAAATCCGTGTATCTTGTTGGTGTGGCATGTGGACGCGAGGCGCGAAATCTTTTGGAAGTCAGAGCCGAGCAGGCAGGCAGATGAAAATTAACCGGGCACTGACAATGGGAATTATCGGAACCTGCAGGATTTACAGATTGAGCAATGGCATTGTGGAATGATCTTTCGAATGCAATTTCGAAGCCGGATTCATGATCTCGGTCGATGAGCTTTCCAAATTAATGGCGTTAAGTGTTGCTTGTCGACGTCACGGCTTTTCTTGTCAATAATTGGTTTGCCGCATATCATAGCTGCGGAGCATGTTGCCGGGAAAACCGTTATGGACTATGCATATTAAGCTAAAGTTGTTCATCTGATAGATAATGGATCAATTAGGGTATCAAGATAGGAAGGGTATGCTCAAGATGTTCAAATCGAGATTTCTGCCGGTATTGCTTGTCATTGCCGCATTGGTTTCAGGGTGCGATGCGCCGGTTTTGGATATTAGTGAACCGAGCCATCATGAGAAGACTTCCGCCAGGCGGGCACTTGATTCCGTGAGCATTCCTCCACCGCGCAGAATTCCCGCATCGGAAATGCAGAAAACAATCGAACGCGTCGAGGGCCCAATAAGGAAAGCGGCATTTGAAGTTTGTCGGGAGCTAACCTTGCCTGAGGTAAGGTGTCAAAATGTGCTTGCATCGGATCTGCAGGTGATGGCCACGGATCAGGACATGAACGCATATGCCGATTATCATAACAATGTGGGATTTACAGGCGGAATGATTCACTACTCCGGTTCCGATGAGGAACTCGCCGCCGTCTATGCGCACGAACTTGCGCATGTAATGTATGGACATGTCGACAAGAAAATAAACAACATGTTAATGGGCATGATCATCGGGGGCGGAATTGGACTTGCCGCGGCTTACAATGCGGACCCGTATTACGATGATCGGATTACCTATGATCTCATGAATACGGGTGCCGCCATCGGGTCGGTTGCCTACAGTCCCGAAATGGAAATCGAGTCAGACCGCACCGCAATATATATTCTTGAAAAAGCCGGATATTCACCCGATTCAATGCGGGATGTGATTGTGAGGCTTCACCGTCATCAAGATGGAGCGATTGGCGGCCATCCAAATGGTGTTGGATTCCTTCAAACACATCCAAGCAATGACAGACGCATTGCCCATATCCTATCGTCTATAGACGATGTGAAATCAGGTGTGCCACTTCGTTTGGAATAGCATATGGCAAGGCATGTCAAATGGTCAAACCTGTGGCAACGTCTTCATTTGCGACTGGCTTCTGATGCGGAGACAAATGCGCGGCATTTGACTGCATGGGCAAGTATACAGTGATAAATCATCAAAACATCCTGTATATCCCTTGTTCAAGCGGAAAACGAGGACACTGTTTTCAAAACGGGAAAATGCGGGCGACTTAAAAATCGCTGGATATCATTCGAAACATGATATTGGGGAAAAGCCCCATGAGGGATGCGGTAAATGTCAAAATCTTCTAAAAAAGCGCTGATTACGGGAGTTACAGGGCAGGATGGAGCCTACCTGTCCGAATTTCTGCTGGAAAAGGGATATGAAGTGCATGGAATAAAAAGACGCACTTCCTTGTTCAACACCGATAGAATTGATCATCTCTTTGAAGGCGGCTACGGCAAATCTGGCCAGTTTAATCTGCATCACGGCGATATGACCGATGGTTCATCGCTGACCAGGATACTGCAATTGGTGCAACCCGACGAAGTTTACAACCTTGCGGCGCAGTCTCATGTTGCCGTTAGCTTTGAAGAACCCGAATACACCGCAAATTCAGATGCTCTTGGCGCATTGCGAATGCTTGAAGCCATACGATTCCTTGATATGGGGCAAACGACCAGATTCTATCAGGCGTCAACCTCGGAATTATATGGTCTGGTGCAGGAAGTGCCACAGCGGGAATCCACTCCGTTTTATCCTCGTTCGCCATATGCCGTGGCTAAACTCTACGCCTACTGGATTACGGTAAATTATCGCGAAGCCTATGGGCTGTATGCATGTAACGGCGTGCTTTTCAACCATGAGAGCCCTGTTCGGGGCGAGACCTTTGTCACGCGCAAGATTACTCGCGCGCTGGCAAGAATCAAGATGGGTATGCAAGATGAATTGCGTCTGGGGAATCTCGATGCAAAACGCGACTGGGGTCATGCTCGTGACTTTGTTAAAATGATGTGGCTGATGCTACAGCAGGATCACGCGGAAGACTACGTGATTGCCACCGGCAGACAATATTCGGTGCGTGAATTTGTAGTAAAGGCGGCCAGGATTCTTGGAATGGAAATTGCGTTCGAGGGAAAGGGTCTGGATGAAGTTGGGCGCGATGAATCGGGACGTGTAATGGTAAGGGTGGATCCAAATTATTTTCGACCCGCGGAAGTCGATGCGCTCCACGGCGACCCCGGAAAGGCCCGGAGGCAACTGGGCTGGGAGCCGGAAACCACCTTTGAGGAAATGATCCGGGAAATGGCCCTGTCAGACCTGAAAAAGGTGAAATGAGATGGGAGAGATATTCTCTCTAGAGGGTATGCGTGTCTATGTTGCGGGACACAACGGCATGGTCGGGGCGGCCGTAATGCGCCGTCTGGAAAGGGAAAATTGCCAGATACTGGTTGCCTCGCATGGTGAATTGGACCTGACCAGACAATCTGATGTCGAGGGGTGGTTCTCAAGGTACAAGCCGGATGTTGTTATAGTGGCCGCCGCCAAGGTGGGGGGCATTCTTGCAAATGACAGCTATCCGGCGGAGTTTCTCTATAAAAATCTGATGATTGAAAGCAATGTCATTCATACTTCATATGTTTCAAATGTAAAAAAGCTGCTTTTTCTTGGTTCCTCCTGCATATACCCGAAAATGGCAAGTCAACCGATGAATGAGGATGAGCTTCTGACTGGATCTTTGGAACCCACCAATCAATGGTATGCAATTGCCAAGATTGCGGGAATTAAAATGTGCCAGGCATACAGACGGCAGTATGGCACTGACTTCGTATCGGCAATGCCGACAAATCTTTATGGAACAGGTGACAATTACGATCTTGAGTCCAGTCACGTGCTGCCCGCGCTAATACGGAAAGTGGTTGACGCAAGAGATGCAAATCACGATCAGGTGGTGGTCTGGGGATCAGGCAAACCGTTGAGAGAATTCATGCATGTGGACGATCTTGCAGATGCACTGGTTTTTCTGCTTTGCAACTATTCCGAAGAGCAGCATGTAAATGTTGGTTCTGGACAGGAATTGTCCATAAGAGATCTTGCGTTCATGATCTCGAGAATAGCGGGTTACGATGGAAAAATCGTGCATGACAGAACCAAACCTGACGGAACACCCCGTAAATTGATGGATAGCGAGCGCATATTTTCCATGGGATGGCAACCTGGAATTGGACTTGAAGACGGGCTAAGCAGGACTATTGAAGAATATTCGAATATAATTGATTAGGGCGCCTCTACAGGTGAGCCGCGGAATCCGGGTCCCGAAGACGCGGCCCTTCCGCAAATTGATAAAACCATTCCGGACATGCTGGCGGTAGGCAAACCTTTTGGTGATCGGATTGCCTGCGGTTTTGGGACTTGCCAGCCAATTTCCTGCGAACTTCCCGACTGTTTTTACACCTCTGATGTCCACGCCAGGATAGCTGTGGCCACGACCCTCTTCACTGGTGAGAGCCACTGGCATTCTATCGCGATATGCGCGCTGGAGATGGAAATTACTTTGAAATGCCGCCCGCGTTCATGATAATGCGGGCAGAATGAATGCCGGGAGATAATGACGCTTTGAATGACAAAGACGGGAATATGGCGGAAATGGCAAATGCGGCGGCAGACATTGAGAATGAAATTTCCAGCTGTCAAATTTGCTCGTCCAGATTCCTTGCAACCGCAACTTCTCATAAACCCCGTCCCGTGACATGGTTCCAAAAGAATGCAAAAATACTGATTTCAGGGCAGGCGCCCGGAATGCGGGTTCACAATACCGGAATTCCGTTCAATGATGCCTCCGGTAAAAGACTTCGGGAATGGCTCGGGATGAGTTCCGAAGAATTCCACGACCGAAAAAGGGTTGCCATGGTGCCAATGGCCTTTTGCTTTCCCGGTTATGACGAAAAGGGAGCCGACCTCCCGCCGCCAAAGATATGTGCGCAAACATGGCATGCAAGGGTAATGAAGGAATTGTGCAATATCAGGCTATCAATATATGTTGGAGGATATTCGCACAAATATCATTTGAACGCAAAGTCAAGCGTCACGGCAACGGTCAAATCCTGGCGAACCTATGCGCCGGAGCGGTTTCCCATACCGCATTCCTCATGGCGGAACACCGGATGGATCGCAAAAAACAAATGGTTTGAAGACGAATTGCTGCCAGTTCTGCAATCGCGAGTGCGGGAAGTGCTGGATGCTTGAAACCTGCAGCCTCTTTCAACGGCCCGGAAAACCAATCTGTCAATAGCCAAGCTCCCGATCGACAAGATGCAGAAACGGTTCTCCCGCCTCGCCGCGACGTATGTTCTCCGCAATTACCTGTGATGCCGTGGCTGCCCGGGTTTCCGAGGCGATGTGGGGCGTGACCGTCACGTTTGGATGCTGCCAATAGGGATGATCCACCGGCAGAGGTTCCGTTCGAAACACATCCAAAGTGGCATGCGCTATTAATCCACTGTCAAGCGCTTCAAGCAGCGCTTTATCATCAATGTGCCGCCCGCGCCCGGGATTGATGATGAAAGATCCCTCCGGCATCATGGATATGGTGTTGGCATTGAGCAGAGACTCGGTTTCGGGGGTGAGAGGCAGAAGCAAAACGAGAATGTCTGCTTTTGAGAGTATGGATTTCAGGCCATCGGCGCCATGATGGCAGGTTATGCCACGCAAATTCTTTTTCGTTCTGGACCACCCGCAAACCGGGAATCCAAACCCCGCCAGCGCACTGCCGCAGGCAAGGCCCAACTCGCCAAGGCCAAGAATCGCAACCCGCCTGTTTCCTGCAAGTGGCGGAAAATACCCTCGCCAGCATCCGTCCTGGCCATGTATGTGAATGTCCATACCAAGATGGTGCCGCAGGACATGACCCGAAACCCATTCAACCATGCCCTGTGTGAGGCCATGGTCAACCATTCTCGCCAGCGGTTGAGTAAGCGTCTTGTTGCCAACTATGTTCTCCACTCCGGCCCAGAGGCTCAGTACGGCTTTGGTTCTTGTGTAGGGAGAGAAATTCTCCAATCCGCCATTGGGAGCATAGACGACGTAATCCACATCGGCGGGGTTTATGGATGTTGAAAGATTTACGTCCAGCCCCATCTCTCCAAAAGCCGATTTCAGAGGCCTCTCAAATTGGTCCCAACGTTCTGCGCAGGCGGAAAAAAGAACATTAATCGGCATTTTGTCACCTCGGTTTGTGTACCTGGGCGCTTTGTACAAGACCAAACCCAAGCATCAGTGCCAGCATGGCGGAACCCCCGTAGCTTACAAGCGGCAAGGGCAGGCCCACCACAGGAGCAAGCCCCATGACCATCGCCATGTTAACCGCAAAATACAAAAAGAAAGTGCAGGCAATTCCCAGCATTAGCAAAGAGGAGAAGCGATTTTGATTGGAAAGGGCCAGCGAGATGCAAAAGGAGATAATCAGTACATAGAGGGCCAGCAGGATTATCGCGCCGATGAATCCGAATTCTTCGGCAAAAGTCGAAAATATGAAATCGGTGTGCTTTTCCGGAAGGAAATTCAAACGAGTCTGAGTGCCCTGCATGAATCCCCGGCCGGACCAGCCACCGGAACCAAGCGCTATTTTTGATTGCATAAAGTGATACCCCGCGCCAAGAGGGTCTGAGGATGAATCCAGAAAAGTGTCAATGCGACGATACTGATAGTCCGCCAGCAACTGCCACTCCGTTCCCTTGGACAGGAATATAGAGGCCACAAGACCAATGCCCGCAGCGAGCACCGCGGAAAAATACCCCCAGTGAACGCCTGCCAGAAACATCATCATTCCGCCGCCCGCGACAAGCAGCATGGAAGTGCCCAGATCAGGTTGCCGCATGACGAGCGCAACGGGAATGAGTATGAATATTAGCGGTGGAATCACCCAAAGAGGCTGTGAGGCGTTTTTGAGTGGCAGCCAGTCGTAATAGGCGGCAAGCAGCATTATCAGGGTTATTTTCATAAGTTCGGAAGGCTGCAGGCGCATAAAACCAAGATCAATCCAGCGCTGCGCGCCATTCACCTCACTTCCAAAAAACTCAACTGACATGAGTAGAAGCAACGTGGCCATATAGGCAAGCGCGGACATGTTCTGCAGGAACCAGATCGGAATCATGGCCACAACAAACATGAGCGCCAGTGAAACCGCATAGCGTTTAATCTGGGGTTCAACCCATGGTGTGAAGCTGCCGCCGGATACGGAATAAAGGATCATAAATCCGATTCCGGCAACCGCTGAAAGCATAATCACAAGAGGCCAGCTTATGTGCAGGATCTTGCGAAAGCCGGTCGGCACATGTTTAACGGAATATTCAAGATAGCTCAAGCTCTGCCATCTCCCCTAATCGTGCGTTTGGGTCTTTTTTCAAGCAGCCTTTGCTGCTGTTCCCGAATCATGTCACGAACATTTGCCGGATATGCGGTCAAAGGTGGATCATCTTCATAAAGGGCTTGAAGCGCAATGTCCCGGGCAATCGGAGCCGCGGATCTGGAACCGCTGCCGCCGTGCTCCACGACAACGGCAATGGCAATTCTGGGGTTTTCATATGGGGCAAAGCTTACAAACAGAGCATGGTCGCGCTTTTCCCACGGCAAATCCTCGTTTTTTATAACGTCGTTTTTGCGCTCGGCGGATGAGATGTTTCTGACCTGGCTGGTTCCGGTTTTCCCGGCAAGTCGAAACTCGTCCATGATGATCCTGCTGCCGTAGGCGGTTCCGCGGCGATTGTTGGATGTTTCATACATGGCCGTACGTATCGCCTTTAAATAGTCTTCGCCTATGCCGATATCTTCTCCCTGGATGGCAGGTTCCTCCTTGCCTTCAATGGATTTTATTATTCGCGGTTCCAGTGCCCGCCCGCTTGCGATCCTGGCCGTCATAACGGCAAGTTGCAATGGAGAGGCAAGCACATATCCCTGACCTATCGAGGAATTGACGGTGTCGCCGATTTTCCAGCTGTCACCCCGGTTGGCAAGTTTCCAGTCTTTATTGGGTATAAGGCCTTTTGCAACCGAGGTAAGCGGGAGGTCATACCGCTCCCCAAGTCCCAGCCGCCTTGCCATTTCGGCGATTTTCTCAATGCCAATGCGAAGGGAAATTTCATAATAGAACACGTCACAGCTCTCCGTCAGAGACCGATGCAGATCCACACTGCCATGGCCTCGACTGTTCCAGCAGTGAAACCTTCGGCCCGAAATCTGGGCATAGCCTGGACAATGTATTTTTTCCCTGAACCCAAGCTTTCCATCTTCAAGTGCGGCCAGTGCCGTAATCATCTTGAAAGTGGAACCGGGTGGATAAATTCCCTGAACGGGTTTGTTGGGCAGTGGTCGGTATTTGTTGTTCAGCAGAGCGTTGTAATCGGAGTTCGAAATTCCGTTAACAAACAAGTTTGGATCAAAACTCGGAGAAGATACACAGGCGAGGATGTCTCCGGTATTGGTATCAATCACCGCGGCCGCGGCACTTTCACCCTCAAGCCGCGCGGAAATGTAGGATTGAAGGTTGGTGTCGATTGTAAGCTGTATATCGGAACCGGGCCTGTTTTCAACTCTGCTCAGCTCTCGCATGCTCCTTCCAGCGGCGTTTACTTCTATATGACTTGTTCCGGCCTTTCCTCTAAGACTGTCTTCGATCATGTTCTCGATGCCAATTTTGCCAATGTGAAACCGCGGGATGAAAAGCAAGGCATCGGGAGCGTCTATTCGCTTCAGATCGTTTTCGCTGACTGGTCCAACATATCCGACAAGGTGGGCATAGTCCGGCCCTAGCGGGTAATGGCGCGACGAGTCAACCTCCAGTACGATTCCCGGAAGGGCCGGAGAATTGACCGCCACACGGCTGATATCCTCCCAACTTGCGTTATCAGTCAGTGTAATCGGGGTATCGGCGCGCAGTTTTTTTAAATCGCTTCGGGCTTTCTCAAGCTCGTGCGGATCAAGCTCAACGAGACGAGACAGCCGATATATCACTTCATCAACATCGCCCGCATCTTCACGGACCATGGTTATTCGATAATTGGGTATGTTATTGGCAACAATGCCTCCATTTCGATCAAATATGCGGCCGCGAGTTGGCGGGATTAATCGGATGTTGATGCGATTCTCGTTTGCGAGCAGTCTGAATTGTTCAGATTGATCAATCTGAAGGAAATGCATCCGGTAGCCAAGCACACCTGCAATGCCGGCCATGCCGGAACCCAGTATCAGCGCCCTTCGCGTAATGCTGCGCTGGCTTTCCTTGGGATTTTGATTCCTTAAGCTCATGCACGTCCCCCCAGAGTATCGTCAATATCTCTTGGCGAGGGTTTGCGCACATTAAAAATGGATTGAGAAACAAATACCGCCACGGGATAGAACAAGATCGTGACGGCAAGCTGAAGAAAAAAGAGATCCATGGAGCCGATGTCATAAAGAAATATCGCGAGAATAAACAGATAACCAATGGAAAACAGAACCGTGGTGATGGAAACAGACAACCATTCCACCATAAATGTTTGCGTGCGAAGGTTGCCGCTCAATGAGCGCAACCTGATGCAGGCAACGATGACAAGTGCGGTCCAAAGGCCGGGCGGGCGAAGAAAAATCAGATCGGACAGCAGAAACAATGCCGCAATCAGAGGTATGGGCGCATATTTGGGCATTCGCAGCACCCATGAGAAAGTAAACAGTAGCATCCAATCCGGACTAACCAAACCCCTCGGAATAAAATTGAGTGGCAGAAGATGAAGAAATATGATCGTGAACATCAACACTATATATGCAATGCGCATCCAGTGGCGGCGATATGAGACTGAACTAGAAATCACGCCGCTCACTCGAACTGCGCCGCATGTTTTCAATTTCCGGATGCGGACTCGCGTCTGGCGCTATGAGTCGTCCACTTTCTGAAATTATCTCGTTTCCATAATTTCGCAGAACCCTTAAAAATTCCAGCCTGCCGATATCGGCGGAAAGCCTTACGCGCATTCTTCCTTCCGAATCTTGCGCCACTTGCCCGATGAGAAGGTCGGAAGGAAACACTCCGCCGTCTCCAGACGTTATTACCCTGTCTCCCGGCTTAACCTGTTCGGCCGCCTCTATAAAATCCAGATAGGGGGCAACCGTGTTGTCGCCGGCGAGTATTGCCTTTTGACCCGAAGGCTGAATTGTGACCGGAATGAGGCTGAATGGATCCGTTAGCAGTATTATTCGCGAGGTGGTTTTTCCGACTCCGGAAATTCTTCCCACCAGGCCCAATGCATCCATTGCCGCCCATCCATCGATAATTCCGTCACGTGAACCGACATTTATCAATACCGACTGCCGGAATGGTGATCCGCTGTCCGCAAGAACAACCCCGGAAACCCATGTGAATTTAGAGCTAAGCTGCACATTGTTCAAATCCAGCAATCGCGCATTTTGCTGCTCCAGTTGCAATGCCGCTTCTTTCCATGCCTTCATCTTCTGCAACTCTCTTCGAAGCTCCATGTTCTGTTCGTAAATTCGCAGGTAGCTTTCGAAGTCATAGAGAATGTTCGCCGCAACGGCTGCGGGAGAGAGCGCCCAGTCAAACGCCGGCATTACATAGTCGATAATCTGCGTGCGAAACCGTTCGACTCTTGGAGCGTCGAACCTCCACAGAATGAAAATTCCAATTAGAAGCAATAGCAATATGGCCAGAAAAAGGCGTTTAAGCGGGCCCGTGAAATCCTGTTCTGATTCCTGATTTCTGGCCAAGTATCACTCCATTGCAAAAATGCGTTAACTTTCATAATCAATCGCGTGGCGGAGCAGTCTTTCGTATTCCAGGGCCTTGCCGGTGCCTTTGGCAACGCAATAGAGACTGTTTTCGGCAATTGATATTGGCAGATCCGTTCTTTCACGCAAAGCGGCGTCCAGATCTCTGAGCAATGCGCCACCGCCTGTAAGCATCACGCCCCGGTCCACTATGTCTGCGGCAAGATCGGGAGGGGTTGCCTCAAGTGCGGTAAGAACCGCTTCACATATGGATTGCACGCATTCAAAAAGCGCATCTGCGATTTGCGCCTGGTTGACCTCTATTTCCTTTGGGATGCCGTTGAGCAAATCGCGCCCGCGTATGCGTATTTTCTTGCCCCGCCCGTCATTGGGCATTATGGCCGTTCCGATTGTGGTTTTAATTCGTTCCGCGGTGCTTTCGCCAATTAGAATTTTTTGCTGATGCCTCAGGTGGTTGATTATGGCCGTATCCATTGAATCGCCGCCTATGCGCGTGGAGCGGGCATAAACGATATCGCCCAGACTGAGTATTGCGACTTCCGTGGTGCCTCCTCCTATGTCCACCACCATGTTGCCGGTTGGATCGGTAATCGGCATGCCCGCGCCGATTGCGGCCGCGATGGGTTCGGCAACAAGTCCCGCGCGGCGCGCGCCTGCCGAGAGAACCGACTGCCGAATTGCCCTTTTTTCAACGGGTGTGGCTCCATGTGGAACGCAAACGATGATTTTGGGTTTCGAGAAAGTTGACCGCTTGTGCACTTTTCGAATGAAGTATTTGATCATTGCCTCGGCGGTGTCGAAATCCGCTATTACCCCCTGGCGCATCGGTCTGATCGCCTCGATGGTTCCCGGTGTGCGGCCGAGCATTAATTTGGCGTTTTCCCCAACGGCGAGAACTTTCTTTATCCTGTTTTCGTAATGATAGGCAACCACCGATGGTTCAGACAGAATAATGCCTTTTCCCTTCACATAGACGAGGGTGTTTGCCGTCCCAAGGTCAATCGCCATGTCTGAGCTGAACAGGGATGGTATCTTACTGAATAACGGCATTTATGTTTGTATCCTGTTGTTGCATGAATGTCGGACATGGCGGTGCAATTGAGCAAACTACCACATTGCCTCACATCAATAAACAGTATTTAGTGGTACTGAGCGGAACGGTCAATTTCAATGATTGTTCCTTTGCCGTATATCGGAAAAAATGTGCCGCCTTTCAAGGACAATATAACTTTGAGAGCAAATTTTGCATTTGCCCCTGTCTGAATGCGGGTTTGCGCGCTGTTGCAGGCATGAGCATCTATGTTTTGCGCCGTCCCATTTCCGCGGTGCGCCGGACGAGTGCGCCATGGGGGATGGAGCCGCCCGTGGCGGTCGCACACCCAACGCGGGAACTTCAGAGGAAACCGCCACCACTTCCAGTGCTTCGCGGCAGCGGCAATCGCAGCTGAAACAGGTGGACCGGCGCGGTCTTTCGGTTTTCCTCGTCGTGACCACTCGGGTTTTCTGGCGAAACTGAAGGAGATCTGGGATGTCTTAAAGGACGGAACCGTTAATCCCGAGAAAGGGAGGTTCCGCAAGCCCCCAAAGATGATGGAATTGACATCTTTGCGGCAGGCCCCATTTCGATGATCTTCCCGGTTTCGTTTTTGCCGCGGCGCAAGTCGCGACCGAAAAAGACTGGTCCCAAAAGTCTATTCGCAGCCACTTGGATAAAGTCTTGTTTCAGAGCCGGTTTTCAAGGCAGCCATCCACGTCACCGTTGCCTTATCACGCAATTCCCTTCGCATTGCCGGAAAAAGGGTTCCTCACCATGCGAGAACGCCTGGAAACTGCTGCATCGGCTTCGCGTGCAGCAGGCGGCCGCGCTTGATGAAAAGGGTGTTCAAATTGATGCCTGTGCCAGGCTTGGCGAGGCTCGGGAATGTGTGAACAGGTACGCTTCACGGGGGGGGGAATCCGTCCCATGAGGCATGGATTTCACTCGATATGTCCTTATTTCGCGATGTTTCCCGAGACGTTTGTCGCCGAGCATCTTGCCGCCTCTCGATAAGATGGCGCAGTATTCGATCCGTTTTGTGGCAGAGGAACAACTGTGTTCGAAAGCTTGATCCAAGGCCGCTTGGCATCTGGCCGTGACGTTGGTCCTGTCGCCGCCCGCGTTTCTGGTGCCAAGAGCGAGCCACCAGGCATAGTGGACGTTCTCATTCGGCTGGATGAGCTTGAGGAACTTTGTTCTGAAGACAGGCAAGCCGCGGCGCTGGCCATGTCGGGTGAGCCGCGGAAGCGGAATCCGCAATTGGGGAAGCTGCGGTTTGGAACAGTTTATCCTGCATTTCCTTTACCGGCTAATGGTGCTGCTGGGGAGGATTGAACCCCCGACCTCACCCTTACCAAGGGTGCGCTCTACCACTGAGCTACAGCAGCAGCGTCACGCGGGTATTAGAATTATTCAGACATGATTGCAACTACAATGTCGGTTAATGGCAGGACTTGCGCCCAAGTTAATTATGGACTGATGCAGTCGCGTATATTATGAACGCCCCTATGAGCAAAAAAACGGTTCAGAACAAGGCTGGTGAGCCACACGCAAAAAGCGGCGGCAGTCGCGAAGATCGATTAAAGGCGGCGTTAAAGGCAAATCTGTCAAGGCGGAAGGCTCAGGCAAGGGCCAGGAACCTTGACAACGGCGACACCCAAAAGGAGCGGAATTAAATGGATTCAATAAGGGTTACAGGCAATGGTCCTTTATATGGAACCATAACAATCGCGGGATCAAAAAACGCGTGCCTGGCTCAAATGCCCGCAACGCTGCTCAGCGAAGAACCACTGACCCTGACAAACGCGCCGAATTTGTCAGATATAAAGACAATGACCGAACTTCTGCGCTCTCTCGGAGCCGAGGTGTCAAGCATGCAAAACGGTCGGGTTCTCACCATGTCGGGTCATGACATAGGCAAACATGTCGCGGTATATGACATCGTCCGCAAAATGCGGGCTTCAATTCTTGTGCTGGGACCGCTTCTGGCCCGGTTGGGGCGGGCGGTTGTCTCTTTGCCCGGCGGCTGCGTTATCGGAGCGCGACCGGTTGACCTGCATCTAATGGCGCTCGAGGCTTTGGGAGCGAAGCTCGAACTAAGAGACGGTTATGTTTATGCATCTGCCAAAAACGGGCTGTCGGGAGGTTTGGTTGAATTCCCCTTTGCTTCGGTTGGTGCAACGGAAAACGCCATGATGGCCGCAACCCTGGCAAGAGGCTCAACCATATTGAAAAATGCCGCCCGCGATCCCGAAATCGTGGACCTCGCCATATGCCTCAGGGAAATGGGAGCCAAAATCAAGGGTGAAGGCACATCGGAAATCGCCATTGAGGGAACGGACCGACTGCATGGGGCAACCCATTCCGTTATGGCTGACAGAATTGAAATGGGAACATATATGCTGGTTCCGGGATTGTGCGGCGGTGAAATCGAATGCATCGGGGCGAAAACCACGCTGGCGACCGCATTTTGCGAAAAACTGTCAGAAGCCGGAATAAATGTCGAAGAGACGAAAAAAGGCGTCAAGGTCTCGCGAAAAGGCGATCATGTAAAAGCCCTGAACGTTGTCACCGAAACCTACCCGGGGTTCCCCACGGACCTGCAGGCGCAAATGATGGCAATGATGTGCATCGCAAATGGCGAAAGTGTTCTGGAGGAAAAGATATTCGAAAACAGGTTCATGCATGCGTCCGAACTTATTAGAATGGGCGCCAGCATCAATGTTCAGGGTGGAACGGCCACGGTCGCGGGCGTTAAAAAACTCAAGGGAGCACCGGTAATGGCAACGGATTTGAGGGCTTCGGCGTCTCTTATTCTAGCCGGGCTTGCGGCAACGGGCGACACCATCGTCAACCGAGTCTATCATCTTGACCGCGGATATGAGCGCATAGAGGAAAAACTGCGAAACGTTGGCGCCTTGATCGAGAGAATGTCCGGATAATGAAAATGGATGCCAAATTCGAGGATGGATATGATGAACCGCTAAATCTTGGCGCCATTAGTGATGATGATGTCCAGGTGATTTCATCACTGGTCCAGGATTCGGTATTCGGTTTTGATGACATGAAATGGCATGCGAAAGAGCGGCGGTTTGTCATGCTGCTGAACCGTTTCAGGTGGGAGATTGGAGATGATGCGCGACGTGGTACGGAGCGCGTCCGATCCATTTTAATCATAAAAAACGTCGTTAAGGTCGCCAGCATGGGGATAGACCGCAATGAAGCCGGCATTATATTTTCGCTAATGACTATAGAGCATGAAAATGGCAATGACGGGCAAAATGTGCTTTTAACCCTATCGGGTGACGGCGCAATAAGATTGCAGGTGAGCGATCTTGAGGTGATGCTGCGAGATGTAACTCGACCATACAGGGCGCCGTCCGGAAAGGTGCCGGATCATGGCCTCCGGAATGGCGATAAATAACGGACATCCGCAATTTGATTTGAAGTGGAGCAGCATATGACAATGCATCTTGACTGGCGGATGGAGGATTTTGACGCGAGATTTGCCAACCTGATTAAATCAAAGCGGGAAAACGCCCCCGATGTGGAAAATGCGGTTTCCGGCATTGTCACCGATGTCAGGGAGCGGGGAGATGCGGCCCTAATCGACTATACCGAGCAATTCGATAAAATGCGTCTTGTCCCGGAAACTTTGAAATTCTCCAGCGACGAGATCGACGAACTCTCGCAGAAAGCTCCCTCACATGAACGGGAGGCGCTGAAACTTGCCGCAGACAGGATATGCGCATATCACCAGCGGCAAATTCCCCAAAATCAAATATGGGAAGATGAAAGTGGAGCAATTCTTGGCTGGAAATGGACTTCCGTAAAGGCCGCCGGCCTCTACGTGCCGGGAGGTCTGGCATCATATCCATCTTCTGTTCTGATGAATGCCATTCCAGCAAAGGTTGCCGGCGTGCAAAGAATTGTGATTTCAGTCCCAACACCAAATGGTGCAATCAATCCGCTGGTGCTGATGGCCGCAAAGCTTGCGGGAGTGGAGGAAATCTACAGAATTGGCGGAGCGCAGGCGATTGCCGCCATGGCATTTGGAACGGAAACCATTGCCCCCGTGGATAAAATAACCGGACCTGGAAACGCATATGTGGCCGCGGCAAAGCGGATGGTGTTTGGAAAGGTTGGAATCGACATGATCGCCGGACCGTCGGAAATTCTCATCATCGCCGATAAAGACAATGATCCCGACTGGCTGGCCCTGGATTTGCTTAGCCAGGCTGAGCACGACGAATCGGCGCAGGCCATTCTAATAACCGACAGCAAGGTAATGGCATCGGCGGTTGAAGCGGCTCTGGAGCGCAATCTTGCAATGATGGAAAGACGGCAGATAGCGGAGGCAAGCTGGCGTGGATATGGTGCGATAATTCTTGTCGAGCATATGGAGCAGGCCGTGGAACTAGCTGATAAAATCGCCCCGGAACACCTTGAGATTTGCGTTGCCGATCCGAAAAGCCTGGCCGAAAAAATCGGCAATGCCGGCGCGATCTTTCTGGGAGCATGGACGCCGGAAGCCATTTGCGACTATGTGGGCGGGCCAAATCACGTTCTGCCGACGGCGCGGTCCGCCCGGTTTTCCAGCGGTCTCAATGTACTTGATTTCATGAAGAGGACAACTTTGGCGCAAATGAACCCGGGCGCTCTTGCCGCCATTGGTCCCGCCGCGGAAACCCTTGCAATATCGGAATCTCTCGAAGCGCATGGATTGTCCGTCAGGGCGCGACTGAACCGTTTGAACGATGTAATGCCCGATATGCGGTCCTGATGGGATGCATTTGCGGAATTGCGCAAATCCGAAACTTCATAAACGGTGTATTTGCAATGAAAGCGTTTTTTTATGGAAGGGGCTGCTGAAGCGGCGATGATTTCAAAAACGCCATTAGGCGTTTCGCGTCAATCGGCTTTTGAATGAATTCAAGACCCGACTCGGCGCACGAGGCGGAGAGATCGGAAGTCCTAATGGCTGAAATTATGCAGGCGGATATGGCGCCAAACTCCTTTCTTATTTCATTTATAACCTCTATTCCCAGTTCGTCGTTGTCCAGCTGATAGTCGGCGACGATTACATCGGGAGACACGCCAATCTCGCGCAGTATGCCCACTGCTTCCGTCCTGTCCGGGCAGTCAATGACCTGAACACCCCAATGCTCCATTGTCATTGTAAGTGCGTTTCTGAGATTGGGGTCATTCTCTATCAAAAGCACAATGAGATTTTGAAGATCATTGAATTTTTCAGGGTATATGCTTTTGGTGGCGCCGTCCTCTTCCAATGTGTGCGGCGCCAGTGGAACCTCTACCGAAAATCTTGTTCCCCTGCCCTCCGTGGAAACCAGTTTCAGGGGATGGCCGAGGAGTTTGGATGCGCGCTCAACGATCGCCAGACCCAGTCCCATGCCTTCCGCGGCGCTCGCATCGGCATTCAACCGCATGAATTCCTGAAAAACGTCATTCTGCTTTTCGCGGGGGATGCCAATGCCCGTGTCCCAGATCTCGATTCTTGCCGTTCTGGCCTTTTTTCTGACCCCCACCAGAACCCGGCCGGTATCGGTATAGCGTATGGCGTTGGAAATCAGATTTTGCAGAATCCTTCTCAGATATGTGGCATCGCTTGAAACAATTGCAGTGCTTGGAACAATCCGGATATCAAGCCCCTTGGCGTCGGCAACAGGCTTGAAGGAATCCGAAAGCTGCTCGAATATCACCTGCAGCGGAACGCCGGCAATCTGAACGGATGCAAGTCCCGAATCGAGTTTGGAGATGTCAAGCAGGGCTTGCAGGATGTGCTCCACGCTGGCAAGCGCGCTTTCCGCCTTTTCCGCAATTTGCCTTGTGGCCTTGTCGTTGCCCGTTTCTCTGCCAAGTGAAGCGATATAGAGCTTGGCGGCCGACAAAGGTTGCAGCAGATCATGGCTTGCGGCCGCGACAAATCGCGATTTCGACGCGTTTGCCCTTTTGGCATCGTCCAGTGCCGCGGCAAGTTCCTCGGTTCTGCTTGCAACCCGCTGTTCAAGCATTTCATTGGCGTTGTGAAGCGCCTTTGTGGCTTGCCGCTCTGAAGTGACGTCGGTGAAAGAGATGACAAAGCCGCCATCCGGCATGTCTCGCGCGGATACTGAAAGAATGCTGTTGCCGCCGCCTCTCAATTCGAAAGCCAGGGGAGAGCGACCATTTTTGCTTCTTGTCCATTTATACAAATCTTTTAGCTTTATGCCATCCTGCAGGGTAAAATCCTTTCTTAGCTGACGAAACAGCTTATCAAAATTGACCCCCATTTGAAAGCGCGACGTGGGTATCGCCAGCAGTTCGCTAACCCGCTGGTTCCAGCCAACCAGTCTGAATTTGCTGTCAAAAATGCACAATCCCAAATCCAAATGTTCAAGTGTCGCGCTTATGAGACGGGCCTGATCATCGCGAAGGCGATCACGCTCCATTCGCACTATGCGCATGATATCGGTAATATCGGTCTGCATTATTACGGTTCCGCCGTCTCGAGTACGGTGTTCGGACACCTGAACCCAGCGATCATGGGTCATGCTTACATTGAACACCACATGGCTGAATTCATGCTGATTTACGCGTTTGCGGAGCCAGTCTTCCCGTGTTTCCGAATTTGCAAGCGAGAGATGCTTTGATCCGCTCGCGAGGTTGACATACTCTCCAAAACCAAGGCCCTGCTTTAACCTTCCCCGAATGTCCGGCATGTGCATGCCGAAACGGCTGTTGAACATTACAAGCCTGTCCTCGGCGTTGAACAGGGCAAAACCCTCCTTGATTGTTTCAATCGCATTTGAAATGTCCTTCCGGGCGGCTTCCGTTTCCCGGTTGGCCTGACCAAGCCGGGCGTTTGATTCATTTAGGAGTTCAAGTGTGCGCTCGAGTTGATGCGTTCGGGTTCTGACTTCCTGTTCAAGCATGGCCGCGCGCTGGAACTGCGTGTACGCGGCGCCCGAGGAGTTTGTCGATTCCTCCACTCTTCGCATGAGTGCGGTGGCTATTCTTTGAAGTTTCTCGTTCTGTCGCTCAAGCGAATCGAGCGGATTAACGAGAGTCTGGATAATCATTGCCTTTCATCCTCGGGAGGATATATTGCGACTCCCGTCAATGTCTGGTTGACATGTATCGAATTAAACTGTTCGCCATAAGTGGAAAACCCCACCACTCTATTGTTGGAAAGTATTTTGGATATGGCGCCGGTCATCTGCCTTTCCTGAGCCTCAAGACGACGCAGGATGCAGTCGCAGCCGAGAACGATATCCGGCAGTCCCTCTTTTGCAAGCAGCTTTATTTCTTCATTAAGATGTCCGATCATGTCACGCGGTTCGGCAAGCGTCAGTACCAGCCCCTCATCAATTGCCGAAAAAAACACCAGATCGCCATCCTCGGTAACCTGCTGAATCGCCCTTACATGATACTCGCCGCCAATTTTAACGGCGACAGGGTGGGCGGCAAAGGTAAATGTGGTAAGCTGTTCGGGATCCTTGCGAAGAATCCTTGCATATTCGCGGGCGGCGGGTTCCGCATTGATCTCGCGAACTATTCTTCTGGCGGGGTCGGCTTCTGTAACCACCATTCTTTGCGATGTTGGCACAAGGTGGTCAAACTTGAATACTTTAACTGGACACCGGGTGCGGATTTGAATCAGAATTGCGGCGTTTTCCAGCGCATGTCCATCATGGAGCACATAGGTGTTGTCAAACCGCGTCCCGTCTCCTGCCGATCCTCCAAATAAAGGCACAGGGCCGAGGCCGGGCGCAAGTTCGGAGACGAGCACATCCTCCCTGGTGGAAAGTCCGTCAATCAATAGAAAGGTGAATTCATGATGCCAGTTGGGAACCTCTTCCATCATGGCGTTGCGATTGCCTATCATCAGATCAATTAAATCTTGCGCGTTAAAACTGCCCAGGTCGGGAACGGACAGTATTTTGGCGCGGAAGTGGGACTTCGGAAACCCGATGGCGACTATCCACCCGTCAGTGTAGCCTTCATGGGTTATTTCACCGGCGGTGGTACATCCGACTACAGGTGTTGGCGCAAAACTTCTTGCGACGCTCTCTATTACAGCGCTTGAGTCGGCATTGTAAGATGCAAAGATTACAACGAGTTCAAGATCGCAATTTCCAAGGCGTTCCAGCAGATCGCGCCCGGGATCGGAGGTGTTGTGGCGCACAAAGCCCGTTCTGGCAATGCCGATTGCGCCGGGGGTTTCCGGCATTGGTTCGGATGCGCTGTCCACCTTGCTTCTCCAATGATCCCGAATTGCGTTCAGGCTATATCGAATGGGGAATCTATTGCAAGCTATGGTCGAATGACGAGCGTTTTGCGATCAGCACGGCCTGCGTTCTGCTTTGAACGCCAAGTTTTCGCATGATGGCGGTTACATGCGCCTTGACCGTGGTTTCCGCAATCGAAAGGTCATATGCTATCTGCTTGTTTAATTTGCCTTCGCATATCAGTTGCAGTATTCGCGCCTGCTGATTTGTCAACGAGGACAGGCGGTTGATCGCCTCCTTCTCTTTCGAGTGCATTTCGGTATCGAGCGGAATGCACTCTTCAGGCAGAAAAACCCTTCCTTGTCCGATGACGTCCAGCGCGCCGGAAAACACCTCGCGCTGACTGTGTTTGGGGATGAATCCTGACGCGCCGGCCTGAATCACCTGGTTTACCACTCTGTTGTCCGTTATTGAGGATATAACCACAATGGGAGCTTTGGCGGCTGACTTAAGCCGTATCAATCCGTCAAGCCCATCCATGTCGGGCAAATTCAGATCAAGCAGAACCACGTCGGGACTAACCTCATTGGAAAGCAGTTCCATCGCGCTTTCCAGGCGGTTTGATGTATGCACCTCATCTATCGTTGAAGTTGCCTGCAATGTCATGGAAAGGGCCTCGCAAAAAAGAGGGTGATCATCAACGATCAAAGCGCTGTTGAATCTTTTGCCGACAGTTTTCTTCCCCGCCATGATCTCAACCTTTTCCGCGAAAGTGGCAACCCGTGTCTAAAAAATCGCAAATTACGATGGATGAACCAATTGGCGAATAGCCGTAAATGAAAACATGCGCCCCGGAAAGGGCGCATGTAGTTCGCATTTCATCACTCAAAGGATCACGCGGCGCCTCATTGGGCCATTGCGAGTTCCCTGGGCAGACGGAATGTCCAGAGCAGACCACCTTGATTGAGGTAGTTTACCTTTTTGGCAACTTCACCGCCCCAGAGTGGAACCGCGCCGCCCCAGCCTGAAATAATCGAGATAAACTGCTCGCCATCCTGCTCCCATGTGACGGGTTGGCCAACAACGCCCGATCCGGTCTGGAACGACCAGAGCTTTTCGCCGGTTTCATCGTCAAGAGCTATGAATTCGCCTTCGGGATTTCCAAAGAACACCAGACCGCCGGCGGTTGTCATGACACCCGACCAGAGCGGCGCGTCGTTCTTGTACTCCCAGACCCACTCGCCGGTGTCCGGATCAATCGCCTTCAGGCTGCCGATGTGATCTTCGTAGTTTGGCTTGATTGTGAAGCCGGACCCAAGATACGCGGCGCCTTTCTTGTAGGTGATTGGCTCGTTCCAGATGTCCATTCCCCATTCGTTCGTGGGCACGTAGAAATTCCCGGTGCGCCGTGAAAAGGACATTGGCATCCAGTTTTTGCCGCCGAGGAATGAAGGTGACGAGAATACAACCTCTCCCTTTTTTCCATCCGCGGATTCCACCGGGTTGCCGGGACGGTTTTCCTCGTTGTAAATCGGGCGCCCGTTTTCATCCAGTCCCGATGCCCAGCTTATGTCCTTGACGAATGGTCCGCCGCGAACGAATTTGCCATCCTCTCTGTTCAGAACGTAGAAAAATCCATTGCGGTCGGCGGTGGCATAGCGCATGTTGCCCGCGCGATCGACATATGGGATGACTTCGTTAACGCCGTCATAGTCCCATCCTTCACGCGGCGTGGTCTGGAAATGCCATTTGATCTCTCCGGTGTCGGGATCCATCCCAATACGGCTCGCGGCGTAAAGGTTGTCGCCGGAACCGTCATTGTGCTGGCCGGCGTTGCGCAGCCAGCTGTTCCATGGGGCGGGATTTCCAGTGCCAAAAACAATGGTGTGCGTGTCCGCGTCATAGGAACCGCCAAGCCAGGTTGCGCCACCGCCCGTTTTCCACATGTCACCGGGCCACGTTGCGTTGAGCGTTCCGGTCATGGTGCTTTCTTCGCCCTTGTATGTTCCCATGTGCCCTTCGATTACGGGACGGGTCCATATCAGTTCGCCGGTTTCAGTGTCGCGCGCCTGGACCTCGCCGACGATGCCGAATTCGCCTCCGGAGTTTCCGGTAATGACCAGGCCGTTTACTATGAGCGGTGCCGCGGTGTAGGAATATCCGGCCTTGTAGTCGGCTATTTTGTCGCGCCATATAACGTCACCTGTATGGCGATTCAATGCGACAACGCGCGCATCAAGCGTTCCGAAGAATATTTTATCCCCGTATATGGCCGCTCCGCGGTTGACCACATCGCAGCAGGGAAGGATGCCCTCCGGTAGTCGCGCGTCGTACTGCCAGATTTCGGCGCCTGTTTTTACATCGATCGCATAAACTCTTGAATATGATCCGGTGATGTACATCACTCCGTCGTAAATCAGCGGTTGGGTCTCCTGGCCACGCTGCTTTTCGCCGCCCAGTGAAAACGCCCATGCGGGAACAAGGTTCTTGACCGTCTCCCTGTTGACCATGTCGAGGGGGCTGTAACGCTGAAGACCGCGCCCCATGCCGTTGGTCAAAATTTGTGACGTGTTGGCCTGATCCTCTGCCAGGTCGCCATCCGCAACCTGGGCATTGGACATGCCCGCTGCAAACGCAAATGCGATTGCGGCCGTGATAACTCGCTTCATTGGCTTTCTCCCATGTAGATTTTGTTCTGTCCCGAAAAGGCTGTACGATTGGACATTAAGGTTGCAACAGCCTATAATCTACCGTGTTGCATCAAAATAGCACTTAAGTCGCAAATTGGATTCCAAAAGCAAACTGGCATGGAAATCCGCTTTCCATCAAGCACCTGAAATTTAATGGTGCTGCCAGGCACGGGGCGAGCGGTGCATGCGGCATTAATGGGTATCGCAGCAAGATGCCTCAATCCCGGCGCTTTTTCATTTATCGCATTGAATCCAGAGCGGTGAAATATTTCACCGGCAATTGCCTCGCGGTTGACGGATTGTCTGCTCTGGTTGCTTTCGCATCGCATATTTCACGGCTTGCCTTTGATTTCGCTTCTCCCGGTTTGCAGTTCAATCTGGGAGACGGCCTCGCGGAACTTTTGCCGCAATCCGGGGGAAGATGTTTCGGACCGGCAGTGCAAATGCAAGTGGCGCCTTCACGCCCGCTTTTTTATGCGGACCTTTTGCGCAAAACAATGTCGAAATCATAAGACGGGTTGCGGCATTATCGTTTTACGCGCGTTTGACCCCGTGCCGGATCATATCCCCAAAAAGCTAGGGCAAGCATTGCGAACGTTGATATCAGCACCCATAACAGGGCGCTGGCATTGAACTCCAGATAAAGAGAAAAGCGAATTAGCTCGACGGCATATGTAAAGGGGTTTAATGCGCATATGTCATGCAGCAGTCTTGAACTTTCCGCCATTTTCCAGAGGGGATAAAGTGCTGATGACATAAAGAACATCGGAAAAATCACAAAGTTCATGACACCCGCGAAGTTTTCCAATTGACGGATCAGGCTTGAGAGAAGCAGCCCCATGGCTCCAAGCATAATGCCGCTTAAAAGCAAACCGGGCAGTACCGCCAAATATCCAAGTGGCGGCATTGCAATCCCAAATGCCCTGGCGATGGCAAGAAAGGTGTATACTTGAAGGATGGAAATTATCGCCGATCCGAGCAGCCTGCAGAATAAAAGCCACCAGCGCGGAAACGGGCTGGTAAGCAAAAGCCGCATCGATCCCATTTCGCGATCATAAACCAGACCGAGTGAACTTTGCATGCCATTGAAGAGAACAACCATGGCGCACAGCCCGGGGACAATGTAGGTTTCATAGGTGATGTAGGTCTGGTAGGGGGGGATAATCGACAAACCGAGGGCCGCCCGAAAACCCGCGGCAAATATGAACAGCCAGACAAGCGGTCTCACAAGCGCCGCGAGAAACCGCTCCCTCTGATGAATGAACCTCAGAAACTCCCGGCCGATAATTGCCCGCATCACGCCTGGCCATGATGTCATTTGGAATCCTCCGTTCTGGATAGAAACCACTCGGCAAGAGGCAGATTCCCCCGAACGTCTCCAGCCTTGCCGTTGGCCATCACCTTGCCGTGATGCAGCACGAGAAGATTGTCCGCATCCCGGATTTCATCTGTAAGATGCGTCGTCCAGAGAACGCAAAGCCCCTCCTTGGCAAGGTCGTGAACCTCGTCGGTTATCTTGCGGCGCGAGGCCGCGTCCAGGCCAACGGTTGGCTCATCGAGCAGAAGAACGGCCGGATCGTGAAGCAGCGAGCGGGCAAGTTCGGTTCTTCGCCTGTGGCCGCCGTTGAGTTCGCGGATTTTCTCGTTGGCTCGATCCCGCATTCCCAATTTGTCAAGCGCGGCGTCTATGCGCCGGGGAACCTCGGAACGCGGCAATCCGTGGAGAGCGGCAAAATATCCGAGATTCTGATTCACGGTCAGATCCATGTCAAGCGTCTGCTGCTGAAATACAATTCCAAGCCTGGCCAAAGCGCGCCGGGGTGATTTGTCGAGGTTGTGTCCGGCAATGTGTATTGCGCCTTCGGAAGTCACCAGCAGTCTTGTAAGCAGAGAGACGAGCGTGGATTTGCCCGCCCCGTTCGGGCCAAGTAGCGCACAGAATGATCCCATGGGTATCTCGCATGACACCGAGTCAAGTGCCAGTTTCCTCCCGTATCTGAAACTGACGCCATTTGCCGACAACCCAGCGGTCATGCCGTCACCCGGACGGTTCTGTAAATGCGCATTTAAAGCCCGTACGCTGCAGGGGAAATGGAAACATTGACATTATGGCTCGTTCCATAACAGAAATCCGATTGATGATCCAAAAAAAACGGGACAGCGCCAGATAAAGCGAAATGTCCCGTTTTTGTGTCGGCATGTCAGCCGATTTCATGCAGGGCAAAGATGTTTTTATTCGGCGCGGCGACCGATTTCGTTCAGGTCGGAATCCAGCTCGATGTCATACTGATTGCCATCCGAGCATATCACATCGTCCAGTTCATAGCCGTCATCTTCGACTTCAATGTCGTCGGTATCCATTTGACATTCCATTTCAGCCAGCATGGCCTCGATTTGCGCCACTGTTTCGACGCCGATTTCATCGGCAAATGCCGGCGCGGCGGCAAATGCCAGAATTGCGGTAATTGGCTTGAGCTTCATTGATCGTCCTTTTATGGGTTAGCGTATACTGAATGTCATTCGCTGCGATTCACCGGATGTGCCGGGAATTTTAAGCACATGGTTGCCTGGTTTTATCGCAATGAAAGACAATTCAACCGTGCCAGCCTTGTCGAACTCGATGCTGTCAATTGCCATGGGGCGAATTTCAATCTTGTTGATTACGATTTCATTCATCCAGATTGACCGGAAGAAATCGGGCCCCTCAAGCGCAAGTTCAGCCGAGCCATCCGATGTGATTTCAAGTTTGTAATAGGCCCCCGATTGAAGAACGACGTCTTCTCCAAGGGGCTCGCCTGCGGCAAGTGTAAGTTTAATTGTCTCGCCCCTGTTGCATTTCGCAAGAAGGCCGGCAAATCCAAAATCGTCGCATAGTGGAGCGGCATAAGAAGGTGACGACGCCGCGAAAAATGCCAGTACAAAGATAGCAAGTCGTTTCATGATGCTCCCATGATGTTGCTGCGTTCATGTTTTAACGCGATCACGTTGATTTTGATATTTAATGTCAGGCATCCGCAATCCATGTTTTGTAGTTCTTTAGTCGTAGTGAAAAACCGAAATTTGGCGATTTCACCGGCAACCATAAAAGCCGCCGAGTTTCGCGTCGGCCTTGCAGGCAAGGATGCGGCGCCCGCAATTCCGCAGTTGCAGTTTATGAGAATGCGGCAAATTGCACTAAAGTAGTAACCGGGTTGCGATAATGCATATTGCATTCGAATTTTGCAAACGCTATTTTAATCTTGGAGCCGCTATGTTGGGCTCTTTTTTAAAACATGGTAAATCTAGGGAGAATATCATGGCCTGGAGCAAACCTTCTATACGTGAGCTTGAGTGTGGCATGGAAATCAACATGTATGGTCCTGATCACGACGATAACGACCTGTTTTAAACGTTTGCGCGCGAAAGCCTCGAAATGGGTTTTCGCGCGCATATTCTTGGCGCGGCCGCCGGCGGCGGCCTTCCGCAATGGAATTGCGGATGCTTGAATTGCAACCTGGCAAGATCAGGTGAAATTCCCCATCAGACGCAATCTTCACTTGCCGTTACCGCAAATGGCAGTGATTGGGCCATACTGAACGCATCCCCCGATATCCGCATGCAGCTGCAGCAAACTCCGTGCCTGCATCCCACGGGTTTAAGAGAGATGCCATTGCGGTCGGTTCTTCTCACAAATGGCGATATTGACCATGTCGCCGGTCTTCTCACGCTTCGCGAGCTTCAGCCATTCATCCTTTTTGCAACCGCGGAGATTCACCAGGTGCTTGCCGACAGCCCGATATTTTCAGCGCTTGACCCGTCTGTCGTCAAGCGTGAAACGATAATCACCGGACTTTCGTTTGAAATAGTCAAGGGCCTTGAAGCAACCCTTTTTCCCGTGCCGGGAAAGGTTCCGCTATACATGGAGGAAGGCGAAAAGGTGCAAACCGATTTAATGGGAGAGCAAACTGTCGGGGTTGAGTTGACCAATGGCCGCTCAACGGCGTTTTACATACCCGGTTGCGCCAAATTGACGGAAAGCCTTGCCAAACGTCTCAATGGAGCGGATTGCGTTTTTTTTGATGGAACCCTGTGGCGAGATGACGAGATGGCTCTAGCCAAAGTCGGCAAAAAAACCGGCATGCGGATGGGGCACATGTCCATGAGCGGTGATAACGGCTCCATCAAGGCGTTTTCAAATCTTGACGTCGGGCGCAAAATATACGTGCATATGAACAACACGAATCCGGTTCTTCGCCCTGATTCATATGAAAGATCCGCGGCGGAAGCGTCGGGATGGACAATAGGTCAAGATGGCATGGAGATCAAAATATGATCCAGTCGAGGGATGCGTTCGAGGCGAGATTGCGCCAAATTGGAGCAGAGCGCTACCATGATCTGCACCCGTTCCACCATATGCTGCATTCAGGTGGATGCAGCCCTGACCAGGTTCGGGCGTGGGTTGTCAATCGCTACTATTATCAGCATTCAATACCAATGAAAGATGCGGCATTCATGAGCCGCGTTGAAGATGCCTCCATGCGCAGAAAATGGCGCAAGCGAATTGAGGATCATGATGGAACAGATGCCAACGAGGGGGGCATTCGCCGCTGGCTTCGATTGGCGGAGGCCGTGGGACTGGATCCTGATTACGTTGCCTCGTGTAGAGGTGTTCTTCCGGCCACCAGATTTGCCGTGGATGCCTATGTGCGGTTTGTCAGGGAAAAAACCCTGCTTGAGGCGGTGTCCGCATCGCTGACCGAGCTGTTCGCACCGAAAATTCATGCAAACCGCATCGAGGGACTTCTTAAAAATTATGAATTTGCAGACGACAATTCTCTCTCGTATTTTCGCAATCGCCTTAAAGAGGCGCCAATAGACGTGGCATTCGGGTTGGCCTGGGTTCTTGACAACGCGGACACCCTCGAAAAACAGGATGCGGCGGCTGACGCTCTCATATTTAAAACGGATGTGCTGTGGGCCCAGCTTGATGCTCTTGCGGCCGCCTATGTCGAACCCGCCCGGGTGCCGCCAGGAGCCTGGCGGCCGGGAGATGGCGCGCCGGGCATGGGGGGGGGATTAAGTGAAACCGGATGACATACCCTGCCTGCCCAGAGGCGTGCGTTTGCACAACGACCCTGTTCGCGGACAATGGGTGCTTCTTGCTCCTGAACGCGCGCTGATGATTGACATGGTGGGACATGCGGTTCTTTCCAGGGTTGACGGACATCGGACATATCGCGAGATTGTCGACGAGCTTGCAGGCAGTTTCGATGCTCCAAGGGAGGAGATTTCGAAAGATTGCTCCGGTCTTATGGATGCGCTGCGAAACCGCCGAATTTTGGACGTCGTTAAATGACTGCGGTAAAACCTCCAATTGCAATGCTCGCAGAATTGACGCATCGGTGTCCGCTTTCATGCCCTTATTGCTCAAACCCGGTGCAGATGGCGGTTCGCGAAAACGAGCTCGACACGCAGGTATGGACTCGGGTTTTCAGGGAGGCGGCGGATCTTGGAGTTTTGCAGCTGCATCTGTCCGGTGGCGAACCCGCATCTCGCCCGGATCTGGTTGAACTGGTTGACGCTGCACGTGATGCGGGGCTTTACACAAATCTGATAACATCCGGCATTGGTCTTACGAAAAAAAGGCTTGATGCTTTGGATGCGGCAGGGCTGGATCATGTTCAGCTTTCCCTGCAGGGTACAAATGCGGCAATGGCCGACCGTATCGGCGGTTATCGGGGAGGATATGATCGCAAGATGCTGGTGGCGGAATGGGTTGGCGAGATCGGATTTCCGCTAACGCTCAATTTTGTTGTTCATCGTCAAAATCTCGCGCAATTGCCGCAGGCTCTCGCCATGGCGGAAAAAATGGGCGCCCGCAGAATTGAAATCGCGACTGTTCAGTTCCACGGATGGGCGCTCAAAAATCGCGATGCTCTCATGCCCACTCGCGAGCAGGCCAAGCATGCCGGCCGTATTGTTGCAGAAGTCCGCGAGAGACTGAAAGGCAGGCTGGTTGTTGACTATGTTCCCGCGGATTATCATGAGGATTTTCCAAAACGCTGCATGGGCGGATGGGGCACTTCAGGGTTGAATATTGGCCCGGATGGTCAGGTTCTTCCCTGCCATGCCGCGCAATCCATACCTCACCTGAAATTCGAATCGGTAAAAGCGCGTTCTCTTGCGAAAATCTGGTACGAAAGCGAAGCGTTTAACATGTATCGGGGCACCGGCTGGATGCAGGAACCCTGCAAAAGCTGTGATCGAAAAACGATCGATTTTGGAGGCTGCCGATGTCAGGCGCTGGCAATCGTCGGCGATGCGGCCGCGACAGATCCGGTATGCAGCAAATCACCGCACCACAGCGCTCTGCAATTGCAGGCGGATGCGCATGCGTCATCGGAGGGGTCGGCGCTGATCTATCGTCTGCCACCCGAGAAAACCGTTGCTCATTGAACGCGCAGATCAATTCACACATCTGTCAAGGTTCGAAAAATGCCGCAATGCGCCTTCATTTGCATTGTAGCGTAAAGTCCCCGGCCTCTGTCGGTTGATTCAAATTCAGGATAAATGTTGAGTGACGGGTATTCCCGCAGATCAACCGCATCGGGAAATATTGGATGCAATTGCAAGGCGCATCCTCATCGGGAACAATTTGAGGATTGCCGCTTGCCCTGTAAAATGCATGTTGCACCCTGCATGGTTGAAGAAGGGGCATCTTTGAAGTTTTGGCCAACCTGCCGCGGGAGACAAATATGACCGGAACGATTTCACCTGAACTTTTCCGTTTTTTGCGTGAATTGCGCGAAAACAACAACAAGGAATGGTTTGAAGAAAACAAATCCCGTTTTCGAGAGCATGTCCAGCTTCCAATGGCTGGGTTCATCGAGAGCGTGGCTCCATGGCTGGCGCTCAACGCGCCGGCTTTTGCGGCGGACAGCAGGCTTAACGGCGGATCCTTGTTCCGCATCTATCGCGATACCCGCTTTGCCGCCGATAAAACTCCATACAAAACCAATGTAGGCTGTCATTTCAGGCATTCTGCAGGCAAGGATGCCCACGCACCGGGCTTTTATGTTCACCTGGCCCCGGACGAGGTTTTTTTTGGAGGCGGAATATGGGCGCCTCCCACTCCGGTTTTGAACAGGATTCGCGATTCAATTGTTGAAAATCCCGAGCGGTGGCTCAAGATAGTCCGAAACCCCTCCTTCACCGAATTGCTGGGCGGTTTAAGCGATTCTCAAATGCTTAAAAGAGCTCCGCGAGGCTATCCTGACGATCACCTCTGCATTGAAGATCTGAAACGCAAATCGGTTTTCGCGTCCGCGACCTGCGCCGAGGCAGAAGTGTGTTCCGACAGTTTTGCTGATCGTGTTACAGAGGCATTTGGGGCGCTTTCACCTTTGCTTGAGTTCATGGTCAAGGCTCTTGATCTGGGCTGGGACGAGGCGAAATTGCGCGCCATGTAAAATTCCAAGGCATATGCACAAGGCAAGTGGAGGGCGTTTTGCTCCACATGTTCGGTTAAGGTTGTTGCGATGGAGCGTTTTTCATTGACGGTGAAATGGATTTTGCGCAAATGTCTTGATGCGGCGGATTTCAATTAGTCAATACATAGGCGTCTGATTTTCCCGCATGTTCCGCGGCAATTGCGAAACACGCATATAGCGCCGAAAATCGGTGTTGCGTAAATGTCGTAATTTGAAATCGGTCAATTTACCTGCCAAAGACACCGCCTAGAACATCAGTCCGTATTTCCAGTTGTCGGCATCGGGGGTGACTTCATCCAGATTGTAGTCGGCGGCCTGCAGACGTTTTGCAATGGCAAGTCCGTCTATTGCAGCATCGTCCACATATGATCGACCAAGTTTAACGTCTCTTGCAACGCCATGACCACGCATTAGATCAAGGCCATAATTGAATTTGCCAACAGGATCGCCCATTTCCGCGGCTCGCCTGTCCCATTCGGCGGCCGCGTCCGGGTCGTATTCTCCACCAAGTCCGTTGTTTTCCAGCTGACTCATCCAGGTCATGGCGCCGGTATATCCGGCATTGGCGCATGTTTCGAACAATTTTCGAGCGTCAAAATGCCGTCCGGCCTTTGTGATATGATAACCCGTGGCGCAAGTCGTCATATCGGCAATGCCGTTTTCAATGTTGCTCATCGCCTTTCCGAAACCGGTATCAACAGGATTGAGAGTTCCGTACTCGTCGCTGACGGTTTTTGGTTCCGCCAATGCGGTTAACGGCAGGGCAATCGCAAATATCAGAGCGGCTGGAATTCCGGGAATATTCATCATCTTCTTCATAACGGCACCTTACATGAAATCCAAACACGCGTCATCCATTTTTTAACCGTGCCAAAACCCGGCTCGGAATTTCCCGTTCGGCACGTCAATTCGTTGGTCGGAATGCGGCTCCCCACGGAAATCGGCCAACCTTGATTGTCTTGACCGGTTCGCGAGAGGCAACATCGATTACAGTGACATCGCCCGAAACGCCGTTTGTCGTGAAAAGCATGGATTTGTCGGAATTGAAATCCATGTGCCAGACTCGGCGCCCGACCAGAATATAATCCTCAACCTCATAGGTGTCGATGTTAACGGCTGCCACATGGTTGGATGGGCCAAGCGCCACAAATGCAACCTTGTCCTTTTCCGAAAGCTCGAACCCAACGGGTTGAACCCGGTCGGGATGCACACCTTGAACCTCGAATCTTATCTTCCCCTTCTCGGCCTGGCTTTCCGTATCGAAAATGGTGATTGTGCCGCCAATTTCCGAACTTACCCAGAGTTCACCGCCATCCTTGACAAATTCCGCGTGGCGAGGTCGGGAGTCAACCAGCGTGTTTGCAAAGACCTTCTGCGTTTCGGTGTCAATCCAGTGCGCCATGTTTGTGGTTTCCGAAGTTGTAATGGCAATGCCGCCATCCGGCGAGACCGCCATGCCTTCGGGTTCAATCCCCACGTCAATCTGGGATATCACGGTGCGTGTTTCGGTATCCACGACGGTTGTGATGGCGTCATCCTCATTGGCAATGTAGAGATGCCTGTCATTGGGGTGAAGTACGAACTGCTCCGGATCCTCGCCCGATGGAAGATCGTGCAGTATTTCCCCCGTTTCCGGATCCATCACCTGAACCGAGTCGCTGTCCGAAGCGCAAATGTACAGAACCGAATAGTCCTTTGAGAAGGTTATGCCCCTGGGGCGCTCTCCAGTGGGAATTGTCCGGCTTACCTCAAGCGTTTCGATATCGATTACGCTTAAGGTGTTGTCCTTTTCATTGCTGATCCATATCTCGTCAGCCATGACCGGCATGGCCGATATTGAAACGCATGCCGCAAAGTTTATCCATTTCATTGCTACCGCCTTTCGAATTGTTTGCACTCGCTTTCCGGTTCGTCAATGCCAAGTGTATCAAGTTCCGTGTTTTGATGCAGAAAACCTTCCAGTGGAGCCATTGCAACAACGGAACGCTCGGTTACAAGCGGGATTGGCTGGCGAAGTTGCCCGTTCCAGTGACGGAAAGTCAACGGGCGTCCCTTGAATCCCGACAGTTCGAAATTGTCCGAAAGCATGTATTCCCGCAACATCTGGGGATCATTGGAGCCGGTTCGCGTTACCGCCTCTCCCAATGAGCGAATGGCAACCCATGCCGCAAAGTCCCTTGAAGTCATGTCCCGCGCCGCAAGCTCTTCGAACCGGTTCTGCAGCTGAACCGCTCCCCATTGCTCGACAACGCGTGACCAGGCGACAGGCTGCAATCCCTCTGAACCGCCTATAGGCCGCGGCGCCCATGTGTTGTATGCAATGTAGCGACCGAAATCATGAAGCTCATCGGAAATGAGCAGAATGTCGTGGTCGTTTAAGTCCTGCGTTAACAACGGCACCTCCCGGGCGGCGTTGCGACGCATGTCGGCATCTGACAGCCATGGTTTCTCATTTTCCAGTTCCAGTCCGAACTTTGTCGCCGAACGCTTGAGCGATTCCGCAAAGGCAATGTCTTTATGACGATTGCCGGTAATCAGGGCGAGATTGGACCATCTTCTGTATGCAAGAAACTGCATGAGAGCGTCGGCGCGCATTGAATATGAGGGTATCGCGTGAAACAGATTGCTTCTGCATTCCTTGTTTCGGAGAGACATGTCATACTCTGAGGCGTTGAACAATATCGCATTCTCCGCGGCCGGCAAATCTGCAACCGCGAGCTGAGCCGATGGCGGGGCGTCGAGTATGATAAACTGGCTGCTGTCAAGTGCCTCCTTGGCTGCGGCGAGCCAATCGCCACCTTCCGGAACAATGCTGAAAGACAGAGTGTAATTGTGCCCGAGAAACTTTGCCGTGGTGAGATTGTCTTCAAGGCCAAGTCTCGCACCTGCCAGCCCGTTGTCTTCCGGTATGGGGTCAAGGTTGGAGAGTACCGGTGGCAAGGGCACTTCCTGTTTCAGGTATGTAACCGGAACTTCCGTTTCGGCATGGGCAACGCATGGAATCACCGCAATGAAGGCAATTAGGCGGTTAAGTTTAAGCATGTGAATTTCCCCTTCAGGGACTTGGGCCCAACAACGATTTCCGCGAGCATATGAATATTTCGCGCACCGGCAAGGCATCAATGTGGAAAGTCGGCATTTTTGGTGCAATGTTTGTCAATGAGGATTGCGTCCTGGAGTGATGCCCTTGCTCAGCGTTTGTGATGCGGCAATGTGAATATGAAATTCATATCGGGCATCTACTTTACTTAAGGACAAGTTCATAGTGATATTTGAATAATTGTTACATTGCACAAAAGTCGAATAAACATGGCGATGGGTTTGATGTTAAAAGCCGATGCAGGCAAGGAAAGGAATCTTGAAATGCGTTCGGTTTTTTCATCCGTTTTTCTGGCTGCCTCCCTTGTGTTTGGGATGGCTCTCGCGCATGGAGACGTGGCTCCGCAGCCAGTGAACACCGATGCGCTTCCGGATGTCGGAGACGAGTGGCTCACGGAAAATCCATATCGTGCCGAATCCGCTGGTGAGGAAGTCTGGGCAATTGCGGTGGAAATTGGCGATTCGGGATACAACCAGAATTGCGCGAGATGTCACGGACTCGGGGCGGTATCCGGTGGTCTGGCCCCGGACCTTAGATATCTTGAAGCGGAAGAATATGGCGACGAGTGGTTTGTTGAGCGGTTCAGATACGGATACACTCAAGGTGGAATCACTAAAATGCCCGCATACGAGGAACTTCTGGGACAAAAGGCCGCATGGGCAATTCGCACGTTCATCGAGACGCGACCGGACGATGGAGCGCTTGATGAATATGCGGAGCGCCTCAAGGAGATTCGAGATGAACTGAGTGAAATGGCAAAGGGTGAATCAGGCGATGTTGATGGATTGAAAAACGAATTGGCAGCTATCGCGGGAAACATCGAAACGGGTTCGGGAGCACCGGTGGCCGACAGTGTCGCGATGAGGGCGGCCAAATCGCTCGAGGGAGACAATCCGAACTACAGAACCGCTTTCGAGCAACTGACAATTGGTTTGTCTGCGGCGCAATAATCAAAGAGGCGGAACATATCATGGTTCGCACCCTTATCTGCATTTGCCTAAGCGGATTTATCTGGACAACTTCCGCGGATGCAAGGTGCAGGGATTACGTGCCCCAGCCAAAGCCGCAAAACGCCGGCCGTGATCTGGTTGGAGCGGATTTGGATTCCATTGTCGAGCGCGGGTATATAAACATATCGGCATACGAGGATTTTCCGCCATGGTCATATGAGGAGAGCGGTGAAATAAAGGGGGTCGATATAGAAATCGGCAGGCTTATCGCCCAGGCTCTCGGCGTAAGGCCGCATTTTAGACTTGTTGCAGCCGGCGAGAATCTTGAGGCGGATCTGAGGAACTGGATATGGAAGGGGCCACTGGTTGGAGGCCGCGTGGCCAATGTGATGATGCACATTCCCTATGACAGCGAGTTTATCTGTCGGGTCGAGCAGGTGGTGTTCACTGGGCAATACCATGTGGAGCGGATCGCGATAGCATATCGTCATGACGCCTATCCGGAGGATCCGCCGGTTCCGGCATATTTTCGTTATGATACAGTGGCGGTTGAAAACGATTCCATATCAGACTTCTACCTGACTTCATTTGCGGGCGGGCAGATGTCCGGCAACATGCGCAGATTTCCAAGCACGCGGGACGCCATGAGAGCTTTGATTTCTGGTGAGACGATGGCCGCCATGGGGCCACTCGCGCAACTGGAATTCGCCGCCAGCGAAAACGTGGGCGTTCATACACCGCCAATGCCGGGGTTTTCCGTGGGAAAATGGACTAGCGGCGTCGCAGTGCATTTTGCATACAGAGCACTTGCCTACACTGTCGACGATGCAATTTATGCCGCCATGCAGGACGGTAGAATGGAAAGAATCTTCGAGAGCCACGGGCTGAGCTATTCGCCACCCTTGTTGAGATAGCCAAACCAATGTACAGATGGTCAACCAATGTTCAATGATGTAAAAATTGCTGGTAGCACAGGGAGGTGATTCGTGAAATTAACAGATAGCAGGATAATAACCGCCCCGCGTTCGGTGGTATGGTCGGCTTTGATGTCAGTTGACGTCCTCAAGGCTTGCGTTCCCGGATGCAGGGAAATGCAGGGAACCGCGGAAGAGGGTTTTGAAGCCACCGTTGTGCAAAAGGTGGGACCGGTCAAGGCGACCTTTCGCGGTTTGGTGACGCTTTCAAATATGTTTGAGCCGGAAAGCCTGACTCTATCCGGTGAAGGCAAGGGAGGCCCTGCCGGGTTTGCCAAGGGCGGTGCGGACATCAAACTTGAGGAAACGCCGGAAGGAACCAAGCTGACTTATGAAGTTGAGGCAAATGTTGGCGGCAAGCTGGCCCAGCTTGGCAGCCGGGTGATTGACGGCTTTGCCAAAAAAATGGCGGATCAGTTTTTCGAGCGGTTTAAGACGGAGGTTGAAGAATCCGTTGACGATCCGGAATCTGAATCCGGGGCGTCGGCCCCTGACCGGCAAGCGATGTCGGAAGAGGCGACGCGGAATGGCGGTCAAGCAAAGAAATCCTGGTTTGCCTGGTTGAAAAACCTTTTTGGCAGATAAAGAGAAACTTTCAAAGGGAGGAGAGATATCCATGAAAATATCCATGACGGTAAATGGTCGCGAGATGTCAGGTGAAGCGGAGGGACGCACGCTTATGTCCGATTTTTTGCGCAATACTCTAAAACTCACTGGAACGCATGTGGGCTGCGACACAAGCCAATGCGGCAGCTGCGTTATACACGTGGCGGACAGGGCGGTAAAATCCTGCACGATGTTTGCGGCCGAGGCTGATGGCGCTTGCGTGAAAACCATTGAGGGAATGGCCAACGATGATGGTTCTCTCGGAACAATTCAACAGGCGTTTCAGGACCATCACGGATTGCAGTGCGGGTTCTGCACCGCGGGCATGGTAATGAGCGCTGACGCGCTGCTCAAGGAAAATCCAAGCCCGAGCGAATCCGAGATTAGAGACTATCTTGAGGGCAATATCTGCCGCTGCACCGGATATCACAACATTGTCAAGGCGATCATGGCCGCAAGCGGTCAGGACGTCGAAAACATCGCCGCTTGAGCGGTCGGGAAAAGGGAGGACTTGAAGCAATGCCAGCAGATGGAGGCATAGGCGCCGCAACTATCCGGCGCGAAGATGTGAGGTTCCTTACGGGAACCGGAAAATATACCGACGACATAAACATCCATGGACAGGCTCACGTGCATTTTCTTCGTTCGGAAATTGCGCACGGCAAAATTAAAGGTTTGGACAAGGCATCCGCGGAACAGATGCCAGGTGTGCTGAAAATATTCACCTCAGATGACTTTGCCGAAGTTGGAGGGCTGCCCTGCGGATGGCAGGTGACCGACCGCCACGGAGAGGCAATGCAGGAACCGGCACACCCAATACTTGCATCTGGCAAGGTTCGCCATGTTGGCGAGCCCATTGCCGCGGTTGTGGCGGAATCGCGCGAACAGGCCCAGGATGCGGCGGAGGCGATTTCGGTTGACATAGAGGAACTGCCCGCCGTGGTGGACATGCCCGGGGCGCTTGAAGACAGTGCGCCGAAAGTTCACGACGATCTGACGTCAAATCTCTGCTACGACTGGGGATTTGTGGAGGAGAACCGGGAGGCGGTTGACGAGGCCATAAGGAACGCGGCGCATGTGACCACGCTTGAACTTCGCAACAATCGTCTCGTGGCCAATCCAATGGAGCCTCGCGTTGCGGTTGGAGACTACACCAGCGCAAGCGGGGACAGCACTCTCTACACAACCTCTCAGAACCCGCATGTGATTCGCCTTTTGATGGGAGCATTTGTATTGGGCATTCCCGAGCACAAGCTTCGCGTTGTCGCTCCGGATGTCGGGGGTGGTTTTGGCGCAAAGATATTCCATTATGCAGAGGAGGCGTTTTGCACCTTTGCGGCGAAGAATCTTGGCCGGGCGGTCAAATGGACGAGCACGCGTTCCGAGGCCTTCATGAGCGACGCCCATGGCCGCGATCACGTGACCAAAATAGACCTGGCTCTTGATGCCGAGAACAACTTCACGGCAATTCGCACCGAGACCCATGCAAACATGGGCGCCTATCTATCGACATTCGCGCCAAGCGTGCCCACATGGCTTCACGGAACTCTGATGGCCGGAAACTACAAGACCCCGCTGGTATATGTGAATGTCAAAGCGGTGTTTACCAACACGGTTCCGGTGGACGCCTATCGCGGAGCCGGACGGCCGGAGGCCACATTCCAGCTTGAGCGCGTTATTGACAAGGCGGCACGGGAACTTGGCGCTGATCCAATCGCGCTTCGCCGGCAGAACTTCATCACGGAGTTTCCCTATGCCACGCCTGTTGCTCTGGAGTATGACACCGGGAACTATGTCGCCACGATGGATCGTCTCGAGGACATGGCCGATCTTGCCGGCTTTGAATCGCGTCTCGCGGAATCAAGAGAACGCGGCATGCTTCGCGGTCTTGGCGTCAACTGCTACATTGAGGCTTGCGGCATTGCGCCAAGTAGTCTGGTTGGCCAACTTGGGGCAAGGGCGGGACTTTATGAAAGCGCCACGGTTCGCGTGAACGCCACGGGCGGACTGGTGGTGATGACCGGAAGTCACAGTCACGGGCAGGGCCACGAAACCGCATTTCCGCAAGTGGTCGCCGACATGCTGGGGATAGATGCGGGCATGGTGGAGGTGGTACATGGTGATACCGCCAACACGCCGATGGGCATGGGCACCTATGGGAGTCGCTCGCTTGCCGTCGGTGGCAGCGCTCTCGTTCGCGCAACCGAGAAGATCATCTCCAAGGCGAAGCGAATCGCGGCGCACCTCATGGAGGCGTCAGAGGCGGATATTGAACTTGGCGGTGGACAATTTTCCGTTGCCGGGACCGACAAGTCTGTGGCCTGGGGCGATGTTTGCCTTGCCGCTTATGTGCCTCACAACTATCCGCTTGAGGATCTCGAGCCGGGTCTTGAGGAGACGGCCTTCTATGATCCGTCGAATTTCACCTATCCAGCGGGTGCCTATGCCTGTGAGGTCGAGGTTGACCCTGAAACCGGCAAGGTGAGCATCGAGCGTTTCAGTGCCGCGGATGATTTCGGCAACGTCGTGAATCCAATGATTGTCGAGGGCCAAGTGCATGGAGGCCTTGCACAGGGTATTGGCCAAGCGCTTCTGGAAGACTGCGTTTATGACGAAAACGGTCAGCTGCTCACGGGTTCATACATGGATTACGCAATGCCGCGCGCGGATGACGTTCCGTTTTACGCCGTGGATCATTCATGCCAGACGCCCTGCACGCACAACCCTCTTGGCGTGAAGGGATGCGGTGAGGCGGGAGCGATTGGATCGCCACCAGCTGTTGTAAATGCCGTCATTGACGCATTGCAGCGCGCCGGTCACGACGTGGAACATATTGATATGCCAGTCAGCCCATCGCGGGTATGGCATGCAATGCAGGGCTGAGAAGGAGAGCAACCATGTATGCATTTGAACTGGAACGTCCCTCGACCATTGCGGATGCGGTGGCGGCACTTGCAGCGGACAATGCGCAAGCGCTTGGCGGCGGGCAAACCATAATTCCAACCATGAAGCAGCGTCTCGCCAGCCCGTCAAGGCTGGTAAGTCTTTTGGGCGTTTCGGGACTGCAAGGCGTTTCATCAGGTGACGGCGCGGTTGCCGTTGGTGGAGCTACAACTCATGTCGATGTGGCCAATGGCGCGGCATCATCTTATCCGGCCCTGGCTTCGCTGGCCGCGAATATTGGCGATCCGGCGGTTCGCAATCGCGGCACCATCGGCGGGAGTCTTGCGAACAATGATCCCGCCGCGGACTATCCGGCCGCGGCTCTGGGATCAGGTGCGACGATTGCCACAAATCACCGTGAAATATCGGCCGAGAACTTTTTCCTCGGGTTGTTTGAAACGGCGCTTGAAAATGGCGAAATCATCACGTCGGTGAGTTTTCCCGTTCCCAACAGGGCATCATACGTCAAATTCGAGCAACCTGCATCGCGATTTGCACTTGTTGGCGTTTTTGTGGCGCAATACGACAACGGAGTTCGCGTGGCGGTGACTGGAGCGGCCGAGGGAGGCGTGTTTCGCTGGACTGAAGCGGAAGCGGCATTGAGTTCCAACTATTCCGCCGCGGCAATTGACGGGCTTTCAACTCCATCGGTTGATAATCTTGTCCGGGATTTGCACGGTTCCGCGGAATATCGCGCGCATCTTGTCAAGGTTCTAACAAAAAGGGCCGTTGCGTCTTCCTGATCCGATCGGCAGTAATTGAAGCAAAAAGGCCTCCATTGAAAATTGGTGGCCTTTTATTGCCGAAATCGCAAATTGCCGGAATGCCGTGTGGAAAATCGTCCATTGCAATGATTTCACACTTGCCCGCTTTAGACGCATTCGTCGAGAAACGCCCGCCAAAGACAAATGACTTCTGCAATGGAAAGAAAAGATGCAATGAATCTGGCCCATTTTGAAAGATCGCAATCATTAGCGGGATAATCTAAATCGAAGCTCCGCATGCAACCAGAGATGACTGTTTCAAATATTCCGAGTTTCATGATATTGGGTTTCCTGCCATCGGATTAAAATTTGCCTTGAGATGTAATGCGAAAATCTGTGGGCGGTTCATGTTGGCAATACATGGAACGGGAACGGCAACCTCGCTTGAAGTGAACGAGCCCGGTAAATAATGAAACAAAACCTTTCTTTGCGATTCAGCGGGAAATGAATTCAATTTTTCCGTCATGACCGACGCAAATCGCCAGTGGACTTGCTCTTGAATTTCTCAATACCGATTTAATCTCTTCAGATGATGCATGGCACAATGCGGTTGAAAGAGCATCGGCGACAGTTGCATAGTCCGCTTCTATGCTGACCGTGGACCAATGCGCAACGGAAGTTTCAAGCGGATTCACAATATGAGATGCATTGTCGTCAAACAGAAGCGCGCCGGGACTCGATGTTGCCATGGCGCGATCACGCATTCGCCTGATGGCGACAATCCCGTAAAGCGGGTCGGAGACACCCAGGTTCCAATGTCGACCGATTCCATGATATTCACCAATGTTTACAAGTACTTTTGACATTCCCGCATCACGCAACGCCCGTGTGACAAGGTCTGTCGCATAACCTTGGGCGATGCCGTTCAAGCTTAGCGCCTGTCCCGGTCCGAGCCTTATGTCTTTGGAACTGTGAGATACCCTTTCCCAGCCAATGGCCGCCCTCGCCGCCTCTACATCGCCACCCGTGGCCATGGCCCGCCATGCGGGCTGGATGGTGGGATCAAAACGGCCTTCCGTCAGGATATGCATTTCCGAGCACAATTCGACAAGTCTGTAAAATCTGTCCGGGGGAAATGAAAGACGCCGTTCACGGTTAAGTCTGCTGAGAGTGGAATTGGGGTCATGCAGACTAAAGAGATTCTCGCAAGTCGAAAGGAGCGCCTTTACCTTTTGGATTGCCGGAATGGCAGCGGATTCCGGGGCGTCAAGCGTCACGCCAACATCCGCTCCCATCGCTCTTCCCCGCCATCGAACGGGACTGGCTTGCGCGGGCGCCGCCATGGCGGCTGCGGTTATGGCGAGAAAACGGCGGCGGGTGATCATCATGCGGGTGCCTGACGCAACTCTTGACGCTCCGCCAGAACAAGCGGAACGCAGCGGGCCTTGTCATTGTGGATTGAAACGCAATCAAGACACTGAAAGCATTCACTGTATTGTATGGCGCCGCTTTTGTCTATGGCGTTATACTGGCATTTTACCTTGCATAGCTGACAGGGCGTTCCGCATTCCTGGCGCCTTTTAATCCAGTCGCGACCTCGAAACAGTCCACCAATGACCATTACCGCCCCAAGTGGACAGACATAGCGGCAAAATCCCTTGAAAAGAACCATCCCGAGCAACAGCCAGAACACGGCGTATGCCACATAGTACCATTCGCGAATAAAGAATGTGGTAATTGCCGTCTTGAATGGCTCCACCTCGGCTGCCTTGTCAACATGGTTGGGAGCAATGAACACAACTGCAATCAATGCTGCAAGAACCGGAAACTTGAACCATTTTAATCGCTGGTCCCATCTCGCGGAGGGTTCGATCTGTGGCACTCGAAGCAGTTTCCCAATGTGATGGGCGAATTCCTGCATGGCTCCGAAAGGACACAGCCATCCGCAGAAAAGCCCGCGACCCCAGGCAATAAAGCCCAAGACGGTAGCAACCCAAATCAAAAGCGAAAATGGATCATATAGCAAAAAAGCGAAACTGCCTCCATCAACGGCGGTGCGAAGCGCACCGAGCGCCGTCACAATGGACAGCTGACCTTGTCCCCACCATCCGATAAACGCGATCACTACGCCTAAAATGCAAAGACGGATGGCCTTGAAATGCCTTGCGTCGGCCATTTTGTTCATGCCGGGTGCAAGCAATGCCACTATAAGAAGCAAAAAGACGCCAAGAGCGATCATGTCAGCTTGCCTGTTCCACAGCGCCTCAAGCCAGGGAGGCATTGGCTTGACCTGCTCGATCCTGTCAAAAAACCTCTCGGGAGTGCCGTGCGGTATTTCGATTGCAACCGAACCTGTCTCGGGCTGGAACATTCCGTGTTCACGAACTGAAAGAACCTTCAGCAAATAATCGCGGGCGGGATCAAAACCAAGACGTCGATCTGTGCGCAATATCATGGCGGTTCCATCGGGGGCGTCCTCGGTCGTCTCAACAAGCAGGTCTGCATCGCGAAATGTAATTGGAAGCCCGTCCTGCTCTGCGGATATCCAGTCTGGGGAGGTGTTGCGAACAAAATCCGGACTTACAAGCCCGTGCCGGGCAGTTTCGATCACCAGAAGAGGCTCTTCATTCGGCGAGATTTCAAGGAACGCCCTCAATTCTTCATATGTATCCTCTGAAAGCGCCGCGCGGGCAATTGAGGGCGGCCCCACATCCACAACCCAGAAATCAAGATAGGTTTCTTCAGGGTAGTCGGTCGCTTCCGGATCGTCGTCTTCCCAAATGGTTCCGGCAAACAGCTTGTTGATTTCGGCATTGCTCACGGTTTTGCGGGTTGCAATGCCCTTTTCCACCAGATCTTTCCATGTAAGGTCTTCATCATATTCGAGATTCGGGAACGCGGGAGGTTCCAGTGAAATGCCCTGCATTTTCTCTCTGGCCACCGCGAGAGCCGCGCCCATAACAGATTCATGCGCAATGCGCACGCTTGCGGTGGCCTTGGTCACGCCGTCCAAATAAACCAGTGAAGACCCGGAAGCTCCTTCGCCGTAGGGTGTGCCAACAACAATGGTGTCCGAAATGGAAAGCCCGCCGTATTGAACGAAGAAATTGTGAAATGGTGCCTCGCCAAGGCCGGACACAAATATGGGCTCGTTGTGCGATACCAGCTGAACATCCATGAAGTTTCCCTCGAGATCAAGCACCACCAGTAAATTGATTGTGGCGCCGGAGAATCCCGGCAGGGGCGCCAGCGGTTCCGTTTCGAAAATGTATCCCGCCTCTATCCCTCCGGAATTCAGCAGTTTGTATACGCCCTTGTCGTTGATTTGCTCTCCCACGGAAAAAGGCGCCCGAATGTAGCTGCCAAGGGCTTCGCGGGCTAGACGTTCCGCGGAAGCCTTGGAAATGGCCAGCATGCCGGCCAGAACGGCGGTAATTGCAAATAACGCCATGCGCATAAACGAAAAACTAATCATGGTTCCGGAAGTCATATATGCTACAAAAGTCCAATGCCGTTATTGGCGGTTGTCATGCTTCCGACCAAAATCCGGTTTTTTGCTATTTCACGGAGTCGCCTTTGGAAATTCAATTGGATTGCCTCCATGAGTGGCAATGTATAGGCAAATGTAAAACGCATGCAAACGAGTTGGACGATGAGTCGAATCTGCCATATTGAACTGGATGACAGTAATCTGCCGCCTCCGACACCTGAGATAGAGCAGGAACGCAAGGTCGCCATGTACGACCTTATGGAGGAGAACACATTCACTCTGCCTGCAAGGGAAGGCCGAATTGTCGCGGAGGGGCCGTACAGGGTGGAGCTTTCAATAAAGGAAAAGCGTCTTGTTTTTGACGTGAAATCCGAAGAGGGAACTCCGGCGGCCGAATTCCACCTGTCGCTGAGTCCTTTTCGGCAGGTGGTAAAGGATTACTGGGCTATTTGCGAGAGCTATTTTGACGCTGTAAAGAATTTGCCGCCTGGCCAGATAGAGACAATCGACATGGCGCGGCGCGGCATTCACAATGAGGGTGCAAGAGTGCTGGAAGAACGCCTTGAGGGAAAGGTTGTTGTTGATTCGGATACCGCCCGGCGACTTTTCACGCTGATATGCGTGCTGCATTTCGGGGGCTGAAGACATGGTTGAAGAGCTTCCCCATTCGGTGCTCTTTTGCTGTGACCATAATGCCGTTCGGTCGCCAATGGCCGAAGGTCTCATGAAAAAATACTACGGTACGGATACCTATGTGCAATCGGCTGGCGTCAAGAGCGATCTGGAAATTGACGGATTCGCAATTGCCGTTTGCGACGAGGTTGGGGTGGAACTCTCCAGGCACCGATCCAGAAGCTTTGACGAAATGGAACAGTGGGGAGACGACATGTCGTCTTTCGACCTGGTGGTGGCTCTAAGCCCGGCAAGTCAGAGGCGGGCATTGGAACTGACGCGGATTTTCCATCTTGATGTAACATATTGGCCGATTATGGATCCCACCGGCCTTGGAGAAACGCGCGACGCGAAACTGCATGCATACCGTCAGACTCGCAACCAGATTATTGGCCGTCTAAAGGATAAATGGGGATAACCGGGAAAGTTGTTCCGACACGACATGTCGAAAAAACAATGCCGGATTATCGCCAGCATAATTGCGGCTAAGTTGCGACTATTTGTTTATCGCCCCGTTGCGGACGGGTGGATTGGCTTTACAGGTTTGCGACATGACGGCGAATTCGTCATCAGGACTGGAATGACATCTCGTCGCATGAGCTGGTTTGCCGAAACGGGTCGGGAGAACCATTTTGTGTCCAATACCGTTCTGCTTGTTGATTGTGGCCCTGAGATGCTGAATGCAGCGAAATTGCGGCCTCATTTGGCGTAACGGGCATTGCGATGGATTTGTTTTTCTGCTTTGAAACAATTCGGAGGTGCGTTTTATGTCATTGTAATAATGGAGAATTCGAACACCACTCAGACTGGTTTTATCATTCTTGGCATCCTTTGTGAAAAATCCCTGTTGGCAATAATGCCTGCAACGCGATGAAGTTGCGAAGCTGGAAAACGGTTTTTTAAAGAGAGAGGTTGGAAAACGACCCAAGCGGAGTATCGTTACGGCTGCTTCCTTCCGGACCTGACCGGGTTGGCGAGGTGCTTGCCCGTACCAACCTCTCATCATCTGACATAACCGAGATGACGCCGTTTTGCAAGCCGCAAATGGCAATTGCATGAAGTCGATTCGTATACCGATGGAAGTTTGCGGTGAACCGTGAAAATGCATATCTTGCGTAAAGGTGAAGTTGGAGGTCGAGACTGCAGGTCTGGTTAAATTGTTAATGACAAAATGGATTGTGAAATTGAATTAATGGCAAAATAACCTTCAGTGCATTAAATGCGTCCTCGCTACCTGGCATCGACTTGACCAATATGTTTTACTTTTCGAGTTTCCTATTGGCACCCTGCAATAATTTTGCCGGGAATAATGAAAAATTTGTTGACGGCCGTGCCCAATCGCTTTCCAAGGGCGCACACCCCGAATCCATCTTGCCAAATACCTGTACCAAGCCCGGCAATTCCAGCTATTCCGTTAAATTATTCAATGGATTACAAGAATTTTTTAAAAATTTTTTGTAGGCATTCTATCTTGCTTTTTGAAAATTTTTTATGATCATGCGGAAAAAATCATTTAATTTCGGTTTTTGATTGAAAAGCATGGTTTGCGAAAAACAAAAGTTCGCGGGCATGACTGCACTCAACCGTGCGCAGCTTCCCGACATGAGCCATGTTGATCAAAAATAAACTTTTGAACAGGTTTCCTGTTCGGACCCGAATTGGCGCAAGGATCATTTTTGCAGCTGGAAGACAGAATACGGGAGTTCACGTCTTTTACGTCCGGCTGGTTTTGAAGACGAAACCAGGAAAACATCGGATAATTCGGAATGTGCATGACATTTGCAAATGGCGGACATCTAGTGTATGACTAAAAACAAGTGATTCCATTTCTTTCGGAAGTGTGATATCGTTCTCCCGCCGCCGTTTCGAGCGGCCAGCAAAACGGGAGAGAGGCAAATGGGCAGGAAATCGACAAGAACGGAAATCAGGCTTTCGGACGGGCAGCGCAAGCGCCTCGAACGGGTCGCGGGCCACCCGCGGAGCCTCCAGAAGCACGCCTGGCGGGCGCGCATCGTCCTTGCGCTCGACTCGGGCCTCGGTCTGATGGGGACGATTCGCCGGACGGGCATGT
>JAPOTF010000173.1:0-1648 GCA_026709325.1 Roseovarius sp.
CTGTACCAGACCGTCAAGGCCTTCGGGCAGATCATCAAAACGCTGTTCATCCTGCGGTATGCCGACAGTCTCGAACTGCGCCAGGCCATCGAAGGCCAACTCAACAAGGTCGAACTGGCAAACAGGTTCTCCCGTGCCGTTGCGGTCGGCAGTCCCCGTGCCCTCAGCCAGACCGAACCGGATGCCCAAGCCGTCGCCGAAGGCTGCAACCGCCTGATCCGAAACTGCATCATCTGCTGGAACTATCTCTATCTCACGCGGCAGATGGAGACGATGCCGGATGCCGCCGCACAGGATCAGTTGCGCCGCACCATCTACCGCATCCGCACCCATATCATGGGCCCATATGAACCTGCTGGGCGAATACGATTTTTCGGACGAAAAGCTGCAGGACAGCATCGGAATCCTGCCCCTGAATAGTCATTATGGGAAACTTTTTGGTCCGGGTTCAAGAGGGGGTTTCACGACCCTCGTGGACCCCTTTCCGATGTCCGCAGCCCAGGCCTCATATGCCGGCGTGTCCAGCATCCCATCGGCGAACCCGGGCTGCCTGAACGCCTCATCACTCGAAAGGTTGGCAATGCAGGACAAAACGTCCGGGGTTCGCCCGCGCAACATGAAGGCGGTCCGGCTCATGCGGCGGCCTTGGACGCGGGGCCGTTTTGATCGGCCAGATCTTTAATTCTCATGGGCGGATAGGTCCTGGCTGGTTTGAAAATCTCATGGCTGCCAAGGCCGGCGAACAGCGACCCTTCGGCATTGAACGCGGATGCGCCCGTCAGGATGTCCAGCCGAAAATCGCGGCGCTGAAATCTGCCTTTGCCGATGTAGCCCCACTCCGCAAACGTGATGGGTTCGCCATCGGCCGTCTTCATGGTCAGCGCGTCGCCATGCACAAGGTTCGAGGCCAGAACGCGGGACGCGGCGCGGTACAGGTCATCCTCCGGCGTGAGCCGCAGATAGTCCGACAGGACTTCAAGCATGTTCGCGCGGCACTCTTGGATGTTGTCTGCCAGAAGTTCGATCCCGTATGAGCACATCAAACCCAGGAGCGCTTAGTGCCGCACGCTGAAGTCGGATTTCCCGAACTTCAGTTCCACTGCCGCCAGCTTGCGTTGCAGCACCGGCACGAGGAAGTTGCCTCTGCCGCACGCCGGTTCCAGGAAACGGGCGTCGATCCGTTCCGTCTCGCCCTTCAACAAGGTCAAGCATCGCTTCCACCATCCACGCGGGGGTGAAGACCTCGCCATGATCGGCAACGCGTTTCCTGGAACGGATAAGGTTCATGTCAGGACAGGTTCTTTTCAGGTTCATATCGGCACTATCGCAATTTTCACCAGTCGCGCATATGGTCAAACACCAAACCGATCATGCCATCGCATGTCAAGGTGGCGCATGAGCATAAACATAGTCTTGATCGACTTGCCGCATTCCGCATGTCAATGCCGGCGACAGGGGCCGCCTGTCTCCTCGATTGGGCAAAACCGGCGTGTCAAAATCTATCGCTCGCGCAAAAGCCTGAAGGCGGCGGAGGCAAACCAGCCCGCGGCAATGGCGATTGCCAGCGACATCAGTCCGTATGCCAGCGGCTGTTCCCTGGACAGGTTGTAGAGCCAGCTCTCCAGCCCGACCTTGCGAACGTCAATAA
>JAPOTF010000173.1:2151-47133 GCA_026709325.1 Roseovarius sp.
AAGGTTGCGGTGATGGCAACCTTGTCTTTCGAAAGTCCCAGAACGACTTCCTCGGCTCTGCCCGGCAGCGAAAGCAGACAAAGTGAAAGGATGGCAAGCCAGTGCATTAGTGACCTCCGCCATCACCGATCGTATATAGCTCTGAAGGCTCGATCAGCAGATCAAGGGCCAGTTTGAAGCAAACCCCAAGCACGATTGTCGCCAGCAGAATCCGAAGCTGCTCCGCCTTCAGCCTTGTTCCGATTCCGGTGCCTATCTGAGCGCCAATCACGCCGCCGATGAGCAAAAGAACCGCAAGGGCCACATCCACCGTATAGTTGGTGGTGGCGTGAAGAAGCGTGGTGAATGCCGTCACGAAGATTATCTGAAACAGAGATGTGCCAACCACCACCTTTGTGGGCATTCCAAGAAGATAAATCATGGCCGGAACCATTATAAATCCTCCTCCAACGCCCATTATGGCAGCAAGTACGCCAACGCAAATTCCCACGGCAACAGGTGGGATCACGCTTATATAGAGGCCGCTTGCGCGAAATCGCATTTTGAACGGAAGTCCATGAACCCAGTTGTGCTTTCTTCGCGCCGGTCTTGCCCCGGAACGCGTTCTTCGAATCGCGCGAAGACTCTCGAAAAACATCATGCCGCCTATGATTCCGAGGAAGACCACGTAGCACAGCCTGACCAGCAGGTCGACCTGGCCGAGAGATTTCAGATAGTTGAAAACAATAACGCCCAGACCGGCTCCAATGAGGCCGCCAACAAGCAATACCGTTCCCATCTTGAAATCCACGGTCTTGCGCCGCAAATGCGCAAGCACGCCGGAAAACGATGACGATACGATCTGATTGGCTTCGGTCGCAACGGCGACGGCGGGCGGGATGCCGATAAAGAACAATAGCGGCGTCATCAGAAAGCCGCCGCCCACTCCGAACATTCCGGATAGAACGCCGACCAGACCGCCCAAACCAAGAAGCAGGAAGGCATTGACTGACACTTCGGCAATCGGGAGGTAGATTTGCATACAGCCCCATAACCCCTTCAAACATCGCAATGCAAGCCGATTGAACTGACGAAGTTCGATTTCCCTTCAAAAGCAAACCGGACTTCAACACTCCGGAACAGGCTATTGCTCCTTGACGTACGGAACGCCTCCCGCGCGCGGCGGTATGGCCTTTCCGACAAACCCCGCGAGAATGATCACTGTAAGAATGTAGGGAAGCGCATCCATAAGCTGTACGGGAATCACCAGTTCGCCAAGTTCAATGTTTTGATATCGCAATGCAACCGCCTGCAACAGCCCAAACAGCAGAGTTGCCCCAAGAGCATGCCATGGCCGCCATTTGGCGAAGATAAGCGCCGCGAGCGCGATGTATCCACGTCCCGCGGTCATGTCCTTCACGAACCCGGCCTGAAGCGCGGTGGAAAGATATGCGCCTGCAATGCCGCACAGTATTCCGCAAATTCCCACTGCGGCAAAACGAAGCCTTGAAACACTCACTCCGGCGGTGTCCACCGCGGCGGGGTTTTCTCCGACTGCTCTCAGTCGCAGACCAAATCGGGTCCGAAACAATATCCACCAGGTTGCCGGCACGCAAAGAATTGCAACATACACGAGAATTGTGTGACCGGAAATCAGCTCGGCATATACCGACCCCAGCATCGGCACTCCGCCAAGAGCTTCGACAAGGGGAAGCGAGAGCGGTTCAAATCGTGCGGCGCCCGTAAGTGAAGGGGTTCGCCCGCCCTCCGCAAACAGATCTTGGGAAACAAGCACCGTCAGGCCGGCGGCGAGAAAATTGATCGCCACGCCCGATATCAGCTGGTTTCCCCGAAACGTAATGCTTGCAAGGCCATGCAGACCCGACATGACCAGAGATGCCGATATTCCCGCCAGAAGGCCCAGCCACACCGAACCGGAAAGATAGGCGATCGCCGCGGAAAAAAACGCCGCCATCAGCATCTTGCCTTCAAGCCCAATGTCAAATATGCCCGCCCGCTCGCTGAACAGACCGGCCAGGCACGCAAGCAGCAACGGGGTTGCCAGCCTTACCGTGGAGTCCAGTATCTGCAATATGGTCAGAATATCCACTCTAATCCGCCCCGCTCAAGGTTTTTGCCAGTCCGGCAGTCAGGGAAATCGGCCATTCCGCCCTTGCGCTTTTGGAAATGCGCGGCATGGAATTTGATTCTCTTGGCGCAAAAAGGGTTTTCATGCCCTCCCTCCCCCGCGAAAAAGGGCGAACAAATGCCCGAGCGGAATTCTAACCATGTTGTCCAGCGCCCCCGTCAGCAGAATTACAAGCGCCTGAATCACGACAATCAGTTCACGCGGAATTGTTGTCCAAAGGGCGAGTTCGGCCCCGCCCTGGTAGAGAAACCCGAACAGGATGGCCGCGAGAAACACGCCCGCCGGATGATTTCGCCCCATTAGAGCTACGGCGATTCCAATAAACCCCGCGCCTTCGGTGGCGTTCAGAACCAGACGCTCCGCTTCGCCCATGACGTTGTTTATTGCCATGCAGCCCGACAAGGCCCCTGAAATCATCATTGCGATGACGATGATTTTGATCGGATTTATTCCGGCATATCGCGAAGCCGTCTCGGATTGGCCGAACGCCCTGATTTCATATCCCAGCCTGGTTCGATATATGAGCAGCCAGACCAAAACGCATGCCGCGACGGCAATCGGCAAACTGATGTTTGCGGGAGCCGCCCTGGAAAATCCAATGCCCAAAGGCGCCAGCAAGTCGTGAAGTGTCGGCAGATGCGTTCCGGGCGGGAATTTTTCCGTTGCCGGATCCATGGAGCCTTCCGGTCGCAACACATTTACGAGCAGGTAGTTCAAAATGGCCGCGGCTATGAAATTGAACATGATTGTCGTTATAACAATATGGCTTCCGCGCCGAGCCTGCAGCCAACCGGGAATGAACGCCCAAAACGCGCCGAATACCGCGGCCAGAAGAATGGCGGCGGGGAGGGCGGCCACCCAATGCGGCCATGGAAACGCCAGACACGCGAGCGCCACGCCGATGCCGCCGAATACCGCCTGGCCTTCCGAACCTATGTTAAACAGGCCCGCATGGCTTGCGACGGCAAACGCGAGACCCGTAAACAGGAAATTGGTGGCGTAATACAGCGTATACCCCCAGCCATAGGTGGACCCGAGAGCGCCTGTCACCATCAATCGCGCCGCCTCCGGCGGATCCTCTCCGATTATCAGGATTATGATTGCCGATATCGCCGCGGCCAGAAGAATGGACGCCAGCGGCACAAGCACCGCGTCAGCCCATGCCGGCATTTTATTCATGGCGCGCACCTTCCGCGGAATTCCCGCCAATTCCCGCCATCAGCATGCCCAGTTCTCTTTCATCAGTCGCATTGGGCATGCGCTCGCCGATTATGACGCCATCAAACATTACCGCTATTCTGTCGCTGAGCGACATTATCTCGTCCAGTTCCACGCTTACCAGCAGGATGGCTTTTCCGGCGTCTCTCAATTCCAGCAGACGCCTGTGAATAAATTCGATCGCGCCAATATCAACGCCTCTTGTCGGCTGTCCCACAAGAAGAATATTGGGATTCCGCCCCATTTCCCTCGCAAGAACGATTTTTTGCTGGTTTCCCCCACTGAAACTCTTTGCCGCCAGACCGGCATTGGAGGGACGAACGTCAAATCGGCCCATCGCGTCATTCGCTTTCCGGATAATTCCCGGGATATCCATTAAAGGCCCCCGCCGGTGGCCCGGATCATGGTGATAGCCGAAAATCATGTTTTCCCATGCCCTGTATTCCATGATCAACCCTTCCCGCTGCCTGTCCTCGGGCACGTGGGCGACACCCATTCCCCTTCTTTCCCGCCCTCCGGGATTTGCAAGCTCGACTGGCTGACCGTTAACCACCATTTCCCCTTCGGCGGCGCGTAAACCTCCAAGAACTTCAAGCAGTTCCGTTTGCCCGTTGCCGGACACGCCCGCTATGCCAAGTATTTCACCGGCTCGAACATGCAGGTTGAATCCCTTGAGCCGCTCCACTCCCTGCTCATCCACAACGCGCAGGTTCTTCACGTCAAGCAGAATCTTTCCGGGCGACACCGCGCTCTTCTCCATTCGCAGCAGCACCTTGCGTCCAACCATCAATTCGGCCAGTTCCTCGGGGCTGGTCTCCAGAGTATTTACCGTTGCCACCATCGTGCCGCGGCGCATGACACTGACCCTATCGGTAATGTTCATGATTTCGCGCAACTTGTGGGTAATGAGAATGATCGTCTTGCCCTCGTCCCTCAGACGCGAGAGAATTCGAAACAACTGATCCGCCTCGGCTGGAGTCAGCGCACCTGTGGGTTCATCCAGAATCAATATCTCCGCCTGCCGATAAAGCGCCTTGAGTATTTCAACCCGCTGCCGCATTCCGACACCTATATCACTTATGAGGGCGTCGGGATTGACGTGAAGCCCGTATTCCGCGGCAAGATCCTCAAGCACGGCCCGAGCTTTGGCCAGGCTTGGCCTCAATAGAGCTCCATCCTCCGCGCCAAGCACGATGTTTTCCAGCACCGTGAAATTTTCAACCAGCTTGAAGTGCTGGAACACCATGCCTATGCCCGCGGATATAGCCGCCTGGCTGTCGGAAATGATTGTCTTTTTGCCATTTATGAAAATCTGACCTCTGTCGGCCTTGTAAAATCCGTAGAGAATAGACATCAGCGTGGATTTTCCCGCGCCGTTTTCGCCGATGATTCCATGAATTGAACCGGCATTCACCCGGATCGAAATGTTCCTGTTGGCCTCGACCAGACCGAAGGATTTCGAAACGCCCTTAAGTTCTATTGCCGGAAATTCGGTCATTGTGCCATTTCCGCAAATCCGGTCGCAGTCTCAAATCCGCCAATTCCGCAAAAAACACATTATTCCTCGCCATCACATGCGCACGGAACCGGCCTGATTCCATAAAATGGCAGCCGCGCGCAACCATGCGCGCGCGGCCACCGCGGTTATTGCGCCGGGCAGTTGTTGTCGTCCATATAATCGTGCACGACAATTTCGCCGCTGGCGATTTTACCTGCGGCCTCGTCCGCAACGCCTTTCATCTCCTCGCTCACAAGACCCGCGTTGTGCTCGTCAAGCGAATAGCTCACGCCGCCGTTTGAAAGCCCCATCACAAAGATTCCGGTCTCGAGTTCGGCTCCGGCCTTCATGGCCTCGTAAACCGCATTGTCGACACGCTTGATCATTGACGTCAGAACCTTTCCCGGATGGAGATAGTTCTGGTTGCTGTCCACGCCAACCGAGAGAATGCCTTCATCCGCGGCCGTCTGCAAAACTCCAAGGCCCGTGCTCCCGGCAGCCGCATACACGACATCGGCACCCTGGCTTATCTGGACCTTGGTCAACTCGGATCCCTTAACCGGATCGTTCCATGCCGCCGATGTTGTTCCGGTCATGTTCTGTATCACCGTGGCATCGGGATTGACCGCCATTACGCCTTGAACGTAGCCGCAGGCGAACTTCCGAATTAGCGGTATGTCCATGCCTCCAATAAAGCCAACGGTGCCGGATTCGCTTGCCATCGCCGCCAGCATGCCCACAAGATAGCTGCCTTCATGCTCGTTGAAGACTATTGAGCGCACATTTGGCTGATCCACCACCATGTCAACAATCGCGAACCGCGTGTCCGGATAGTCCGCGGCAACCTCGTCTAGCGGATTTCCAAAGGCGAATCCGACCATGACTATCGGGTTGTTCCCCGCCTCGGCAAACCGCCTCAGAGCCTGTTCGCGCTGCGCTTCCGACTGCAGTTCAACCTCGTTGTAGCTTCCGCCGGTTTCCTCCACCCATTTCTGGGCTCCCCTGAATGCGCTCTCGTTGAATGATTTGTCGGATTTGCCGCCCAGATCGAAAATGAGCGCCGGGGCCGCGAATGCGCCCAACGCGCCCAAAATCGTCATGGCGGCGGCACTCGTCATGGTTTTAAACACAGTCATGTTCATCTCCCTGCATTCCATGGACATTTGCGCTGATTGCGCTTGGAAATGCAGTAATACATAAACCACTTCATCATTCCATGCAAAAAATGCCGGGGCCGGCTTGCGGCAGTGGCAGAGCGCATCCGGATTGCCCGCTGCGGCGCATGTTGCGGCGCGGGCCTTCAGCGCGTCGGCGAAGCCGGGATATCGGAATCGGCGGCCATTGAGGCTTCCCGTGTCTCATCCAGCATGACGGGCGCGGATATTTTAAAGGGTCTGGCGTCCGCCGGCTTCAGATACAGGGGCGATGGTGGCGTATCGTCGCCGTACCGCCGCTCGTCCGCAATTCGCGCTATGGCCAAAGCGGTCGGGAATGCGGCGGATTTGCGCGCGCATCCAAGTTTTTCGGAAACCATGGCTCCTGCGGAACCCAGGCACGTCAGTCCGGGTTCATTCAGGTTGGACGGCATGTCCTCGATCGCGACCATGCGTGGTTGCAAATCAACCTTCATGCGCATCCCCTGAACATAAACACGACCTTGCGGGGCATGAATGGCGCAGAGCACGGGACCATTGCTTCCATAGGCCAGCGCATCAAAGCAACTGACGCCCACTGCGCCTATACCGAGCGACATTGCCAAACCGCGGGCGGATGAAACCGATATTCGTATTCCGGTGAAATTTCCCGGACCAGTGCCAACGCCTATCCTGCCAATGTCCTTCCAGCCGAGGCCGGCTTTTGACAGAAGGGATTCAATGCATGGGAACAAACGCTCCGCCTGCCCCTTTGCCATGTCCACATTGGACTCGGCCAATATCCGCCCACACCGAATCAGCGCGCATCCGCACCAGGGGCCCGATGTGTCAAAGCCCAGAACAACGCCATGTCCGTTCGGCAATTCAGATGCCGACAGGGCGAACTTCCGTCACTTCGGGTATGTAGTGCCTCAGCAGATTCTCAATACCCATCTTAAGCGTGATCGTGGATGACGGACACCCCGCGCAGGCTCCCTGCATGTGGAGATAAACAACCCCGCGCTCAAACCCGTGAAAAGTAATGTCTCCGCCATCCTGCGCCACGGCCGGTCGCACTCTGGTATCAAGCAGTTCCTTTATCTGTCCAACAATCTCGGCATCCTCTCCGTCATGCACCGCATGGCCGGAAGATGCGGCCTCATCCAGGATTGCCGGCTGACCCGATTGAAAATGCTCCATGATCGCACCCAGAATTGCAGGCTTTACATGGTTCCATTCAACGCCATCGTTCTTTGTCACGGTAACAAAATCATTTCCAAGGAAAACGCCGCTCACGCCATTGACGCGAAAGATGCGCTGCGCCAAAGGCGACGCATCTGCGCCGTCCGGCGCGGGAAAGTCCGCCGTTCCAACCTCCAGCACGGTCTGACCCGGCAGAAATTTCAGTGTGGCGGGATTTGGTGTTGATTCCGTTTGGATAAACATTTCGCTGTGCCTTTATTCAGGATATTGCATATATGTCCCCGCAAGCGGGAATTGTCAATATCTGGAGTGATTGCGCATTCAAACAATCTCGCGCACGGTTGCGTCCCCGCCGCAAAACATCAGCTTCCGTATCGGCGGATTCCGCAAATGGACAATTTCCACCGAAGGCGAGCGACTGGCGCAACCGGCATCCAAACAGCGCCTTTGTTCAAGTTATTTGCTCGAGCCTTTCCTTGCTGAGGTCTCCGGGAACAATGGTTATGGGTATGCTTAAAGCGCCGGAATTCCTTGAAAGCTGTGTTACAAGCGGACCCGGCCCCAATTTATCCGTGCCAGCGCCAAGCACCAGAACCCCAATTTCCGGATCATCCTGAACCTGCGCCATGATTTCCGCAACCGGTTCACCTTCCCGGATTGCAAGTTCGGGGTCAATGCCCTGTCTATCGCGCATCCATTTGGCAAAAACCTCGAAATGCGCGTGTATGCGCTCCTTCGCCTCCTGGCGCATTATATCGCCGACACCAATCCAGTGATTAAACTCCTCTGGCGGTATTACCGCAAGTATCTCCACACCGGCCCTGGTTCTGGCCGCCCGCATTGCGGCGAATCTCATCGCATTGAGACACTCGCGACTGTCGTCAAGTACAACAAGAAATTTGCGCATGTCATCCCTCCGTCTTTTGCATTCATAATGAACGCAAACGAGTCACAGAACAATAGCCGGGTATCGACCGTGACAAAGTCGCCGTCGCGCGATTTCAAGGATGGCGCCGGCACTGGACGTTCTGCAAAAGGCTTGATGCGATTGACGGCATTCCAAAGTTGCAGGTTAACCGCAATGTTGCATACTCACGAAAATTTCAATGCGCCATTCATTCGATTTATATGTATGATATGTCCAGCACTTCATAGCTTTTCTCGCCACCCGGCGTTGTGACGACAACATCGTCTCCGACGTCCTTTCCAATAAGCGCCCTGGCAATTGGCGACTTGATGTTCAGAAGGCCCTTTTCGAGATTGGCCTCATATTCTCCGACTATCTGATATGTCATTTCCCTGTCGTCATCATCGACCAGTTTCACGGTCGCTCCGAATTTTATTGTTCCGGAGAGCTTTTTGGGATCTATTACCTCGGCAAGGCCTATTGCGCTTTCCAGTTGCTTTATTCTGCCCTCGATAAACGACTGCTTTTCCTTGGCCGAATGATATTCGGCATTCTCCGACAGATCACCATGCTCGCGGGCTTCGGCGATGGCTTTGATAATTGCGGGCCGTTCCTGTGATTTCAGTTTTTTAAGCTCCGCTTCAATGGCGGCGTGACCGGCACGGGTCATAGGCAATTTATCCATTTCGATTTCCCTCGCATCGCGCGGGAGCCGCGATACCGGTCGGTCCCTTCTTGTAATGGCTGGAATGGCCCCGATAGACCTTAACATTAGCGCAAATGCAATAGGTGAAGGTCAAATATTCGCATTACAAGGCATTTTTTTGGCAAAACACCCCGCCCGCACCTGTTTTGAAGCCATGTTTCAATTGACGATTATGGATTCATGACGTTAAGCATGTTCAATTAGAATTTGCAACAAAGGCGAAAGAATTAGGAGCGAAAATGTCCCAGATCGAACGCGAAGCGATGGAATACGATGTCGTTATCGTCGGAGCCGGACCAGCCGGCCTTTCAGCCGCGATCCGCCTGAAGCAACTCGACCCGGGCTGTGATGTGGTTGTACTTGAAAAGGGATCCGAGGTTGGCGCCCATATCCTGTCTGGAGCCGTATTGGACCCATGCGGCCTTGACACGCTGATACCCGACTGGAAGGAAAAGGGGGCACCTCTCAATACGCCAGTGAAAAAAGACAATTTCTACATGCTGGGCCAAGGGGGCATGATCAGAATACCCAACTTTCCGATGCCGCCACTCATGAGCAATCACGGCAACTACATTGTCTCAATGGGAAATGTCTGCCGCTGGATGGCCGAGCAGGCCGAAGAACTTGGAGTGGAGATATTCCCGGGCATGGCATGCTCTGAAATCGTTTATGGCGGCAACGGCGAGGTAAAGGGAATCGTCGCCGGGGAATTTGGCAGAAACGGCGACGGCACGCAGGGGCCCAACTACGAGCCCGGCATGGAATTGCACGGGAAATACGTGTTTCTCGCCGAAGGCGTGCGAGGCAGCCTTTCAAAGCAGGTCATTGCCAGATACGACCTCTCCGCCGGAAGGGAGCCGCAGAAATTTGGTCTTGGTATGAAGGAAATATGGGAGATAGACCCCTCGAGGCACCGGGAAGGCACAGTCACGCACACCATGGGCTGGCCTTTGGGATCGAATGCCGGCGGGGGATCATTTATATATCATCTTGAGAAAAATCAGGTTTTTATCGGTTTTGTCGTTCACCTGAACTACAGGAATCCGCATCTGTTTCCGTATATGGAATTTCAGCGTTTCAAGCATCATCCCATGGTTGCGGAATTGCTCATGGGCGGAAGGCGCGTTGCCTATGGCGCCCGCGCGATTTCCGAGGGAGGGTATCAGTCGATGCCCAAAATGGTCGCGCCCGGCGTGGCTCTGCTGGGCTGTTCGGTGGGCATGGTAAACGTGCCAAGGATCAAGGGCAATCACAATGCCATGCTTTCGGGAAAAGCGGCCGCAGAGGCGGCGCATGAGGCCATAAAGTCCGGCCGGGAGGGCGACGAACTTGGCGCATACGAACTTGAGGTCCGCGAGGGAAGCATAGGAAGGGATCTCGGAAAGGTTCGCAATGTCAAGCCGATGTGGTCCAAACTGGGACTGTCCGCCTCTCTGGCGCTTGGCGGACTTGACATGTGGACCAACACTCTCGGATTTTCCCTATTTGGAACAATGAAGCATGGCAAAACCGACGCCGAGGCAACTGAAGAGGCCGCCGCGCACAAGCCTTTAGAGTATCCGAAACCAGATGGAATCATCAGTTTCGACAGGCTTACAAATGTCAGCTACTCAATGACCAATCATGAGGAAAGCCAGCCAGGGCATTTGACATTAAAAGACAAGTCAATTCCGATTGGCGTCAATCTTCCGAAATATTCGGAACCCGCCCAGCGATATTGCCCCGCGGGCGTTTACGAAGTGGTTGATGACGAATTCATCATCAACTTTCAGAATTGCGTTCACTGCAAGACATGCGACATAAAGGATCCAAGCCAGAACATAACATGGGTCACCCCGCAGGGCGGGGACGGGCCGAATTACCCAAATATGTAGAATTGCAAACAGTCATCGGACCGCGTATTGTTTTAACGCAATGTGCATGGAATAAATTCAGATGTCTCGGCCTTTTAAACATGTCGGTTAAAATCCAATGCACGGCCATCACGACCGTTCAATCGCGCTTGTACCGGCTCGCGGATAGGTTTCGGGAAAGATGGATGCAGATAAAGAGATTTGAGACGGAACCGCGACGGGACATGTGCAGGTCATGGCGACATGGCGAATTTCAATAAACCGCGGATCGGCCAGGCCTGGAGTTGCATTCCCTCTGGATATTGACATCAGCGCACATTCTCGATTGTTTTTTCCGGCAACGTCAGAATCACGCATTGCCTTTGGCCATTGCGAACATTAAATCATTAACCAGCAAAACTGAATAACGGGTCCATAAGACGTGGAAAATACTGCACGGTCACTAGCGCTGATGTTCGCCATTCTTGCAGGTGCCTCGGCATCTGCAAGCGACAAAATTATCGGACCGTATATCTCCGCCCGACAGGCGATGTTTGAAAGTGACTACGAGGTGGCTGCAAAACATTTCGCGGCCACGCTTTCCAATGACCCGTCCAACCCAAGAGTTCTTGAACTGTCTGCACTTGCGAATGCCCTTCTAGGCGATCTCGACAGCGCGATACCGCCCGCCAAAACGCTCTATTACAATGGAAATTCAAATCTTCTCACAAATCTTGTGATACTTGCGGATTATGTAAGGCGAGATGCGCATGAAGAGGCGATTGAAATGTTAAGTGACGAAAGAATCACTGCAAAGTTCATTTCATTGCTGAGTGCCGCATGGGTTCACGCCGGTGCGGGAAACATGAGGGAATCCATAAATGTCTTTGATTCAATCCCTCAAAAGGTCATTGATGTAAATGACAAAGGAAAATTAAACTACTTCATAGACTATCACAAGGCGCTTGCTCTTGCATCGGCAGGCGATTTTGAAACCGCCGGTGGCATTTGCGATTCAATTCTGTCTTTTCACGAATACGTCACCAGCCGCAGCCTGAACTCGTGCGCCAGAATTCTAAGCCAGATTGATCGCCATGAAGACGCAATGAACGCCCTGGAAAAGTTTAATGTCGGAAACGGCAACATCGAGGCCATTCAGATTCGATCCAGGCTGGAAGAAGGTGCCGCAATACCATTTACCATGACCGATGGAGCGGCAGACGGTGTTGCAGAGGTGCTTTACACGCTTGCCGGAGAATATGCAGATGACACCGGCACGGAACTTTCCCTGATGTATGCGAATTTAGCGAAATATCTAAATCCCGATCTTGCCGAAGCGGCAATTCTGTCTGCCAAATTATACAACAGTCTTGGTCAACATGAACTGGCCATAAAATCCTACAAGCGCGTAACGCCGGACCACCCCCTGTCCGTGATAGCGGAACTGGGCCGGGCAGACACGCTTCACATTTCCAAAAAATCCGACGCCGCAATCGAGGTGATAGAAAATCTTGCCAAGTCGCATCCCGAATCTTACGAGGTACATGTTTCTCTAGGTGAAATACACAGACAGCTAGGCAACTTCGAGGATGCGGTCATTGCCTATGACAACGCACTCGCCGTCCATGACGCGAACGACCCCGACAAGTGGTATACACATTATGTCCGCGGCATATGCTTCGAGCGCATGGATCAATGGCCCAATGCTGAATTTGAGTTCCGAAAGGCGCTGGCATTAAACCCCGATCACCCCAACGTGTTAAACTATCTGGGATACTCGCTCGTGGAGAAGCGAACCAATCTTAACGAAGCGCTCGACATGATTGAACGCGCCGTGGCGGTCAGACCCAACAGCGGCTATATCGTGGACAGTCTGGGATGGGTTCTCTACCGTCTTGGTCGCTATCACGAGGCCATTTTGCACATGGAACGGGCTGCTGAACTAACGCCGACAGATGTGGTTGTTAACGATCACCTTGGTGATGTTCTCTGGGCAGTTGGAAGACGTAACGAGGCCAGATTCCACTGGAAGAGGGCATTGTCGTTTATGGATCCCGACAATCCCCAGCCCGATGTGGACTTTGATCGCATACGGTTGAAGCAGAAACTGGGGCTTGATGCCGTTCTTGCCAAGGAAGGCGCCCCTCCGCTCAAAGCAGCACATGAAAGTGATTGAAACGCTCGCCCCGGCAAAGGTAAATCTTGCTCTTCATGTGACCGGGCGGAAAACTGACGGGTTTCATGTAATTGATTCCATTGCAATGTTTGCCGATTCGGGTGATAGATTGACAATCAGTCGCTCCAGTGCGCCGCGTCTGCGGATTAAAGGCCCCATGGCGCGCGATTTACCATCAGACGACAGGAATATCGTCATGAAGGCAATGCAGATGATGGATTTTGCAGCCGACATAATTCTTGAAAAAAACCTGCCGATGGCAGCCGGTCTCGGTGGAGGATCCAGCGATGCCGCCGCCGCGCTTATCGCCATGTCCGAACTCGCCGGCAGACAAATCCCGTCCAATGCCGCCAGCCTTGGCGCGGACATTCCAGTTTGCCTGCTTCAAAAAACCGCCCGCATGCGAGGCATTGGCGATCGGATCGAGGAAATCCCGGACATGCCGACTCTGCACGCGGTCCTGGCAAACCCCGGGTTGGAGGTTGCGACAGGTGACGTATATCGCAATCTTAAATCCCCTGAAAACAAATCCATACCGGATAATGTTCCAGATAAATTCGACACCTTGGGTTTGGCGGCCTGGCTTGGGGAACTCAGAAACGATCTTGAAACGCCCGCCATCGCTCTGGAACCCGCAATCCAATTGGTTCTGGATGCGCTTTCATCGTCATGCGGATGCCTTCTGTCAAGGATGTCCGGGTCCGGGGCCACTTGCTTTGGTCTCTACGAAACCCCGATTTTATCTACATCCGCCGCCAGACGGCTAAAGGCCGACCACCCCGACTGGTGGGTAAAAGCGGTCAAGCTAAATCCCTCAAGCCAATTCAGCTGACCCGCATCACCGCAAAATCCGCAAGGCCGCCGAGCACATCGCGTATGCGATGTTTCGGCAAACCGCGCAAGGAGTCCTTTGCCCTTTCAGCCCAGCGAAGCGCGTCGTCGCGCGTCTCCACAAGGGCATTGCGCTTTTCCAGAATCGCCAAAGCATGCTCAAGATCCCCCTCCCGCTGTTCTCCCTTGCATATGCACCGCTGCCAGAAGGAATGTTCGGTCCGATTGGATGCAGCTATGGACTTGATGAGCGGCAGTGTCAGTTTTCTCTCGCGAAAGTCGTTGCCGACCTTCTTTCCGGTATCTCCGATGTCACCCTTGTAATCAAGCAAATCGTCGGCAATCTGAAAGGCAATGCCAAGAGCGTCGCCGTATTCGCGAAGAGCGGCGATATCATCCTCCGAGGCTTCCGCCACCACGCCCCCAACCTCGGCGGCGGCGGAAAACAGCGTCGCCGTCTTGCCGCGCACAATCTGCAGATAGTGCTCCTCGCCTGTCGACAAATCGCGGGCCGATGTCAATTGCAGCACTTCTCCTTCAGCTATCGTTCCCGACGCGTCGGCAAGGATGTCAAGCACCCGCAGGGATCCCGTCTCAACCATGAGCTTAAAAGATCTTGAAAACAGGTAGTCTCCCACAAGAACGCTAGACTTGTTGTCCCAAAGAAGATTGGCCGTGGCGCGTCCCCGACGCATTTCACTCTCATCGACGACATCGTCATGAAGCAGTGTCGCCGTGTGCAAAAATTCCACTGTCGCCGCCAGATAAACATCATAATCACCTTCGTAATCATACAATCCCGCAGCCGCCAGCGTTAGTATGGGACGCAGGCGCTTGCCGCCAGATTCAACGAGATGCGCAGTCACTTCCGGAATGCGCGGCGCATGTCGAGACGCCATTCTTTCTCGAATAAGTTCATTTACAGCCTTCATTTTTGCATTGAAGGGAGAGACGAGTTCCCTGAAATCAATTGCAATGTTTTTATCACTATTCATTTCAGTCATTTTTGCGATCTCGACTTTTTCCTGAATTACCTATTTAATGATTCACATGAAACAACTGCTTCGCACGACCGATCCGACCATTATCGCCTTCGCAAAAGCGCTTCTGCAGGGCGAGGGTATAGATTGCTTTGAAATGGATGTAAATATGAGCATTCTTGAAGGCGGGATTGGAATTTTCCCTCGGAGGCTAATGGTAGGCGACATGGACTACACCGCCGCCTGCCGCACTCTTGCAGACAATGGAATCGAACTGGTCGGAGAATAAGCCGCTTGCCGACCAGCCTACCCTTGACGATTTTCTCGGGGGAAGGCTGAAAATGCTTCAGCCGAGAAACGGCTATCGGGCAGGCATTGATCCTGTACTGCTGGCGGCTTCAATCCCGGCTCATCCCGGACAGTCCGTGCTTGATCTGGGATGCGGTACAGGCGTTGCAGGCCTCTGCCTTGCCCGCCGGGTAGGCAATCTGAAAATCAGCGGCATCGAGATTCATCAGGCCGCCGCCGAACTCGCCCGGCGGAACGCCTCCGGAAACGGCCTCGAAATGGATATCTATACAGGCAGGGTGGAGAACCCCCCGCCGCCATTGCGCAAACTACAGTTTGATCATGTAATGGCCAATCCACCCTATTACGCCGGAAACACCAGAACGCCAGCCGCGGATGCGGGTCGCGAATTTTCCCTTGCCGAGGAAACGCCGTTGCGGACCTGGGTTGCAACAGCGGCAAGGAGAGTGCGTCCAAAGGGATCGGTTACATTCATTCAGCGCATTGAACGTTTGCCGGATTTGATCTCCGCGATGTCAGAAAATCTCGGATGTCTGGAACTTATGCCCCTATACCCCAGAAAAGGGCGGCCACCTCGTCTTTTTCTGCTGCGCGGCCAGAAGGACAGGAGAACCCCGTTTCGGATGCATTCGGGCTGGGTGATTCATGAAGGCGACGCGCATGTCAAAGATGGCGACGGCTACACGTGGGAAACGGCCGGAATATTGCGCGATGGCCTGCCGCTGAAATTCCCCGATTAGCGGATTTTTGCAATTTTTCACCGATTGAGCAGATTGCATGGTGACAGTTTTGCAAATCTGTGCTGAAATTGACTTAAACCATAATCAGAAGCAAAAGGGAGAGCGCATATGAGCTTGGGTTCGCACATTGACGTACTGAAAAACAAGCATGAAACATTGTCAAGGCAAGTGGAGGAGGCGCAAAGGGCGCCAGGCGTCTCCGATTTTGAAATTACCGAACTCAAGAAGCAGAAACTTCGCATCAAGGAGGAAATCCGCCGATTATCGCCTGACGAGTAGCTTTTCAAAACCATTGCATTGATGGCTACAGAGACTTCAATTTGATACGGGCGTCTTCGGTGTTTTGAACAGCCAGCTGACGGTCTCTTCCGCGGCACTCCGGCCCGCAAGTCAGGCCTGAAACTCGGGAAATCCCATGTCCGAGCCGGCAGGTGCGCACTGATCGAGGCGGGGCGCTACCGGAAAATACGCTTTCCGAAAAGGCGTACCCGGGAGCGTCATCCGCCACATCGCGCGGCGGGACGGATAGCTGGAAACAGGGACATTGAAGCCGGTTTGCCGAAGCTCTCGCCAAGGCGCGGATCATTCATGCTAAAGCCCCGAACCGCAATGCGTCATTAAACATTCCCGGCATGCCGCCGAGGTCAAACGCATCGGCAACCCCAATGATTGCCATGCGCCCGGAGCGTTCTCACCTAGATCGCCGATCTAACCGACGTGGCGCTCAAACGAGTTTTCGTGGACACGGGCTGGCACGGCCACAAGCAAACCGGCGCCACTTTGGCTCGAAAATCCGTCAGACCACGCGACCACCCTGGCGCGTCTTCACAGCAGGTCGGAAAGCGCTTAAAGCCAGCCCGAAAGCGGAACTGAAACAAAGACCGGCAATCGAGCCCGTTATTGGGCATCTCAAAGTCAGATCGCACAATGGGGCGAAGCAATCTCAAGAGCGGATCCGGAAACCGCTTCAACGTGAAGATGGCCAAAAATTCCCGCCAGCTTTTGTTTTTCGCAAACCATGCATTCTTCCATGAAGAAACTGATATTAAATGATTTTTTTGCCGCACAGGTCTAAAAATTCCCGCAAAAACAAGACAAAAAGTCAACGAAAAACTTTTTCAAAAAACCTTGTAACTCATTGAATAATCCAATGAAAGAAATTAGCGTGAATTACTGGAAGATTGCGGCCATCGGCTTCAACCTCCGGTGCGTTCTCGCATGGACGAGGGACTTTTGCGCGAAATCTTCACCTTTTACCTCGATCTAATCCCTTGCTTTCGACACCAAACGACCTCACAGTCAGGCGAAAAAACGGAAAACCAAACGGAGAGCATGCAAGTCGCCGTTTCCTAACGGACGACCAGTTACATTCAAAGCAAGACAAGATGTTTCCATGACTTGGCACTAAAAACAAACTTCCTTATTGCCAAAAGTCATGATTTTCTAGGATTTTCCATTGCAAAAGCCTAAATCGAATAGCCTACTCAACCATGATACAAATGAATTGGCTTGCGGGCAATTGTGATCAAGATCACCGGAATTTATTGCAGCCCCCATCGGCCGTGGTTTGTTCCGTGTTGCCAGCCAAGCATGGACATAAGCTTTATAGATATTGTTATCATTGAATTTACGGCATTCCGTGGGTATATTATCAATAAATTCCCTGGCACTTGGCATATGCAGTCATCCGGAGGGATCATGTTATAAACAAAATTTTCCAATGTTCCATTGTAATTATTGTTTGGCATAATCCAGACACCAATGGAAATATCCATGTCTGCAGGTCCAGAAAATATATTGCCAGCAGGATTTAATTCATCAGGTGTTTCACATTCAGCGGTAAAATACCGTTTGATCCATCAGGTCTTCTGTAAAGAGCCGACGGAGGTGTCGGCGTAGAACTCCCGACAACGTGTCTTTAGCGCCTTCTCCATGTCGCGCGAGAATCTGGCGCCTTTCCCTACCGGAAGGTGCCGCATCTTCCCAGCCATGGCTTTACGTCGTTTTTTCGGTGCCTGTCCCGCCGTTCAGTCGACATACTCTCGACAACCTCCAGTTCGGCAGACCTGTCGCCAGGAAGCATGAGAGTCCACCGCGCAGGCCCCTACGGCGCTTTTCCAGGCAGACGAGTTTCGCAAATCTCGCCCTGCCATCGCCGTCAGGCGCCTGTTTCCTTCGGTTGGCCTGAAACTTGCGCTCAAGCGCAATCTTGGCACCCTCCATCACCCACAGCCCGCGAATGCGCTCGACCGTCGCGACGTAAACCTCAAGCATCGACGCAATGTAAAAGCCAACCAGTCGGCCGCAATCTTCACGTCCCCGGTCTGCAGGCAGTGTAATGCGAGCCCGCTTGCACCGGGACAAATCGCACGGAGCGAGTCAGTGTCGGCTGCACTTTATCAGACCGGTGCATTGCAAGATGTTTTTTTCAGCTGAAGAATTGCGCGCCGTTGGCGGATATTGTGGAACCGCTGATAAATCCCGAATCCTCCGATGCAAGGAAAGTGACGCAACGGGCGATTTCCTCCGGTGTGCCAAGACGTCCCGCGGGAATCCCCGATATGATTTTCTGGCGGATGCTCTCGTCTATTGCCATAACCATTTCCGTTGCGATATACCCCGGGCAAATCGCATTTGCCGTAATTCCCGCTCTGGCGCCCTCTTGCGCAAGAGATTTGACGATTCCCAAATCCCCGGCCTTTGTCGCGGCATAGTTCACCTGACCAAATTGCCCTTTCTGGCCATTTACCGAACTTATCACAATTACCCGACCGAATTTGCGTTCGCGCATGCCTGGCCAGACAGGGTGAACCGTGTTGAAAACACCTGTCAAATTGGTGTCGACAACCTCATTCCATTGCGCTGGAGTCATTCTGTGAAAAGGAGCGTCACGCGTTATACCCGCATTGGCCACAACAGTGTCGATCGCGCCGATTTCCTCCGTCACCCGTGCAATGCCGGCGGCCGAGGCATCGTAATCCGCAACATTCCATTTATACGTCTTTATTCCGGTCTCCTCGGTAAAGGCCGCCGCCTTCTGATCATTGCCGGCATAGGTTGCGGCAACGCTGTAGCCTTTCGCATTCAACGCCTTTGAGATTGCCTCGCCAATGCCTCGGCTTCCGCCGGTTACAAGAGCCACACGTCCCATGGTTTCCTCCATTCTATATGTTTATCGTGAGTTTTTTGCGATTTTCGAAACAATGACAACGGTACGAAACCATTAATTGGCTGGAATTAATTAAAGGCCAGCCGGCATTGCCGCCGCCACCGCATCGAAATTTGATTAAGCGCGACAGGGACGTCGCCTTTTGCGGCATCTCGCAATCGCCTAGTCGCGCTCAACGCACATTGCCACTCCCATGCCACCGCCAATGCAGAGAGTTGCCAGTCCCCTTTTGGCATCGCGACGCTTCATTTCGAACAGCAGCGTGTTTAAAACACGGCATCCGGAAGCTCCTATCGGATGGCCAATGGCGATTGCTCCGCCATTCACATTGACTATTTCCGGATCCCAGCCCATGTCCTTGTTAACCGCGCAGGCTTGCGCGGCAAACGCCTCGTTTGCCTCCACAAGGTCGAGATCATCAACAGTCCATCCGGCCTTTTGCAATGCCTTGCGGCTGGCATGTATGGGACCTACACCCATAATGGATGGATCAAGTCCCGCTGTGGCATAGGACGCGATCCGCGCCAATGGCTCCATGCCGCGTTTTTCGGCATCGTCCGCACTCATCAACAGAACGGCGGCAGCGCCATCATTTATTCCCGACGCGTTGGCCGCGGTAACGGAACCGTCTTTGGCAAACGCGGGACGGAGTTTGCGCATTGCCTCAATCGTTGCGCCATGGCGAATGTATTCATCCTTTTCAACAACGACGTCGCCTTTTCTGCTCTTGACGGTAAAGGGTATCACCTCGTCGTCAAATTTGCCCGCTTTCTGGGCCGCTTCCGCCTTGTTCTGGCTGGACACCGCGAACTCATCCTGCATATCGCGGGTTATCTGCCACTGGCTTGCCACATTTTCCGCAGTCTGCCCCATATGGTAGCCGTTAAATGCATCCCAAAGACCATCGCGTATCATTGTGTCTATGTAGGTTGCGTCACCCATCTTCCGCCCTTTGCGCATATGTGCCGAATGATGGGACAGGCTCATGTTTTCCTGACCGCCGGCGGCCACGATTTCCGCATCCCCGAGCTGGATGTGCTGTGCGCCAATTGCCACGGCGCGAAGACCCGAGCCGCAGACCTGGTTAATTCCCCATGCCGCGCTTTCAATGGGCAGACCCGCATTGACATGCGCCTGCCGAGCCGGGTTTTGCCCCTGCGCGGCTGTCAGCACCTGACCCATGATCGTCTCGGATACCTCGCTTTTTGCAATTCCGGCCCGCTCCACAACCGCCTCAAGAACGGCTGATCCGAGATCGTGGGCGGGAGTGCCCGCAAAAGAGCCGTTAAAGGAACCAACGGCTGTGCGCGCCGCGGATGCGATAACCACATTGGTCATTTCTTCCTCCATTATCATTGCCTATGGAGGAGACCCGAAGCGCGGGAAACAGCCTCGAACCCCTCATATTAAACAGATAGGCTAAATGCCGCAGCGCAGCAACAGCAAGTTTCCATTTTAAGCGTTTTTTTGCCTTCCACATTCCACATTGTCCCCTAAAGCCTCGGACATGCCCTTTAAATCCCGTATTATGGATACATCGGGTACAGATGTCATGACAATGAGACCGCCTGTTTCAAGTTGCATGCCTTCAAATGCCCCAGGTCCATAAAAATGTACAATGGTGGTCCCGTCCGCAATGTCCGGATGGGTGGCCATTTCCCGCGACACGGCTACAAAACCACCAGACTGATTGACCATCTTTACGTCATTGCAGCCGGGATTCCCCTTTTCCATTGTCCATGCACCATTCGGAACATGGCGCAGTATAACGTTAAGGCGAAGTCCTGAAACCCATTCCATCACCAGATGGACAATCCCGGTCACGCGATATCCGTTTTCATCTCGAACAATGAGCGGTCGGGCGACATTTACGCCGCTCGCACCAGATGCTTTCGCCAAAGCCAGCCATTTGACAAAGAGCTCCCCGCTGTTTCCAATTTCATCGACTTGGGGAATCGACAGATCCTCAGACCCGGCATCCACACTCCCTGATCCTTGACGGGAGTCATTGCCGTTTTCCTTAATTGAAGCGTTCGGAATGCGCTTCTCCTCGCATTCATCAACCGAAAGGTCGTGTAGCGCCCAATCCTCCATTATCCTGAGCATAAGTTCACCGCCGATGGCATCCCGCTCCATGACTTGTTCTCTGGCATCATGATTTGCTCTTGCAAGCAGGTTTCCTGCGCCCGCTATTATATCCGCGTCGCGGCGAGGCATTCCGCTTGCCGCAACATGCCATTGCCGAAGATCTTCGCCAAAGGTGGGATCTGACGCCGACTCCCCGGCATTTTCTTCATTCTCGCGTTTCAATTGCCTGTACGAGGATATCCGTGACCTGCATGACTTGAACAACCGCAAAGGCATCGCGGGCAATGTCCCGGCAATTGCCGCCCCGCCCGCCGCCATCTTTGTCGCATTTCCGAACGCCCCCGCAATCTTCGGGCAAAGTCTCACGAGTCCACCGTGCATCCCTGACCGAAATAGCGGTGCAAACGGTCTTCTTTGCTTGGGGGAAACACTCCCTGCCGAATCGCGGCCGATTGCGCGATTTGCGAAGACACGCATTCCCTCCGCTTTCTCAATTAGATTGATTGTCGCGAAAACCGCAATCAGAAATCCGGCGGCGAACATGCCGCCCAGACTGGCGGCAATGCCGCGAAACAGCATCCTGTCAGGGCCCGAGGTGGAATTTTCAATCAATTCAAGCGGCATGTGAATTACGACCTTGAAACCAAAAATCCACATTTCCGCATTGAAGACGTTATAGTCTTTCAGATAAAGACAGGCCATGCCGGCGAATGAAACAACTAAACTTCCAAATACCGCGCAATTACGGGCTTTCATGGTTGCAAACTTCCTTTCTCTCCGCACCGATTGTCAAATGCCGGGGACTTCTTCCGACAACATGCGCAAAGTTCCCGCTTCGCCATACTACATATACTTATGAAACTTTTTGCATCTGCAAAAACCGGAAACGGGCCGGCCGTGATTTTTTTGGGCACCCTGCGCCAAAACCCGTTTGCCAACGGGCAAATCCCGATTTGCATTCCGCACACGCGACATATAATGAGCGGAACATGCTCCGGGGCGCCAAAATTCAGTCTTGGGAAAAAATGATCAATATGCCGGCAATGCCGCCGCCCGCGCTACCGGGTTCAACAATTTTCATTGAGCCGCGACACCTTTACCGCGTTGCATTTCAAGTTAAAGCCACCGCATCGGCTGCCTGTTCCCGGAATTTGGTGCAGGGCCATGCAATTCGCCAGTGCAAGGGAGTCCAAAGATGGAAAGATGTGAATGGGTTGGAGATGACAAGCTTTACCAGGTCTACCACGACACCGAATGGGGAGTGCCGGAATGGGACAGCCGGGCGCTTTGGGAAAAGCTTGTCCTTGATGGATTTCAGGCCGGACTCAGCTGGATTACCATCCTGCGCAAGCGCGAGAATTTCAGGCAGGCCTTCAACGAATTCGACCCTCGCATAATTGCCACATGGGAGGAAAGGGATGTTTTGCGCCTGCTCGACAATCCCGGCATAGTCCGCCACCGCGGAAAAATCGAGTCGGCGATAGGCAATGCAAGAGGGTGGCTGGAGATTGAAAGCGAGCGGGGATTCGACAAATATCTTTGGGATTACGTTGGCGGCAGGCCAATCCAAAACAAGTGGAAGTCCATGTCCGAAATACCAACCGAAACGGATATCTCTCGCGCGATTTCAAGGGATCTGAAAAAGCGGGGATTCAAATTTTGCGGTCCCACCATCGTGTATGCTTTCATGCAGGCGGTGGGAATGGTTAACGACCACATTGTCACCTGTCATCGCCATAAGCCCGTGGCTGACATGGCGATGACCTTTTCCGATGCAAAACGCCGTAAAAACCTGTAAGGTTGCATCATGCCCGCAAATGACATTGCACCCATAACGCAAGACTTTCTGACCATTCCCCGCAAGGAACGGAACGGTCCCGTCAATCTTGTCGGCCTTACGCGCGAGAAACTTCGCGAAACGCTGATCAATCAGGGCACGGAGAGCAAAAAGGCCCGCATGCGCGCAAGCCAAATCTGGCAGTGGATTTATCAGTGGGGAGTTCGCGATTTTAACGCGATGACCAATCTCGCCAAAGACTACAGGACATCTCTGACCGAAAGCTTTGTCATCGGCATCCCGGAGGTTGTCGGCAGGCGCGCCAGCGAGGACGGAACCCTGAAATACATTGTGCGCCTGGCCGGCGGCCATGAAGTGGAGACGGTATACATACCGGAAACCGACCGCGGGACATTGTGCATCAGTTCACAGGTCGGATGCACGCTTACCTGCTCGTTTTGCCATACCGGGACGCAAAGGCTTGTTCGAAATCTTACCGCAGGCGAAATAATAGGCCAGGTCATGCTGGCAAGAGACGATCTCGGCGACTGGCCGAGAAAAGGCGTGGGCATGGGCGAAAGGCCCAGACTAATAAGCAACATTGTTTTGATGGGAATGGGCGAACCTCTCTACAATTTTGACAATGTCCGCGACGCCATGAAAATAGCGATGGATGGCGAAGGCATTTCACTCTCCAGAAGACGCATTACCCTGTCAACTTCCGGCGTGGTTCCGGAAATTTCGCGAACCGCCAGCGAGATAGGATGCATGCTGGCGGTCAGTTTCCATGCCACCACGGATAAACTGCGCGACAAACTTGTACCGATAAATCGCAAATGGAACATAGACGCTTTGCTGAATGCGCTTCGGGAGTATCCGAAAGCTTCAAATTCGGAGAGGATCACTTTCGAATATGTCATGCTCAGGGATGTCAACGACAGCGACGAGGACGCTCGGCGCCTTGTCAGGCTGATCAGGGGAATACCCGCCAAAATCAATCTTATTCCGTTTAACGAATGGCCCGGAGCCCCGCATCGACGCTCAACCAAAGAACGGATTGGAAAGTTTGCGGACATAATCTACAAGGCCGGATACGCAAGCCCGGTTCGCACACCCCGCGGAGAGGATATCATGGCGGCATGCGGACAGCTGAAATCCGCAACTGAACGCATGCGAAAATCGCGCAGGGAGATAGAGATGGAAGCCCAGCGATAAATCTCCTCCCGATTGTCAATCATTCAAAATTGCGGGGATTTGCGGCATCATCTTCGCGGTCATGCGCTTTCGCCTGTCGAAGGCGGCATTATCCTCCCCGGACGCGATCGGCGGACATTTGCGGCTTTGTAAATTCCGCATTGCTTTGCTATTGATGAAAAATGCGCTCAAATCGCGGGAGGCGGGTTTTGACGGAACAGGTTATCGGAATTATCGGCGGATCGGGAATTTACGAGATCGACGGATTAACGGACGCCCGGTGGATTCGCGTTGAAACTCCATGGGGAGAACCCTCTGACGAAATCCTGAGCGGCTCAATCGATGGGGTGCGCATGCGTTTTCTTCCGCGTCACGGCCGGGGCCACGTCCACTCCCCTTCAACTGTACCCTATCGAGCCAACATCGACGCTCTCAAGCGGCTTGGCGTGACATCCCTGGTCTCCGTTTCCGCATGCGGATCCTTTCGCGAGGAGTTGGCTCCGGGCGATTTCGTCGTGGTGAACCAGTTTATCGATCGCACCTTCGCAAGGAAAAAGTCCTTCTTCGGAAAGGGTTGCGTCGCGCATGTCAGCCTTGCAAACCCGACATGTCCACTGCTGGGCGACGCCTGCGAGCAGGCGGCAAACGATGCAGGCATTCGCGCGCACAAAGGCGGTACCTATCTTGCAATGGAAGGTCCGCAGTTTTCCTCCCTGGCGGAATCAAAACTGTATAGGGACGCATGGAACTGCGATGTCATCGGAATGACCAACATGCCCGAGGCCAAACTGGCAAGAGAAGCCGAACTTTGCTATGCGTCGGTCGCCATGATTACAGACTACGACAGCTGGCATCCGGAACATGGCGAAGTGGATGTAACGCGGATAATCGCCACGATGGCGAGCAATGCCGAAAAGGCGAGGGACATGGTTTCCCGCCTGCCCGGGCTCATGGGTCAAAATCCGATACCATGCCCGCATGGCTGCAATACCGCGCTTGAATTTGCAATTCTTACAGCGCCGGACAAGCGCGATCCCGTCATTGTGCGAAAACTGGATGCGATTGCCGGTCGCGTGCTTAATAGGCGAAACAACGTTCAACAGGTGAAATTCCCGCATTAGACCAATCGGAACAATGGATATTATGTGGACGGGACGAATATGGCGCCATCTCGAAAAGTGATTCGCCTTCACTTGTTTTTTCTGATGAACTCCCGTATGAACCGGCGTATCTCTCTTGCCGCACTTGTATCCATTTCCTTGCATAAATCTACAAATTCGTCTCTTGCATCCTTGTCAAGGCGAAGAACTAACTGGCTGTTTTTCTTGTTTTTTTTCTTGTCAGGTGATTTATCATCCTTTTGATTCACAATTTTTTTCCTCCACCTCTTGAAAAAGGTATATCATATGTATATACATATTATATGCAGTGCATGTACATTTAACTGCACAAGCATCGGAAAGGAAAAGAAAATGTCAACATTGGTGGCAAGATCGCTTCTTTTGCATGACAGACTGGACTGGCAAGGTTCCCATTGGCGCTGGGTGCCAAATCGCGCATACAAGCCAAAATCGACTTTCATGCGCTGGAAAAGCGGGTTTCGCGCCTGAACACCCCCAAAAGCACCGGGATGTTTGCCGCAAACCTGACTCGTCTCAGATTGGCTGGTCCCCAAACCTGCCAGTTACACCTGTCCCGAATACCAGCCTTCAATTGCCTCAACGGCCTGGTCCGCGGTTTCGACAAACCGGAACAGCTCCAGATCCTCCGGATTGATTGTGCCCGCATCCGCCAGCGCGTTGAAATTGACTACACTCTTCCAGAATTTCTCGCTGAAGAGCAGTAGCGGCACCCTCTTCATGTGTCCCATCTGCATCAGCGTCAGCGTTTCGAAAAGCTCGTCCATGGTTCCGTATCCGCCCGGAAAACAGCCTATCGCCCTTGCCCGCATCAGAAAATGCATCTTCCGCAAGGCAAAATAATGAAAGTTGAAGCACAATCCCGGAGTGACATATTCGTTTGGAGCCAGTTCCAGGGGCAGAACGATATTGAGGCCAATTGAAATTCCGCCCGCATCTGCCGCACCCCGGTTGCCCGCCTCCATAATCCCGGGACCGCCACCTGTGGCCACAACATACTCGCGGCACTCGAAAGACATTGATTTTTCAGTCATCCTTTTGGCGAATTCACGCGCTTCATCATAATATTCCGACAAACCGGCCAAAGTGCGGGTGCGGGCATTTTTCCGGTTGACCGGATTCGGTATGCGGGATCCGCCAAAAAGCACAACCGTGCTTTCTATGCCTCTCTCATTCAGGATTATTTCCGGTTTCAGAAGTTCAAGCTGCAATCTGGCGGGACGCAGGTCATCTCTCATCAGGAAATCCTGATCCAAAAACGCCAGACGGTAGGCGGGGTCTCTTGTCTGAGCCGTATCGGGAACCTGCTCCGCGGAGCTGCGGTCGGAATGAGCGTCCCTAAATCCGCTATGTCTTTTATCTTTCATCAAAGGTCTTTCCAATGGAGGAAACATTGTGGTAGCAATATTCGCTTTGAAGTTTGTTTTCCAGCGAGAGGGATAAAAAAATGGATTGGCGAGACAATATAGAAACGGCCTCGAAGCGCATCTCCGGCCATGTGAGAAGAACACCGGTCATGGAGGCCGCGGCATTTGGTCTTCATAGCTCGATTGAACTTAAATTTGAGCACATGCAGCATACCGGAAGCTTCAAGGCGAGAGGGGCGTTCAACACGCTGCTGTCAAATTCAGTGCCGGAAGCGGGCGTTGTGGCCGCATCCGGCGGCAACCACGGTGCAGCGGTTGCATATGCGGCCGCGAAGCTGGGGCGGAAATCCCGGATCTACGTACCTGAAATGGCGGGATCCGCAAAAATCTCCCTGATTCGCAGGCAGGGCGCCGAACTCCGCGTGGTACCAGGCGAATATTCCAGCGCAATGAGCGAGGCAAGGGAATATGAAACCAGAACCGGCGCAATGCAAATACATGCCTATGACGCTCCCGATACAATTGCGGGACAAGGCACGCTAATGCGCGAATGGGAGCGGCAGGGCCTTAAGGCGGATACCGTGTTGATCGCCGTCGGTGGCGGCGGACTGGTGGCGGGATCAATGGCCTGGCTGCAGGGGAGAAGAAAAATTGTCGCCGTGGAACCTGAAACCTCCCCCGCCCTAAACGCCGCGCTTAAGGCGGGAAAACCGGTTGACGTGGATGTGTCCGGAATTGCGGCCAATGCTCTTGGGGCCAGATCCGCTGGAAGCATCTGCTTTCAGCTTGCGCGGGAACTGGCGGTCGAATCAGTTCTGGTTTCCGACGACGCCATCCGTTGCGCGCAAACGGCGCTCTGGCGGGATCTCAGGCAAATGGTGGAACCCGCGGGAGCAACCGCGCTTGCCGCATTGATCTCCAAATCCTACATGCCCGAAAAAAACGAGCGGATATCGGTACTTGTGTGCGGGGGCAATACGGAGCCGGACCATTTTAATGGCGGCGGCTGAAAGACTCCCCGCATATCGGCATCCGCAAACTGCAACGCCATTCAATCGCCGCATTGCGGTTTTCCCGATGTGGTCTTATAGCCACGTCAACGTTATCAGTGCAAGGGAGACGGCACATGTCCAACGCTCAACTTGAGACCGCCATTGAGTCCGCCTGGGATCGGCGCGAAGCCATAAACCCGGCCACGCGAGGCGAAATGCGCGAAGCCATTGAAAAAACGCTTGACGCGCTCGACTCGGGTAATTTGCGCGTTGCCGAAAGACGCCCCTCGGGAGAGTGGCATGTAAACCAATGGGCAAAGAAGGCGGTTCTGCTCGGCTTCCGAATCAGGAACATGGAACCGCATGCAGGCGGTCCGCAGTTCGGGGGCTGGTGGGACAAGGTTGACAGCAAATTCAAGGGATGGGACGCCGAAAAATGGGAATCCGCGGGCTTCCGGGCTGTTCCCGGCTGCATCGTCCGCAAATCGGCATATATCGCCCGAGGCGTGGTCCTCATGCCCTCATTCGTCAATCTCGGCGCTTATGTGGACGAAGGGACAATGGTGGACACCTGGGCCACTGTCGGCTCGTGCGCGCAAATAGGAAAAAACGTGCATCTTTCAGGTGGCGTTGGCATTGGCGGCGTGCTGGAACCGATGCAGGCCGGTCCCACCATCATAGAGGATAACTGCTTCATCGGGGCCCGCTCAGAGGTTGTGGAGGGATGCATAGTGCGAGAGGGGTCTGTTCTGGGCATGGGCGTTTTTATTGGCAAATCAACCAAAATCGTCGACCGCGACACCGGTGAAGTCACATACGGCGAAGTACCGCCGTACTCGGTCGTTGTCGCCGGATCAATGCCGTCAAGCAACAATGTTTCTCTTTATTGCGCCGTAATCGTAAAACGCGTGGATGAAAAAACCCGCGCAAAGACGGGCATCAATGAACTGCTGAGGGACTAGTCATTGCAATATCCCGTCGGCAAGCGGAAAAGCTTCATAAAGGCAAATGCTTTCATTGCCGCAAAACCCGATAATGCAATCCGACAGCAATCCGAGAAAAGGATCTGAAACCCATGAAAATGAAATCGGGCCGCATTTCCCGCATCATATGAAACAGGGGAAAACACCTGCAAAAGGCCGTCAACGGATTTTCACCCTTCTCGTGGAGACGGGGCGCAGGAATGGCGACGGGCTGCCCGAGAAATCAACCGGAGCGGCGATGGTGATATACGCCGCGGGAATTGATGAAAACGAAGCCGTTCGGGAAACGGTAAACGTCCTTAAAAAGGCCGGAGCGGCACCACTTCAGATCAGCGGCTACGGCACGCTTGAAGAACGCCTTGCCAACGGCCATGACATCAGTGTTGAAGAAAGGGAACTGATGGATCGGGCGTTAAGCGAGAATTCCGTCATTGCTGCGCAAATCACTCCATTTTACGACTGAAACCGCCTGGATAGACGCAGATGGCGGATCAGGACCATCACGCTGTTCCGGCCCGGCGAAATCGATCCGGAAACCGCAATGGGGATTTGCCTTTTTCAGAAACAGGCGATAGTCCAACCCGGACAGCAAAGCGAGACCCCGCATGACCGCCCATCCCACAGATCCCGTTGCACTTACGGCCGACCTCATACGTTGCCCATCCGTAACGCCCAAAGAGGGGGGAGCGCTTCTGCTGCTTGAAAAAGTGCTGTCCCGCTCGGGATTCCATTGCATCCGCGTCGACAGAAACAACACCCCAAATCTTTTCGCAAGATGGGGAGGCAAAGACGCGGCGAGAACATTCGGCTTCAACGGCCATACCGATGTGGTGCCTCCGGGAAGCGAGGGCAAATGGACAAATCCGCCATTCTCAGCAATTGAAAAGGACGGGGCCTTGTGGGGACGGGGAGCCACCGACATGAAATCGGGCGTGGCGGCCTTTGCCGCCGCGGCAGTGGATTTCGTCACGCACACCCCGCCGGATGACGGGTCTGTCATCATTACCGTAACCGGTGACGAAGAGGGATCCGCGCGGGACGGCACAACCGCAATACTGGATTGGATGAACGACCATGGCGAGAGAATGGACGTCTGCCTTGTTGGTGAACCAACATGCCCCGATCATTTTGGTGAAATGATAAAAATAGGCCGCCGCGGATCGCTTACGCTTTATTTCAGGATAACAGGCGTTCAGGGCCATTCAGCCTATCCCCATCTCGCCAGAAACCCTCTTAACGCCATGGTAGAACTAATGGACAGGCTTGCAAAAACGTCACTGGACGATGGAACAGCCCATTTTGATCCCTCGACACTGGCCATTGTCGCAATCGACACCGGAAACATCGCCAGCAATGTCATCCCCGCGGAATGCACCGCCACTGTCAATATCCGCTTTAACGACGCCCATAGCGGGAAAAGCCTGATAAATTGGGCGAGTCAAAATCTGGAGCTGGCGGTTGATGGGCACAATGTCGCCGGCGACATGACCGCAAGCCTCTCGGGGGAAAGTTTTCTCACTCCTCCAGGCGCGTTTTCCGATCTGGTATCCAGCGGAGTACAGGAGGAAACCGGCATGACACCCGTTTTATCCACATCCGGCGGCACGTCCGATGCGCGCTTTATCAAGGACCACTGCCCCGTGGTCGAATTCGGCCTTGTCGGAAAAACCATGCATCAGATAAACGAGCATGTGCCAATTGCCGACATCGTTCGCCTAAAGGCGGTATATGCCCGCATTCTTAAAAAGTATTTTCAATGAGACTTGCGGTCGTTGCAACAGACGATCTGCCCACCTGCGTCGGGTTGCGAAGAAGCGTTTTCATCGAGGAGTTGGGGGTTCCGGAGCATATCGAGCAGGATGGGCGCGACGAGGATGCGCATCACCTCATAGCGTTTCGGAATGACGTCCCGGTGGGAACCGCTCGAATGCTCGTTGAAGGCCGCACGGGAAAAATCGGGCGGGTTTGCGTTCTTTCCGAATTTCGCGGCAAGGGCACAGGCGCGGCGCTGATGAACGCATGCATAGATCACCTCAAAGGCATTGGCATGTCGAAAGCCGTTCTTGGGGCGCTGGTCACTGAAATTGAATTCTACAAGGCATTGGGATTCACCCCTTTTGGCACCGAATTCGACGATGCTGGCGGACTGCCGCATATAAACATGGAACGCATGCTTTGAGATGCTCCTGGCTGGTCATAATGGTCAAGGAACCGAGAGTCGGCCGCGTAAAGACCAGGCTTGGGCGCGATATGGGAATGGTGGCGGCCGCGCACTGGTACCGGCGTCAAACCGCCCATGCACTGCGGCGCCTTCAATCCCCGCACTGGAATCTTTTAATGGCGGTGGATACCGGGACTTCCACATTGACTGAAGCAATCTGGCCCCTGCATATCGGACGCGTTCCTCAAGGCGGAGGCAACCTTGGCGACAGGATGGGTCGCATATTCCGATCATTGCCGCCGGGGCCGGTTTGCATAATCGGTTCCGACATACCGGAAATTTCAACGAATCACATCCATTTCGCGTTTAAGGAACTTGGCACTCATGAAGCGGTTATCGGACCGGCCATTGATGGCGGTTTTTGGCTTATCGGCTTCAAACGTCTGCGGCGGATTCCATATGCGCTGTTTGCAAATGTCCGCTGGTCGACCGAACATGCGATGGCAGATACACTGGCGGGCATCCATTGGATTTCGGTAAAGCGCATTGCCACGCTTTCGGACGTTGACGTGGCATCGGATATCAATTGATTTTAGTGGCAAGCTGATTTTTTATCCATTACCGTCCCCGCCCGCCTTCGCCATGAGGCTCACGGACTTTGGCGCGCTTGGCGTCATGTCGCGGCCGGCCCGGTTCGTTATGCCGCCGTCGGGCGGCGCGCCAATCTCACCGAGGAAGAGTTCGCGAGCTTCGTTCAACGCGACAGGTCGGCGGCCCGACCGACCGGTTTCGAATGATCGTGGTCGACACAAGCGCGGTGTCGGAATTGCGGGTCACGCCCCGGCTGGAAACATCAGTGGAATTTGAGATGCTCTCGCAGCCGGCTGAATTGCGGATTGAGGCGTTGCGACTCTTGGGACCGGGATATTCCGAGCACCCGCAAAAGACATTCCTTCAGGGAATTCCACTCATCATTTCAAATATCCGACAATTTGGCCAAAGAGAAGTTCAGCCCAGGGCATCCAGATAAATCAGCAGCTGGCGGCAAGGGTTCGTCATCTTCTTTTTCGTTTTCCAATTTGGCATTTGCCACTGCTTGCGCCAAACGATATTCAACCAGGCCCGATTGCCACTGGCGATATGCAATTCAACATGATAGTGACCTGAAAAATGAGCGACATTCCATCAAAAGATGAAATTCTTCAATGGATATTGCGGAATCCCGCAAAAGCCACGAAACGACGGATCGCCAAGGAATTCAAGGTGAAAGGCGACGGGCGCATCGCAATGAAAAACATGCTCCGAGAACTCAAACGGGACGGCATGCTTAAAAAAACCCGAAAAAGACACCATGATCCCGACAGGATTCCAAACATTTGCGTAATGGATATCGTAAAGCGGAATCCCGATGGCGAGCTGCTCGCAATCCCGGTGGCGGAAAACCTCGGAACAAAGCAGGCGACTTTGGTGATTGCAGGCGGAACCCGGACGGCAATATCAGCGGGAGACCGCATACTCTTTCGGCTGAAACATATCGGCGGCGCCGGCAATCGTTATAATGCCAATGTCATCAGGCATCTGGGAAAAGGCGATATCCGAAAATATGGCATATACAGGAAAGACGACGCCGGCGGGCATATCGATGGAACAAGCAAAAGCTGGAGAAGCGATTGCGTGAAGGTCTCCGAACAAAACAGCGGAGATGCCAAAGACGGTGAACTGGTGGAATATGAAATCATGCGGAAACGAACCTTTGCCTCCAGATCCGAAGCACGGGTTCTCAGCCGCGTTTGCGACCTTTCAGCACCTGGATCCACGTCGCTGATTGCAATCCATCAGCATGGCATACCCGACGCTTTTCCCGAAGATGCGATTGCCGAGCTGGACAATCTGGATTCCTTTGCGGAATGCGAACGCGAGGATCTTTCAATGCTTCCGTTTGCGGCAATTGATCCACCTGATGCGCGCGACCATGACGATGCGGTACATGCGCACGAGGACAAAGATCCGGAAAACGCCGGAGGTCATGTCATTTGGGTTGCCATTGCCGATGTGGCCCATTATGTCACGCCCGGTTCCGCCATGGACGCGGAAGCCCGCAAACGCGGCAATTCAAGCTATTTCCCGGATCGCGTTGTTCCAATGCTTCCCGAACGGTTGTCAGGCGACCTGTGCTCCCTTCATGAAGGCCGGTTGCGCCCGTGCATCGCGGTGCGCATGCGGATTGACGCCCATGGAAGGAAAATCGACCAGCGGTTTGCTCGAGGAGCAATGCGGTCCGTGGCGTCATTCGACTATCGCGAAGTGCAGATGGCTGCCGACGGCAATCCCAATGAAAAATGCAAGCCGCTTGAACATGATGTCATACGCCCGCTTTATGCCGCCTACAAAGCCCTGCGGCATGCTCGCACCCTTCGCCAGCCGCTTGAACTGAATCTTCCCGAGCGCAAGGTCATGCTGGATGACACAGGCCAAGTGGCCTCTGTGGACATGACGGATCGACTTGATTCACACAGGTTGATAGAAGAATTCATGGTCCTTGCCAATGTCGCCGCGGCGGAAACGCTGATCCGGAAAAACACGCCGCTGATATTCAGGATTCATGAAGAGCCTTCCGGTGAAAAACTTGAAGGTCTTCGAAAACTGGCCAAATTCGCGGATTTTTCAATTGGTAAAAACCGGCCCTTTAAAACACGTCAAATCAATGCCTTGCTAAAAACAACAGCTGACACGGCACATGCCGAACTGGTAAACATCGCCACATTGCGCGCCATGACGCAAGCCTGCTATTCCACGGAAAACAAAGGTCATTTCGGTCTCGCGCTGAATGCATACGCGCATTTCACATCGCCAATCCGTCGATATTCCGACCTGATCGTCCACCGGGCTCTGATCACCGCCCACAAATGGGGAAATGACGGCCTGTCAAAACAGGACATGGAACTGATGACATCCACGGCGGAACTGATCAGTACGGCGGAAAGGCGCTCGATGAAGGCGGAGCGAGAGACAAGCGACCGGTATATCGCATCCTATCTTTCGAACCGGGTTGGAGAGGAATTCACCGGAATTGTCAGCGGGTTGATTAAATCCGGGATATTCATCCGGCATGTCGAAACGGGCGCGGACGGCTTTGTTCATTTTGGCGAGCTGGATTTTGAATATTTTGAATTAATCGATGACATTACGGCAGTCGGCACTCTAACCGGCACAAAATACACACTTGGCGAAGAGTTGCAGGTGCGATTGAATGATGTCTCCCCGCATACGGGCGCCATTGACTTGACCGTGCTCGGTTCCCGTCGTGAAAAGGGTTCAAAAGGGAATCGGCGCAAAAGACGCAATGCGCAATTTGAAAACAGGCAAGTGCGAAACACCGCCTAATCAATGCCCGTCATCATGCCATGGTCGAGTCCCGAAAAATCAACCAGACATCAACCGGCACCGTTATCGCCAGTGTTCTTCAAATCGACGGGTTTCAATGCCGCTGGCAAAGCCACATCGAATATATGTCGGCGTCTTCCATTCAGGTCGGACCAGGTGTAAAAACTTTTGCGCAACCATTTAAACGGACTCGGGCAATGCACAAGACAATTCTTCTGACGACACTAATTGGCGTTATTGGCATGGGACAGGCAATGGCCGGCACCGTGGACGCATCCACGAGGCCCCAGGCGCGCCCCGGCACGGGCCACATGGAGACCGAAATGGCTGCAATGAGTGAGAAGGCCGCCACTCTCCGACCGAGACCCCGGCCGGATCAAAATGCCATCATGGCCGGAAAAGTCTGCAATTATTCCGGCTCTCAGGATTTTAAGTCATGGGTAAAGGACTTTCGCGGCACGGCATTGTCATCCGGCATAAGCCCGAACGTCTTTGACAGCGTCATGCGCAACGCAAGCTATAGTGAACATGTAATTGGCAAAGATCGGAACCAGTCTGAATTCAAGCGCCAGATATGGGACTATCTTGACAGCGCCGTTTCTCCCGATCGGGTTAAAAATGGCAGGAAAGCACTGGTCAAACACCGTCATTCGCTTGAACGAATTGAAAAAGCCTATGGAGTGGAAAAGGAAATCGTTACCGCCGTATGGGGCCTGGAAAGCAGCTATGGATCCCGGAAGGGCAACATACCGGTAATCGACGCGGTTGCCACGCTTGCATGTGACGGGCGAAGAGGAAATTTGTTTGGCAAGCAGCTGATTGCGGCGCTTAAAATACTGCAAAGCGGCGACACCTCGATCGATTCCCTTACGGGGTCATGGGCCGGCGCCATGGGACACACCCAGTTCATTCCCACCTCCTATGAGGCCCACGCCGTTGACTTTACCGGCGACGGCAAGCGCGACATATGGTCAAATGATCCGACCGACGCTCTAGCCTCCACAGCCGCCTATCTGGATAATGCGGGCTGGAAAAAAGGCGTTCCCTGGGGGCTTGAAGTGCGCGTGCCAGAAGGCAGGGCCTTTGGAGATACCATGCTGATGCCTTCCCAATGGGCAAAACGAGGCGTTCTGGGCATCAATGGCAAACCCGTTCGAGACCACGGCAAGGCGCGAATACTCCAGCCCGGAGGAGTGAAAGGCGCCTCATTTATGGTATTTGCCAATTTCGATGTCATAAAAAAATACAACAACGCGGATGCATATGCTCTCGGAGTCGGGCATCTGGCCGATAGAATTGCGGGGGGACCGCCAATCCAGGCGAGTTGGCCCAGAGGTTATGTGCCGGTTACCTTCGAAGAGAAAAAGGAAATTCAGGAGAGATTGAAAAAGCTCGGATACCCTCTTGAAACAATAGACGGGATAATCGGATCCAACACGCGAAAATCAATCGTGGCGTTCCAGCAATCCTCCGAACTCCCGGCCGATGGCTTCCCGTCGCAGTCTCTTTTGAGGGAGTTGCGAAAAAGGTAGGGCGCGCCCGATTTCAGGCATTTTCTCCAACTCATTGAATATAATGCATTCGCATTCAAATAAGGTTCGCCACATTTCCAATTTTCAGGCAATTCGCAATTCGACTTGCGGCTTTTGAAGTCACTACGCGAACTGGATGCAGGAGACATTCCGCCTTCAATGTCCAAATTTATGGAAACCGTGCTTCTGGCGCATCATTTGCGCCCGGGCCATGCAAAGCGGTTGAGCACATTTCGGGTTACCTGCTCCACTTGAGCATCTTCGCGAATCAGTCCCGCCACCCATTCGCATGTCGCCGCCGTGAACACCTCGCCGCTGCCCCGCTTCCAGGAAACAATCATTCCGTTTCCCCGCTGGCAGGCATCCAGCGTTTCAGGTGTTGCCTCGCCATAGATCTTTTGCGCCTTGTATTCGGCATCGGCGTCGCCAATATACAGCGTTTCTCCCCAGACGCCATGGTCGGCTTCAACATTCGCGGCAAGTCCCATTGCCAAGATGACAATGTCGGGCGATGCCCCGTCCCTGCAATCCGGGTATGGAAGTCCATCTTCAAACCGATAGCTTAACCCGTCAACCTCATAGCCAAAAATTCTCGAATTTCCGCCAAGAATGTCTCCATATCCCAGATTGGCATTTTCAAACGCCCAGTGATTCTGCCTATAAACGGTGAATCCGCCCGGACCCGCGCCAACGCATTTTCCCAGTGCGGCATAAACCCCGTTCAATCCGTTTACACCGAAAGTCAGCGCCCCGGGGCGATTGACCGGCCCGGCATCCCAGGCCCCGGTAACCAGTTCATGAGGTCCGGTTTCATACAGCGGATCCCGCTCGGCAATATATTTGTAGCAGATTTGCCTGCGGCCTTCATCCTCAATTCTTGTCTGCCAGAGGAAATTTCCGGCAAATCGCGCCACCCGGCCTCCAGATTCGACATAGGAGTCCACGCTATCCCGCATTCCCGCAGTCCAGTATTCGTCGTGCCCGACAAAAATCGCGCACGAATAGCGATTTAGAATATCCGGATCCGCTTCCAGATCATGCAATGCGACAATGTCGAGATGATACCCTTCGGCTTCCGCCCAGCGCGCAAAATGCCGTTCATAGCTTGCCCATCCGGCAGAGGCGTATTTCTTCGAGTACCCATATGAGTACGCCCATTCCATATATGGATATCTGGCCATTTCACCGGGCCTCGCGGGATGCTCCCGCAACGCCCGGGGCGCACCCTCCGGCAGCTTGCAAAAACCCCGAGACCATGGGCGCTGCGTGGAAAGAACCGGAGAAAACGACCTGCCGTCGGAACCCGCAATTCCCTCATAGTGATTTGACCCGCCCCAGCAGTTGTACGCCAGCCATGTGCCCGTTGCGCACACCAGAACATGTTGCGATGATTCATCTCTGACATTGCGAACCAGAATGATGTGATGCTCTTCGGCAATGTCGGATCCGCGCCTTGCCCGAAATGTGACGAGATAGCCGCCCGAAGGCCATTCTTGCGGTATCGCGAACTCCACGGCCACCTTCCAGTCGCAGCCATTAACCGAGCAATCGGCCGGCGTTGGCTGATGGCAACCCGAGAGACCGGTTTCCTCCATCAACTTTATGTATTCCCTTCCGTCGCGGCCCACTTCAAAATCCCACTCCTCGGCAGTGGTCGAAACGTGAAGCTGCACCGTTTCACCGGTTTTATAGGTAATTTTCGGGGTATATCCCCATATCTCAAGCACTTCGCTGTCGCGCGCGGGACCAATGTAGTAATGATCAAGTATGTGTCTCGCCCTGGCGCGTGTTCGTGGAGCGATGAATTTTTTCGCTTGTTCCGCAGTCATGGCATCATTTTGACCGATTCCCCCTGCGTCGGCAATCAGGGAAAGTCGCAACGGAACAATGGCAATGGAGGCAATGCCCGGTTGTTCAATCCAAAACCGTCATTGCGGGACAGCGTTCTTTGAAAATGCACGGGCCGACAACACATGAAACGCCAATTTTGCCTGTTTGCCAAAATTTTATGCGCAAATGCCTTGACCACCACGTCACCTGCTGCAACCTCATAATGCCGCCAGTCCGGTCGAAACAGTCAATCCTTGCAGTTTAAAGCAAAAACAATCGGGAATTCGCATGAACTCCGCAGGCACATTACGCATGGCAATAGATATTGGAGGCACGTTCACGGACACTGTTCTTGAGGCGAACGGCAAGATCATCGCTTCCGCGAAAACACTGACCACGCACGGCAACCCCGCGGAAGGCGCGATCAATGGCGCGAAACGGGTGATGGAAACATCTGGCCATCACCTTGATGAAGTGTCCGTTTTCATTCACGGAACGACGCTCGCGACAAACGCGCTCATAGAAAAAAAGGGGGCGACAGTCGCGACCGTTGCAACAGAGGGATTCCGCGACATTCTGGAAATCGCCTATGAGCGCCGCTACGAGCAATACGACATCAATCTTGAAAAACCCGATCTTCTGGTTCCGCGAGAACGCTCCCTGACCATATCCGAGAGAGTGTCCGCTGAAGGCTCCGTTCTTGTTGAAATGGAGCAAAAGGCAATTGACGGCCTTCTGGGCAATATTGAAGCCAGTGGCGCCAAATCAATCGCGATCTGCCTGATGCATTCCTATGCAAACCCCAGCCATGAGCAGCGTCTAAAAGATGCAATTGCCGGAAGATTCCCCGAATTGCCGATATCGGTCTCTTCTGAAGTAAGTCCCGAAGCGCGCGAGTTCGACCGACTCTGCACTACAGTTGCCAACGCATACATTCAGCCGCTTATGGGTTCCTATCTTCTGCGGCTGTCCGAGAAATTTGCCGCGGAAGGGCTGAACTGCCCGATATTGATGATGACTGCCGGCGGTGGCATGTGCACATTGGACACGGCGGCGCGCTTTCCGATTCGACTTGTGGAATCCGGACCGGCCGGCGGCGCAATACTTGCCTCCCGAATTGCCGCGCAAGCCGACCTGAAAGAAGTGCTGTCGTTCGACATGGGCGGCACCACGGCAAAACTGTGCCTGATTGACAAGGCGCTCCCCCAGACATCTCGCCAATTCGAGATCGCAAGGGCCTCGCGCTTTATAAGGGGATCAGGCATGCCGGTAAGAATTCCCGTCATTGAAATGATCGAAATCGGCGCCGGTGGCGGCTCAATCGCCTCGGTCGACGGTCTCGGCCGGCTTTCCGTAGGGCCGCGCTCGGCCGGCTCCGAGCCGGGACCGGTGGCTTTCGGCAAGGGCGGAGCCGAACCCACGGTCACGGACAGTGACATTGCCATGGGCTATATCATCCCGGAAGTGTTTGCCGAGGGACATGTAAAGATAGATCCAATGGCGGCAAAAAAGGCGTTAAAGCGTAAAGTCGGAAATCGCATTGGACTGGATGCCATCGAATCGGCTGACGGGGTGGGTCGCATCGTCGTTGAAAGCATGGCAAGCGCCGCCAGAATGCATGCCGTGGAATCCGGGAAGGACTTGTCGGAGAGAACCATGATCGCCTTTGGAGGCAACGGACCATTGCATGCAACCCGGGTTGCGCGTTCGGCGGGAGTCTCCCGGATTGTCATTCCGCCCGATCCGGGCGTGGGTTCGGCAGTCGGGTTTCTGTTTGCGCCCATAAGCTTTGAAATGGTTCGCTCGCGATACACTCTACTTGAACACATGGATTCGGATTCCATCAACCTGCTTCTCAACAGGATGGAAACGGACGCCCTCTCCGTGGTTCGGCTCGGGGGCGGGGATGCGCCAACACGAAAATCGCGCTCCGCCTTCATGCGCTACAGCGGGCAGGGTCATGAAATTGAAATAGCTTTGCCCGATGGGAGTCTGGCGGATTCAGACATTCCACGGCTTTCAGATGCTTTTGAGAAAGAGTATCGCAGGCAGTATGCACGGCCGGTTCCAGGTATGAAAATCGAAATTCTGAACTGGGCGGTTGGCGTTTCAACGATGACTGAACCTCCTGGCAAAAGTCCGGGGGAAATGCGGGAAAACAGACCTTTGGCAAAACAATCGCATAGAATTCTATGTGATCAAGATGGGGTATACAAGGAAGCCGACTGCTTCAATCGCGCCGATTTGAGACCCGGTGACCATATTGAAGGTCCGGCACTTGTTCTTGAGGCGCAAACGACCACACTGATATCATCCGACTTTGCCGCGCATGTCGATGGCATCGGGAATCTTGTCCTTGCGCGCAAGACCAATGGAGTCGATTAAAGATGCGTAAATCATCCGCAAGTCCCGTTTATTCTCCAGCCAGATTGCAGGTAATGTGGAACCGACTGCTGGCCGTGGTCGAGGAACAAGGTCAAACTCTTGTCCGAGCGGCGTTCTCGCCAATCGTTCGGGAATGCGGGGACATTTCAGCGGGAATATTTGATTCCAACGGCAGAATGCTTGCGCAGGCCGTTACGGGAACGCCGGGCCACATTAACACCATGGCGGAAGCGGTCATCCATCTGATAGGGCATTTTCCGCCAGCCTCCATGAAGCCCGGCGACATATACATGACCAACGATCCGTGGCTGGCATCGGGTCATCTCAACGATTTTCTGCTGCTGATGCCCGCTTTCAAAAACGGCAAAGTCGCCGGTTTTACATCCTGCACGTCTCATGTGGTCGATCTCGGGGGTCTTGGCATGGGCCCCGAGGGATCGGACATCTACGACGAGGGACTGCTTGTTCCACCTTGCCGACTGGTTGAGGAAGGTCGGCTTAACGAGCTCCTAATGGATATCATACGCGCCAACAGTCGCGAACCGATTGCCAACGAGGGCGACATCTATGCGCTGATCGCCTGCTGCGAAACCGGCGTGAAGAGACTCCTCGACATAATGGATGAATATAAAATCGACGATCTTGAGATTCCGGGAAACCACATTGTCGAAACATCCCGGCGCGGAACTCTCGATGCCATCGCCGAAATACCCGAAGGAGTCTATCGCAACATGATGCGTGTGGATGGCTACGAAAAGGAGCTCGAACTGCATGCGGCGCTGACTGTCTCCAAATCGGGAATGCATGTCGATTTTGCCGGAACCTCGGATTGCTCCTCCAAAGGGATCAACGTGCCCTTGAACTATGCCAAGGCATATACCGTTTTTGCCTTGAGATGCATTGTGGGACCGGACATTCCCAACAATGCCGGTTCGCTGGCACCATTTACCGCAACCGGACCAAAAGGATGCATATTAAACGCGCAACATCCCGCACCAGTGGCAATGAGACACACTCTCGGACAGGTTACCCCCGATCTTGTGTTCGGATGCCTGCATCAGGCGCTTCCCGACAAGATCCCCGCCGAAGGGGCCGGCTGCATGTATGATCTGCCAATGCGGCACGCTCCGGAAGTCGCCCGCAAGGGGGGAAGACTATTTGCCATCGAACCGGTTCACAATGGCGGTACCGGCGCCCGTCCTCACGCCGATGGGCTTTCAGCGACGGCATACCCGTCGGGCGTCTACGGCAGCCAGATTGAAATTACAGAGGCTATGGCGCCAGTCATAATCTGGAAACGGGAGCTGCGACCCGATTCCGGTGGCGCCGGAAAGTTCCGTGGCGGCCTGGGCCAGAGATTGGAACTGACGTCCGCAAATGGCCAGCCCTTCGTGGTTTTTCTGTCGGTCGAGAGGCTGAAATTTCCCGCGCTTGGACGCATGGGAGGCCATCCCGGAGCAACCGGCCGAATAAGCATGCGCAACAAAGGTGGCGATATACCCGGAAAGGGGGAGTTGCGTGTCGAGGATGGCGATCTTCTGATTTTTGAAACGCCAGGCGGGGGAGGTCATGGGGATCCCGCGGAGCGGGACAGAAAGGCTCTGGAGCTTGATATCAGGCGTGGACTGGTATCCAATGCCGGGGCGGAACTCTATAAAAGGCCTGACAATGCGTAAAAATTGCATTCATATCGCGGCATCACGGGATTTGTGACATCAAATGAGCGCGAATAAAGACCCCGCGATGAATTTCGAAAATAGAGGCATGGCAAGAATTGGCGTTCTGGTTCCATTTACCAATACCAACCTTGAACCAGACATGATGAGCATGTGCGCACCGGGCATGACCATGCATTTTCAGCGGATGGGCGGCTATGATGCGGATGAAATTCCCGGTTCCGATCAAATGGCCGGGCTTGGAGCGTCCGACATATCCCGTGATCTTGGAATGATAGCGGGAGCAAGGCCTGCCGCGGTTCTCTACGGCTGCACATCCGCGACCTTAACGCATGGTACTTCATTTGACGCAGATCTTGCCCGCCGAATTAAGGAAAGCTGTGGTGCGCCTGCCTTTACCGCCGCCGGATCTCTGGTTGAGAGCATTGCGGCACTTGGCATTCGAGATGTCGCTTTTTCGTCGCCATATCTGGGCGAGATAAATCGCAAGGCCGTTGAGTTTCTTAAACTGAATGGAATCAATACCGTAAAATGTACCGATATCGGCCGGGAACTTGGAAACTACGGGCAGGGCGAGTTAACTCCTGAAGAGGTATTTAATCTGGCCTGCAGCGCAGACGATCCAAGCTCGAAAGCCATTGTCCTGAGCTGCACCGACATGCGTTCCGTGGAGGCGATCCCCAAAATTGAATCCTATCTGAAAAAACCGGTTGTTTCCTCCAATCTGGCAATGATGTTCTGCCTTATGAAAGCGCTTAATCTACCAAGGCACAGCAGATTGTCGGGTCAGCTCTTTGCAATGCTTTAGCAGTCTGTGGACTACATTCTGGATATTTTTGCAGAATCTGTTGCCTTTGCGTTTATGAATTATCATAATTGATCTCATCGTTATGACTATAATTCAATTTCGTCTGGCATCCGCAGTTTCCTCGGATTATAGCACGAAATCAAGCGCCACTGCAATCTGAATTTATCATCACATCAAAGTTGTTTTGGAATATCCATAATGCATCCGTCTTCTATTAAAAAGACCAAATGAGCGTAACTGGCCCCTTATCTTCATTCGCTAATCTCAAAATATCAGTCAAATCATTATTTCAAAATCACCTCTGAGAGAGTTGCAATTTTCAGAAAATGAATGAATTTCACATATCCAAGATCACCGATTTAGGATATATAATTCCATGGTTATCATTTTTATTAATCGATTCCAATTTATAATTAAATATCATTGACCATCTTATTTATTCAAAGATTATTTTGAAATTAATCTTCAATAACTCGCTTTTAATTTTTTACCTCATAATGTCAGGTTGGCGGCTGCAACATTACAAAAAAACATTGTGTTTCAGATAAATAATATCATTTATATCATTAAAACCTATACCGTTATTGATGATTTTAACATCAACAATTTTCATTTGTATCTTTTTTATCTTTAAGATCCAATTTTTCTTGTTGGGATCCAATAATTTCGACTGTTATTTTACCATTAATGAAATTTTCATTTTCTCCTTCAATTGAATGAATTGAGTTAACAACTGCGTCAAAAAGCGGCAACAAACCATGATTAATGGGTAATGATGTATTTCTCAAGCGACCATTTAAATTTGCTTTCATACTCATTACGGCACCTATATAGATTTCGAATTTTTATACAAAACATCTAAAAGCAAAGCCATGGAAAAGGTGTCTTTCTTGCAATATTCAGAAAGATTCTGCCATAAATTGAACTCAGCTGGCAGTGTACGCATATTTGGATGCATTATATGATGCGCAAACATGACTTTTAGATCAAGCTCCATGCGAGTGAGCCGGTTCAATAGTGATTTATATCAATATCCGCGAGATGGATCAACAATGTTTTCCAGTTCCTCGCCTTTTCGATAGCGCATCAGATTTGCGGAAAACATTTCCGCCGATTCCCGATACCACCCATCATGAACCGAGGAGCAATGCGGTGTGAGAATTGCATTTTCACATCCCCAAAGCGGATGATCCGGTGGCAGAGGCTCGGATATGAACACGTCAATCGCCGCGCCCCGGATTTTCCTTGAATTTAGCGCATGAAGCAATGCTGATTCGTCCACAACCCCGCCTCGTGACACGTCAATGAGAACGGCGCCCTTTTTCATCTCGGCAAAGGCCTCTGCTCCCACAAGCCCGCGAGTGCCATCAAGCAATGGCACGCAAACAACGATAAAATCGGCTTTTCCCCAAAGCCCCGGCAATGCATCCGTTCCATGAACCTCGTCAACATTCACAGCGGGACATGGACGGGCGCGCACGCCAATTGTTGACAGACCCTGCGCCTTGCACCGTTTTGCGACCGCCTTTCCAGTTCCCCCAAGACCCAGAATGAGCACTGTCTTGCCGTCAATGGGCTCCACTTTTCCAATCAGCCACTCCCGTCTTTTCTGAGCGGCGCGAAACCCCGGAAAATCAAGCGAGAAGTTAAGCATCGCTCCAAGCGCATACTGTGCCATCATGTCTGAACCGGTTCCCGCCGAATTGGTGACAACCGTTTTGCTAATGTCCCAAGGGGCCAGATGGTCGGTGCCCGAACCTCCCACAGATATCCATTTTACCGAAGGCGCATTCAGAATCGCTTCGCGCGGAAACGCCGGCGTTCCCGCGAAACGCACCGAATACACAACCTCCGCCCGGGTATTGCGAAGCACTTGCGGAATGTCTTCATAATTTTCGCAAACATGAATGCGCAAGCCGCCATGATTTTGCGAAAGGACTTCGAAAGCTTCATCTGGAGCATCGGTATGCAAAAGCACGATTGGAGACTTCATCTTAGGATATCCCTTTTTTACAAGGTCAGTGTTAAAACATTAGAGGAACAAGGCTTATCCTTTTTAATGTGAACCTTGCAAAATTAACGGCGATTATGGCGGCAAACACGGCATTTGTCATGTCAAACCTGACACGGGAAAGGCAAATTGAAGGGCTTGAGGCCGGATTTCCCGATTTCAGGCGGTTTTCGGCCCGGTTCGCCAGATTCCGCTCTTGACTTCGGGGCCCCATTACGGAGGTGGCTCCTTATTATTAAATGTTCACCGCCTGGCCGAACGCTTATATTGCCGCCAGGGATCGGGCATGATGCCGAATTTGGTGGCCGCTTTTCTCGGAGAGTGGTTTTCGGGTTTGCCTTGCCATGCTTCGCGGTCACAAAACGGCCGCTGACAGCGCCACGACAACTCCCGCGCGTTAATCCGCTCTTACCTGGCGCTTCCTTCACAGTCATGCGTGGGCGCGACATTTCGTGGAATTTTGCAACATGGCGACCTGGTTTCGCTTTAATGTTTCCGGATTAAACGGAAAGCAAATTGTTTTCAAAACAATCATTTTAATGTTTAGCATAAAAACAAATGTTTGAAATAATTGGTGGCGCGCCGGTGTTTCAGGTGACAGGTCTCATGTCAAGAGAACTGATCCATAAGGTGTTCGGTCGTGAAATGGCGATCCGACGAAAGCAACTAGTGCTTAAATTTATTCATTTGATTCTATTTCCTGGAGCCTCCGGTGGCCCCGCTTCCAGGACTCCACGAGATCCTCCGGGCTGCGGCTCCACCGGAACGGACGCGCGTCCCTGGCGTTGCGGTGCTCGATGCAGCCCCCGATCGCCGCGACGCAGG
>JAPOTF010000145.1 GCA_026709325.1 Roseovarius sp.
CAAACCCATGGAGTTACGAGAGTTTCTGGCAATTCTCTATAATCGGTACGGGATTGTAATTGGTCCTCAAGAAGCATGCAAGGCGTTTGGTCGCATACAAGTTGAGCGATATAAAAATAATCTGGCGGCATTGGAAAGCCGTTTGGCAGATTTGGCTTTATCAGAGAGATTGTCGGATGATTGCGCTTTTGTAATCAACCCATATAGGTGAAACATGGATAACATAATGACTAGCGAAATAGCTGGAAAATCCTCTGATTTCAGCAAATCATGTAAATCCAATTTGGCCGCGACTGTTTTATGGGACATTGTTTGCAATGCAATTTGCAATGAAAATAGTTCGAATTCCAGTTCTGACCGAATAATATTTATGTTAAGTGATTTAAAACCTGAATTGCTGTATGCCATTGCCCATAACGTTCCTTCACGTATAGATGAGCGAAAAGTCAATCTGAAAATCAATCGTTATGCCGTTGGGGAATTGAAATCGTCATTTATGAAATTGGAATCGTCACTAGGCTATAGTATCCTAACTAATCTTAATGCAGTTGAAATCCGAAACAAGGCAGTTGAAATCCAAAACATTGGAGATAACATTGTTGTATTTGCGCCCTCGGAGGAGGAGAAAGAGGGAAATGGCGCATCACTTAAGGATATTGCAAGAATTGATGAATATAGGATTATTGCCAACACTGATAAATGGCTGGAAATTCTAAAAGAAACTCATGGTCCCGAAGCATATTTGAAAAACGCACTAATAGGTTTGATGGAGTCGGAGATTTTCTTGGATCTTGATATGTGGGTTGATTTTATTTGTTCACTTAAATCCCAGGGATTTAGCTCATCTGTAGATAACAGAATCAAACAGGCAATGCCATCATTGAGAATTCCTTTGAATGGGATAGTGAAATTGCCAGTTTACAAGGAGAATACAAGGACTTCAGAAAGAGATTTTAATATGGCCTTCCGAGATGCACGCCAAAATGCGGGTGTTTATGTTACATTGATGAATCCGAAGCAGGAGCGCGTTGATATTGAAGAGGTGCGAGATAAAATTGACAGTTTTCCACATAAAGGAGATGAAGAAACATTATCCGCATTAAGCATTGCTAGAGAACTGATTGAAGATGCGGAAAACATTCGACCAAATGGCTGGCGAGATTCACAGAGAAATTTTTGCGAAAAAGTATCGTGGGAAGAAGTTGGAATAAATATCTTTGATGGTGGAAAAAAAGTAAATTCACAAAATTTGGGTAAACAAACACTTGAGTTTATTGCAGGTAATTATTCCAACGATGTAAATGATGAAGATAGGACTTTACTGAACTCTCTGCCCAATACGGCACCAAAAGAACCGCGAGAAGAGGAGGTGGAATTCTTTTACAGGTGGCAGGAGCGTCTAAACCATCCAAAATCAATGCCATTGTTTAAGAAATGGCAAAAGAGACTATTCTCAAGGGAAGTGATTGGCCATGATCTTATATCTGCTTTTGCGGAAGGTTTTGAAGCCCTTATCGTGGCTGCGGGCGATGTTGTTAACAGCTTGGAAAAACCTCATGTTCTTATACGCACAACGCATCATAACAAGGAAATGTATTGGGATGATATTGACAAAGAGGTTTTGCATCTTTTTCGCTTTGAACTGAATTGCGTTAGGAAACTTGCGGAAGATCATGTCACGTGGGATTTGGATGCGGCATTTAGATCCAGCAAAAATCTCGAATCACTAGCAAATGAAGCCAGAAAAATTGATTTAGAACTTTATCTTGTGGAAAAATCTGAAATTGCAGATTTGGGAGGTCTCAAAACACCTTCAAGCAAAGCCCCTCGCGTAAAAGTTATATGGCAACCGGGGATGAAAAAACCGAAAGACGAACCGATAAGTCTCTCACTTGCGAACGATCTGAAAGAATTGTCTCAGTGCATTAACCATCAGGAATACATCTTCCAGAGCCTTACATATTCTCCAAAATCCGCCGGAACGGAGACTGGAATTTCACCAGTAAGTCTGAATGATCGCAACTCGTTTGCAGATGTTCTGCACGGCCATGATGGCAAAACCTATGATGCGGGAGTCAAGCTTAGGACAAATCTATTTGAAGAGATTAACACAAAAATGGAAGCGCTAAAAGACAACAAAAACATTTTGGAAAATGACATTTCAAGGCTGCGGACAGCCATATCCGAATTTAATGCGAAATTCCATGCCGCAATCAGGAAGATTGTGGATGATCCCATAGAGGCATTTTGTTCTGATGAAATTGCAAATCAGGCGGAGGCGTTTGGTGATCTCTGCAAGGCGGGCCGTCTTCCAGTCGAGGCAGGAAACATTGGAAATGAAATTCGGTCTTTAATTGGCCAGATCGGCATAATCAATTCAAATGATGCTGAGCCAATGGCCATAATTCCCGCATGGCATCCTTTGAGACTGGCGGAACGATATGGAAAAATAAGAGAACTGGGGGCATTCCTCGATCAGGTGCTGTCTTCGGAAAAGGCAATGTCTGAGGCGGATTTATCCATTGCTTTTCAAGGGTATAGAGTTGCACGCTCGCGGTGGGTGTTTCCAGAGGTCGCATATGTTGGAGACAAAACTCTGGTTTCGGTTGAAGACCTGAACGGGTATAGCCTCATGGCGCCGGCAAGCAAGATTGCAAATAATCAGGAAGCGCTTGAAGCGTCCGCGCAAAGTGCCGCAAGCGAGTTTATAAAATGCGTGGACAGATATCTTGATATATATCCTCATGAGGAAACGAACCTGTCAGCGGGAATAATTGACTCCGAGAGCTTGTCGCTTCCAGGCAAAATAGCCAGGGAAATGGCGCAAAGACTGCATGGCAAACCCAATTTGCGCTGTGATCTGGTTATAACGCATAGCGATCAGGAACGCATGAGAACAATATATAAAAATCAGAATATAAGACTTGGGGCGGAAAACATTAGCGCGACGGCAAAGGGATTTTTATCTAGATTGCGTGTCGATGTGAAACCCAATTCCACCTTTGGAAGTCCAGATGATGATGTTCCCGATCTTGACATGGTTTTCCTGCATGACGTAATTGGCCGATTGGCCATACCGGAGTGGGAATTGGAGCCCGGAAGTTCTGATGGCTTGGAGCATAATTTCGACATGTCGCTAGCGCAACGAACGAGGCGGAGGATAGGTCATGAAAATGCTTCGATTGGCGGAATATACCTCACATTGCCTCAACCGCCACGCGCTGTGGCTCGCTATCAGGATATGATATATGAAATTTCCAGAAGAGCTTTTCTACCGACGGATTCTCATGCCGTGCTTGTAAGGCAGATTAATTCCTCCAATGACATTGTACGCAAACTAATCGAGAAAGCACATAATCTTGCGGAATGGGTTGTTTCATTCGACAAGGTTACAAGCAAGGCATTGCTTAGGCACTGCGGTGTGAAAATCATAAATGACATTTCCCTGCCGGGTTCTGAAGAGCGTGTAATAATAAGTTCTCGCCGCCATGACTCCCGATTAACTGGAAATATCGAAAACGACATTAAGAAAGCTTGCAATGTCGATGCGGGTGTCGCAAAAAACTATGCGGGAAAAATTGTCAACGACATACTTAAGGTATCAGGTCAGAAGATACTCTCCGCCGCATGTTATGAAAACAGATCCAAGGAATTGATTGGCCTTGGAATCATGCGCGCGTGGATGGAATCCACCATAAAAAGCGCAACGACAGGCAAGCCGTTTTGGATTTCACTTGATGATTTTCGCAACTGGTTTATGTCCGAAAAGGGTCACGTAGCCGATGCAGTTGCCATTTCAATTGAAGACAGTGGCTCGGATTTTCAGATATTTATGCACGTAGGTGAAGCAAAATTTGTTGAGAAGGCACTTGAACATGAAAAGCAAAATGAAGCCGAGCGGCAGGTAATCGCATCAGTTGAACGGTTTACCCGCTTGTTTATTGACAATGAAGAAGACATTTCCCGTACTGCCGCATGCGCGCGTCTTGCCGAGTTGCTTGTCAATCTTGAAGGTGTTAACGAGAGATTTGCGAATTCTGTCCGCCGAACGAAATTTTTTGATGATTTATACTCTGGAAATGTGAATTTTCATATATGTGGCGAAGCCGTGATTTGCATTCACGACAATCACGATCTTCAATTGGAGATCAAATCCAATGATGAAATGGATCATATTAGATCCGCAATTCTCACGAAGCATCAAATTCAGCATGTGTTAAAGCGATTGGCAAATAACGAGGTTCCCGATTGTGAAAATATGGAAAAGCTTAAATGGCACTCAGGTAATGCCGGTCAAGATGACAAAATTCCCGGCCCCGCAAGAGATAACGATTTAGGGCGGAAAAAAGAGAATTCCGCCTTGGATGATGCAATTAAGGATCGGGATATTGGAGACGCGAGCGTCTCATGTGAAAAAAGCGAAAATCAGGTTCATGAACATGCCAAGGCCGCGGAAGATCGGCCCAAAGTGGAAAACAATTCGAGGATCGTGAAGGAATCGCCTCAACTTTTTCCGGTGCCAATGGCCAAAATCCTTTGGAACATGGTTGAAAACGAGCATGGCGCCATTGACGATTCCAGATCTCGGAAATGGGCCGAGGAAAAATCTCAGGAAGTGCAGAGGGCATTGAGTCATTTTGGCATGAAAGCGGAATTTTCCAACCCGAAATTTCGTTTAACCCCAAATGGCGCTCTTGTTTCATTCAAGGGTAATTCCACTCTGACCACGACAACAATTGAAAAGCGAAAGAGCGAGTTTTTAACCACTTACGGCATTGATGTGCTGGACATACGTCCGGGACTTGGAAAAATATCCATATTCATCAGACGTGAAAAAAGAGCAAAAGTGCCATTGGCGTCCACTTTGCTCAAAGGCAGTTGGCCTGACCGCAACCCCGGGGTTTGCACTTCTTTTCTGATTGGCGCGCGCGAAGACGATGATCGCATGCTATATCTTAATTTGACCGAGCCGAATGCGGGATATGAAAGACATGGGCCGCACACTCTTATTGCCGGAGAGACGGGAAGCGGAAAGGGAATCTTGATACAATGCCTGCTGCTTCAGTTGATTGCGTTTAACAATCCGAAGACCGCCGAATTAATTCTGGTGGATCCGAAGAAGGGCGTTGATTTTTACTGGTTGAAAAATGCGCCTCACATGCAATCGCCAATAATTACGGAAATTGATGATGCCGTTAAATTGTTCCAGGAACTGGTATCAAAGATGGACGAGCGATATAAACTGCTGGAGTCGCGAAATGTATCAAACATAGATCAGTATAACGAAAAGGCGGGTTCATCCGGGCAAATGTCTCGGATATTTGTTGTTCATGATGAACTCGGAGCCTGGATGGCTCAAAACAATGATTACCAAAAAGAAGTTTTGTCTACCGTTTCAAATCTTGGCATGAAAGCTCGCGCGGCCGGGATTCACCTTATACTGATTACACAACGTGCGGACGCAGATGCCGTTCCCACTAGATTGCGGGACAACATGGGCAATCGATTCTGTTTAAAAGTTCAAAATTCAACTGGTTCAAAAATGGTTCTCGGAATGGGCGGAGCGGAAAAGCTGCTGGGTAAAGGCCATCTTGCATGCATATGTTCAAATGAACCAATGCCATCCGGTCAGGAGTTTTTCGTTGTTCAAGTGCCATTCGCGGAACCGGAGGATATGAATCTTTTGGCAGAGGCCGCCATAAAATATTGGAGCGACCATCGGATCGGTTAATTGCATTTGAATTTATGTTGGCCATTGAATCCAATATGATTTACCTTGTTGTCAATTAATGTGCAGATGTGGAGTATAATCCGCCAATATCCAATATAATGCCAAATCCATTCTTTACCGATTATGCGGCATGCCACATAATCAAAAAGGAAAGCGGGCGATATAAATGGGTTTTCCAAACATTGCATTTGCCGTCGGAATGGATTTCTCCGTGGATGCATGAGGCTTATACAGTTGGAGCTTTCCGTTCCGATGTCGCGCAAACTGCATGCTTTCCACCCGAAACTTTGAGCCTGCGAGATGCAAAGGGCAAAATTGAAGCTTTTCATGAGCATCTGGATGCCGCTCTCGACGCGGATTTAACCGCTCTTGTCAACCGGCACCGTGGACTTGAATGCCCCGATTCCCGGCAGGGGCGCTTTCAGCCTCTAATGGAATCCGATGCTTGCGCATTTGCCAGATGGCAAGATACAGGATGATGTGGTTGTAAATTGAATTCAGGTCGGGGAGGCGAGGCGAATTTTGCGACGTTTCCCGATAAATGGGTTTAACGTTGCCGATTTGGATTTTAGACTTAAACGGGACGCCAAATGGAGTGAAAAATGATCGTCAGGACACTTGCCGAAATACTCGATACCGAAGCGCACGTAAAAGGTGAATCATTCGAAAGCCGTCGAATACTGCTGGCAAGGGACCGGCTTGGATATTCATTCCATGACACGCTTGTCAAAAAGGGAACGGTGCAGCGGCTGCAATACAAAAACCATGTTGAAGCGAATTATTGCATAGAGGGTGAAGGAGAATTGGAAGAGGCCAAAACGGGGCGTCGCTGGCAACTGAAGCCGGGAACCATGTATGTTCTCGACAATCACGAGGAACATCTGATACATGCGACAAAATCGGATCTTCGGTTTATATGCATTTTTTCACCCGCCCTTGCCGGAAGCGAGAAGCACGACGCGGATGGCGGCTATGCCGCTCCCGATGATATATCGGCGGATTAGCGGAATATTTGCGGGTGGCTCACCACTTCTCCCCAAATGGACGGATGTCAAGCTCGTGTGTCCATCCGTCACGCGGCTGGTGATGGAGCTGCCAGTAGACCTCCGCTATGCTCGCGGGATTCATCAGGGTGTCGGGAGGCAATGCGTCCGGGTCTGTTCCGGATTGCCGAATGCGTTCGCGAACAAATTCCGTGTCAACGCCCGCGTCAACAATAAGATGCGCGACGTGAATTCCCTTTGGGCCAAGTTCGCGGGCCATGGACTGCGCAAGCCCGCGAAGGGCGAATTTGCCCGAGGCAAAAGCGGCATATCCGGAACCGCCGCGAACCGATGCCGTTGCTCCGGTAAAGAAAATGGATCCCTTGCCGCGCTGCACCATGTATTTTGCCGCTTCCCGGCCTGTAAGAAAACCGCCCCAGGCGCACATTTCCCATACCTTCCGAAATACCCGCTCGGTGGTTTCCAGTATCGGGAATCTGACATTGCCGCCAACATTGAAAACGCAAATGTCGATCGGACCTATGTCGCGCTCAACCATTGCGAACATCTCAATGGCGGTTTCCTCCTTGCGCGAATCCCATTGAAAGCCCTGAGCGGAACCGCCGTCGGCTTCAATTTCACCAATCAGTGCCTCAAATCGTTCCATTCGACGCCGCCCCATGACAACGTGATAGCCTCCGCTTGCGAAGCGGCGGGCAATGGCGGCGCCAATGTAGTCGCCGGCTCCCACAATCAGGCATAGCCTTTTTGACGTGTTTTGAACCATTTTTGAAACTAACCGCCCCTTAAGCGCGAAAGCAAAACCACTTCGCTGTCGGGGAATATGGGTTGAAACCAGTTGTCGTTGTATATGCGCCCGTCAATTGCAACCGAAACCCCGCGCTTCAAATGCGGCTCAATGGCCGGGTATCTGTCCGCCAGACCGTCAAGCAGCTCTCGAAGCGTTGAGGCTTCCACCTCCAGCAGCGTCTGATCGTCGGTGGCGACGGCAAGCGACCCCCAGATTTTAACCTGAACCATAACGCGCCGCCGCCAATTAACGTTTGCCGCCTATACGGTTTCCCGAATCTTCGCCAATACCTTGGGCGGTGACATGGGAATATCGGTCAGGCGAACATTTGCCGCGGCGGATACCGAATTGGCAACCGCGGCAAGTGGCGGAACAATTGATGTTTCGCCAACGCCCCTCACTCCGTAGGGATGGCCCGGATTTGGAATTTCAAGAATTACCGTGTCAATCATGGGCAGGTCCGAAGCCACTGGAACGCGATAGTCGAGAAACCCCGGATTCTGGAGAATTCCATCCTCGCCGTAGATGTACTCCTCGTTCAGCGCCCAGCCTATTCCCTGAACGGCGCCTCCCTGCAGCTGGCCTTCGACATAATCCGGATGCACCGCTTTGCCGGCATCCTGAAACACCGTGTAACGCACAATTTTAACCGCGCCGGTATCGGCATCCACCTCGCTGTCGACCATATGCGTGGCAAATGAAACGCCGGCGCCTTCAGCGGTTACCTCGTGATGCCCGGCAATTGGCCCCCCGGTGTTGGAGGCGACCGCCGCAATCTCGGCGAGTGTCATTGGAGGATGCAAACCCGCGTTTGGCCCGGCGGGATGAACGGCGCCCTCGCGCCATTCCACCGCATCTTCATCAATTCCCCAGATTTTCGCGACGCGTTTGCACATTTCCTTTTTGGCCGCGCGAGCCGCCTTGATGGTGGCAAGACCAACGGCAAAGGTTACCCTTGAGCCGTCGGTTACCTCGTTTTGGCCAAGCGAACCCGTATCGGTGATGACGGTTCGGACTTTCTCGTAGGGTATGCCGAGTTCCTCGGCGGCCATCATTGACATGGCCGCGCGCGAACCGCCTATATCCGGATTGCCTTCCGTAACGGTTGCAGTGCCGTCGGGGGTGATGTTTAGGGATACGCAGGTGTCCCCGCCAAAGTTGAACCAGAATCCGCAGGCCACGCCTCTTCCCTGGTTCTTCCCGAGAGGCGCGGACCAGTGCGGATGATCCTTGGCCGCCTGCAGGGTGGCCTCCAGACCAATGGCCGGATAGGTTGGGCCATAGGAAGACCGGGTTCCCTCGCGGGCCGCGTTTTTCAAGCGCACCTCGATGGGATCAAGCCCGAAACCCCTGGCAAGCTCGTCTATGACGCTCTCGACCCCAAATGCCGCCATGGGGGCTCCCGGCGCGCGATATGCCGCCTGCTTGGGGCGGTTGGTCACGATGTCCCACCCGACGGTTTTGACATTTTCGAGATCATATGGAGCAAAACCCGCCATGGCTCCAAGCTGAACCGGAGAACCGGGATATGCGCCGCCCTGATAGCGAAGCTCGGCGTGGGCACCCGTTATTCTTCCGTCTTTTGTCATGCCAATGCGCACATCCATCGAACTTGAAGCCGTGGGGCCGGTGGCGCGAAGCACTTCCGCCCGGCTCATTACCATCTTGACCGGTCTTGAGGACTTCCTGGACAGCACCAGAGCCAATGGCTCAAGGAAAACGGTTGTCTTTCCGCCAAAGCCGCCGCCTATCTCCGAGGCGGTAACGCGAAGCTGGCCCTGATCCATGCCAAGAAGCGCCGCGCATGTGTTTCGAACCATGTAGTGGCCTTGAGTGCAGCACCAGAGATCTGCCTGACCGTCCTGTCCCATTTGGGCAAGACATGCATGGGGCTCAATGTACCCCTGATGCGTGGCTTCCGTCTTAAACGAGCGTTCCACGACCCGATCCGCCTTCGCAAGTCCGGCTTCAACATCTCCATGGCCAAACTCCACGCGCGACATGATGTTGCGGGATGCGCCCTCGGGCACGGTCCCGTCAGAGCGTCCGGCATGCAGAATCGGCGCGCCTTCCCTGATTGCCGTGTCCACATCCGTCACATTCGGCAATACCTCGTAATCGACAATGATTGCCTTGAGCGCCTCTTGGGCAGTCGCGCTCGAACTTGCCGCAACGGCTGCAACGGCATGGCCGTCATAAAGCGCCTTTTCCCCCGCCATGCAGTTGTCAAGTATATCGGCAATGTCGCCGTCTTCGGGAACATGCGTAAAATCTTTCCTTGTGATGACGGCATGCACTCCGGGTATCGCCTCGGCTGCCGATATGTCTATGGATTTGATTCGCGCATGCGCATGCCGGCTGCGAAGAACCATGCCCGTCAGCATGCCGGGAGCTGAAATGTCCGCCCCGTATCGCGCGCGGCCCGTTACCTTGTCAATGCCATCGGGACGATTGGGACGTGTTCCGACCAGCCTGAATTCATGAGTGTCAAGAGCGGGGTTGTTGTCCAGAGCCATTACGATGCCTCCCTCATTTCATGAGCCGCGTCCATCACGGCTCTGATAATCTTGTCGTATCCCGTGCACCGGCACAGATTTCCGGCCAGCCAGTAGCGGGTTTCCTCCTCGGTTGGTTCGGGATTGCTTTCAAGCAGCGATTTCGACGCCACCAGAATGCCCGGCGTGCAGATGCCGCATTGCAGGGCGGCATGCTCTATGAACTTGCGCTGAAGCGGATGAAGCGCGTCGCCATCCGCCATGCCCTCTATTGTACCTATTTCGGAACCTTCCGCCTCGGCTCCAAGCATCAGACAGGAGCAAATCAGGCGGCCGTTGACCGTGACCGAACAGGCTCCGCAATCGCCGGTGCCGCATCCTTCCTTGGTGCCGGTCATGCCAAGCCGGTCGCGCAGCACATCCAGAAGCGTGTCCTGTGAACCGCAGAGAAATTCCACCGGGTCTCCGTTAACGCTGGTGGTAACGTGAATATTGCTCATGATGAACCTCCCGCCCGCTTTTTGGCGATTTTGGCTGCCCGCTGGGCAAGAACGCCCGAAACATGGGTTCTGAATTCAATGGTGCCGCGCTTGTCGTTAATCGGGCGGGCTGCCGAAGAGCATGCAGCCGCCAGCGCACCGAGCGCGGTTTCATCTACGGTGGTTCCGACGAGCGCTTGCGCCGCTTCTTCCACAAGCAGCACTGTTGGCGCAACCGCTCCGAGAGAAACGCGCGCGGATGCGCAGACGCCCTCATTGTCAAGCGTCAGAAATATGCCGCAGCCCACAACCGCAATGTCCATTTCCGTTCGGGGAATGAACCGCAGATAGGCGTCTCCGGAATTCGGCTTTTTGGCGGGAAGAAGGATTGAAGTTATAAATTCTCCCTTTCCAAGCGAAGTTGCTCCCGGACCTGTACATATGTTTTGCACGGCCGTTTCGCGGGTGCCGTTCGGTCCGGCAATGCGCGCCGTCGCACCGGCGGCGACAAGAGCGGGTACGCTGTCGGCTGCCGGAGAGGCATTGCAGAGATTGCCGGCAATTGTGCATCTCCCCTGTATTTGGACCGATCCTATGAGATTGGCCGCTTCCACAACGCCGGGCCAGTCGGAGCCAAGTCCATCGTGTTCACCCATTTCCGCACAGGAAACCGCGGCGCCAATGCGCCATCCGCCATCTTCCCGCGCTATGTTCCTCAGTCCCGCAATTTTCTTGATGTCAAGTATGGCGGCGGGTGAAACCATGCCGGAGCGCATTCGCACCAGCAAATCTGTGCCACCGGCCAATATATGGCAGTCACCTTCAGCCGCGGTCAGAGCACTGACCGCGCTTTCAACGGTTGTGGGCGCCTGGTATTGCATGTTTGTTCCCTGTACTTAAGTTCCCGGTTCAATGTGAAACACAAAGCGGTCATGTAATCAAGTTTTAATCACCTCGTCTCGCGTTGCGCGATTGCCGAATTTTAGCGCCAGATTCCCGCATTGTAATGGCAGTTTCAAGACCAATTCACCATTTTCCGCGTTTGATCGCAAAATCTCGAAACGCGCGCCGCAAGCTTAAACCGGAAATCGCATGTGCTTCGCATGATGATGTAGCCGCATTTGCGACGATGTCAAATTGAAGCGATTTAAGATGCTCTGAAGCGGAGCGAGACGACGGCGGCTTTTCCAGATTGCGTTCTTGCGGCGGGGGTTTGCCCCTATTTAATCGCCGACGCGCCGTCTGCCGGCTTGTTGGCGGACGTCCAAAGCTTTGCCAGATATGCTCCGTAAAAATCGCGAATGCCGTGTTCCATTTCCGCCAGAGGTCCGGGACTGAAGAAGTGCGAATTGACGCCTTCCTGGTTGTGGCGGATGATTCTCTCGTCATCCAGTGTGGTTGCATGCCAGAGCCAGATTAAATCCTCGAGATTGTAGTCTATGCCCTCCTCGGCGTCCTTTCCGACCATCCAAACGACCTGGATGTCCGTCAGCTGCATGTCACGGGGTATAAAGCGATACCCGACAACATGATCCGAATACGCCAGAAAATTGTTGAGCGGGCCTATCTGAACGTCGGTTGCTCCGCCGTCATGGCCGGTCAGGCTGCCAAGCAGTGGCGCAACCTGCCGACCCGTTTTGCTGCCGGTCTTGTAGTTTTCGTAAAGAGGATATCGCCTGTAAAATATGTCCGCGCAAGGCGCCTGCGCCTCAGTGCCTGTTAAATTCAGCACATCAACAGGCAAACCCGCGGCAGCCGAGCGTTCTCGCATTGGCTCGATCATCTGCGCCATTTCCTCGGGAGCCTTGAGAGAATGCGAGCGCGAATAATCCTTGTGGGAAGGGGCGCAATGATAGCACTCCATGTAGTTTTCAAGTGCCAGCTTCCAATTTGCGGATACCTCGTAAGAGGCGGAATGGGCGATCTTGAGGTCTTCAAACCCAAATGGGGCGGTCAACGGGGCGAGTTTCTCCAGGCCGGCCTCTATCGGAGGCGAATCTTCCGACGCGCAAACAAAGATCAGCCCCTGAAAAACGATCAGCTTCGCCTTTAGCAATCCCCATTCGTCCGGATTGAAGTCGGGCGCCATGGCCCGGCCACCGCGAAGTTTGCCCGACAGGTCGTATGTCCAGGCGTGATAGGGGCATGCAAAGCTTCTGGCGTTGCCGGACCGGTCAATGCAGATTCGCGATCCCCGATGGCGGCAAACGTTGTGGTGCGCATTTATGGCGCCATTGCCATCTCGACAGATTATGATGGATTCCGTCCCGTAGTCAAAAACCATGTAATCGCCCGGCGCCGCTATCTGGCTTTCATGTCCAACCCATATCCAGTTTCGATTCCAGTACGCGCTCATGTCGGATTCGTAAACGAATCTTGACGTGTAGAATTCACGCGGCAAAGCGTGACCGACCTTATGGGATAAAATCAGTCTTTTCAGTTCCTCCAGGTGCGACATTGCCTCATTTCCCTGATTGTTCATGAGCAAGGCTGATAATTTCCCGACGATACCACTCGCGGTCGATATCAAGTGAATTTCGCTCAAAATTTTGCGCGGCCATATGACCGGACCAGATGGCATCGGCAATCAGACCGGGCGCGGCGGCATCGCCGACAAGTTCGAGATGCGCAAATTTATGGCGCGATTTTTGAAGTTCCTCATAAAGTCGGGCGTTTCGGGTTCTCTGTGTAACCAGCAATATTCCACTGAAGTCGCGTTCGCTCAAATCATCTGTGTATACGCTCTTCAACCGGACCTTCCCTGGCCGGGCATCCACCAGTTGCGTTGACGTTAGAAGGTTGATTCCGCATTTGGACATTTGGGCGTAAACCCGCTCGTTCTCCAGCGTGTAAAGAGTAAAGGCCGATACATTGGCGGCCGGAGTCGCATACGTGACGCTGCATCCGGCATGTGCGAGATGTTCGGCCAGCACTCCGGCCAGGTAGCCCTGATCGTCGTCATATACAAGGATGTCGCCAGATGATGGGGAAGCGCCGGAAAATATGTCATCCGGCGTATAAACCCGAATTTCAGGAGAGATGGGCAATCCGAGCGCGGCATTGCGTCCACGCCCGTCCCGACACCATCGGGATCCGGTTGCGACAAACACATTCGGGATACCCAGTTCGACAACCGCGTCTGCATTCATTTGGCTGTTCATGTAAATGCTCGCATTTGCGCGCTGCCGGATGTCGTCAAGCCGGTGGTCGGCAACGCGCCTCCATGCGTTAAGGCCCGGAAGGCCGGATTCCAGCCTAACCCTGCCACCGGGCTCGTCGGCGGCTTCCGCAATCGTCACCTGATAGCCCCGCCTGGCGAGCTGCATTCCGCATTCAAGTCCCGATGGACCGCCGCCAACGACCAGTGTCGATGTCCCGCTTTCCCTGCGGCGGATGATTTCCGGATGCCATCCCCGACGCCACTCCTCGCCCTGCGTTGGATTCTGGGTGCATCGTATGGGTACTCCAAAATTGTCGGCTGAAACGCAGATGTTGCATCCGATGCACTCGCGTATTTTTTCAATTTCGCCGGAGGAAATCTTGTTTGGCAGGAACGGGTCCGCGATCGAGGGGCGGGCGGCGCCGATAAAATCCAGCACTCCGCCCCTGACAAGAGAAACCATCTTGTCCGGCGAGGTTAGCATTCCAGTGCCCACAACGGGTTTGGATGTGATTTTCTTCACAAATCCAATGTAATCCATCTGGTAGCCATCTTGCGGAACGAAACGCGTGGTGGCGCTGTCGTTTTCCCAGCCGGAGACGTTCACGTCCCAAAGATCGGGAAGTTCGGCAAGCATTTCAACCACGGCGCGACCTTCCTCGTCCGCCTGCATTCCATCTGGCCCATTCAACTCGTCCACGGCAAAGCGAAATGCCACCGCGCATTTTCCCTCGGCCAGTTCCAGGGTGTCCTCGAGCAGTTCGCGGGTTAGTCTCACTCGATTTTCAAGCGTTCCGCCATATTCATCTCCGCGATTGTTGCATTGCGGCAAAAGAAACTGATGGGCCAGACTCAGGCGATGTCCGGCATAGACATAGACTATGTCAAACCCCGCCCTGATAGACCGAAGGGTGGCCGCTTGATGCCATTTGCGCAATTGCTTCAGGTCGGATTTGTCAGCCGCTCTCGCCTGACGCGGGTAGGGCATGTGCAAGGCGATATCCATTGGGGCAAGACCCGAAGCCCGCGTCAGAAGATTTTGGGCGTGAAATCCGTTATGCACCAGTTCTATTCCGGCAAGGGCATTGTGTTCATGCACCGCGTCGGTCATGAGCCTGAGAGCGGGAATGTCGCGGTCGTCCCAGATGCGCTGTTCGGCATATGGCGCAAGATCGGTCGTGGGGTGTATTTCCGTTTCCTGCGTGCACACAACGCCCCAGCCGCCCTCGGCCTTCATGCCGCGATTGGCGGCTTCGGACCGGGGGCGCATGTGGCCCATTCCATTGCAGTGAGGCACCTGATAAAACCGGTTCGGCGCAACCACAGGGCCAATCGCCACCGGTTCAAACAGCACATCGTATCTGCCATTTAAAGACATTGCTCAAAATCCCGTTGCCATTCTGATCAGGTAGCCGGGAAATCTCCCGGTACCTGTCTTTTGAAACGATCCCGATAAGGGATCAATATGAGTGCTACGCCTAGAAACCCGCTTTAATTCGCTCAAATTCCTGCAGCATTTTTGCTTCAAGTTCCGGATTGACGGCATCAAAAAACAGGCTTCCTTCAAAGAAGCTGTCTGGATCGTCAAAGCCGTAGGTTGCCAGGAGTTCCGGGTCCGCCTGCGTGAAGGCGTCCGAGTTGGAATGCGGATAGCCCCAGTTTTCGATAATGTACTTTCCCGATTTCGCGTCGGTGAGCGCATTGAGCATGTCATATATCTGCTCTTCTGAGACATCGGCGGTTTTCAGGTGAACATAGCCGCAAACCCATGTCGCGATGCCCTTGCTCACATCGCGCATCATGACGGCAGGCGTTCCGTTCCAGATAAGATTGAGCTCCGACTGGTTCCAGGCCCAGCCCATGAGCACTTCTCCAGAGGCGATGGCCTGATCAAGCTGTCCCGCATCCGACCAGTAGAATCGGACGTTCGCGTGAATGGAGCGCAGGAAATCCGATGCCTGCTTGAATTGCTCGTCGCTCAGGTTTGTGTAGTCGGCGGAATTGCCGGTGGCAAGCGAGGCCAGTGCGTATGCTGAAGACGCGGAATCGGGAATGGATATTTGTCCCCGATATTTTGGATCGGCCAGTACCTGCAGAGATATCTCGTCCTCTTCAATCATGTCCGTGCGATAGACAAGACCGGTGTTGCCCCATTCGAAGGGCACCATCCAGGTTGTGCCGTCAATGGAGATGCCGTCCACGTCCTTTATCTGTGGCAGCAGGTTGTCCCAATTTGCCAGTTTTGACGTGTCGATGGGCACCAGAAGGTCGGCGGCAACCCATTTTCGCACCGCGTCGGTGCATGGATGCGCCAGATCGGCTTCAAAACCGGATTGCAGCTTCGTGAACGCCTCTTCCTGGCTGCCAAAATATGAATAGGTCGGAGCCGAATCGCGTTTCTCGACATAGGCTCCGAAAAAGCCCGGATCCTCATATCCCGACCAGTCGAATATATGCAGATCCGAGCCAGCGGAAAACGCCGCGACCGGTATAATGCAGGCCATCGACGTCAAGCTGCAAATGACTTCCCTTGTTTTCATTTTATCCTCCCGATTTATGTTGCGACTTTACTCCATGGTGCCCAAATCTATGATCGAGGTGCTTTTTATGTCGAGCGAAACCTTGTCTCCGCGGGCAAAATCCCGGCTGTGAAAATGATTGGGCACCGCCACGGAAAGCGGGGCGTCCGCGGCAGTCGCAATCACATGATAATGTATGCTCTCCCCGTAAAACGCAATGTCCCGCACAACGGCCTCTATTCCCATGTCGCTTTTTTCCTCTGCGGTTGATATGCCGATTTGCTCTGGTCGAATGCCAACCTCGATTCTCTCTCCATGTTTGGAAACTTTTGGGTTCCTGGCAATATGAAATTTTCCAAATCCCCGAATGTTGACGCCAAGCCCTTTCTCCCCGCTTGAGAGCACGTCCGCCGCAAGAAAATTCATGCCGCCGATAAACGCGGCAATTTCTCTGCTGGCGGGCTGGGCATAGAGAGTTGCCGGCGCGTCGACCTGCTTGAGCCGGCCCTCGAACATGACGCCGATTCGGTCCGAAATGGTCATGGCTTCGTATTGATCGTGCGTCACCATCACAAACGTTATGCCGACTGACTGCTGCAGGCGACGCAATTCAAGCTGCATGGTTTCCCGCAGGTTCTTGTCAAGCGCCGAAAGCGGTTCATCCAGCAGAAGCACCTTTGGACGCATTACAAGGGCGCGCGCAAGCGCCACGCGCTGACGCTGCCCGCCGGAGAGAGCGTCCGATTTCCGATCCTCAAGGTCGCCCAGTTCCACCATTTCAAGGGCCTCGGCAACGCGCATGTCGCGCTCCGCCTTTGAAAGTCCCGAATTGGAAAGTCCAAAACCCACATTTTTGCCGACATCCAGATGCGGAAATATGGCATAGCTTTGAAACACCATATTTGTCGGGCGGCGGTTTGCGGGCATGTCGGCCATGTCGTTGCCGTCGATAAGAACCTGCCCCGATGTCGGCTCCTGAAAACCGGCGATGATTCGCAGCGCCGTGGTTTTGCCGCAACCCGATGGTCCGAGCAGGGAGAAAAACTCGCCTGCGCTCAATGCAAGGTTCAGATTTGAGACGGCCGCAAGATTTCCATATCGCTTTTCCACGCCTCTTAGTTCAACAATTGGATGGGATGTCATTTGCCTGTTCCTCGCTTTGTCGATCGCCGTCGAAAAATTTCCGCCAGAACAAGCAGCAATATCGAGAACGCGAGCAGACACGATCCAAGAGCAAGCGTGTTGGGCAGCTTGGCGGGAAAACGGATCTGACTCCATATGTATACGGGTAGCGTGGGTTCGTTTCCCGACAGGAAAAAGGCAAGCACGAATTCGTCAAAAGATACGGTAAAGCACACCAGCATGGATGATAAAATGCCCGGAGCAACTACTGGCAGCGTAACCCTTCGAAATGTGCCCGCAACGCTTTCACCGAGATCAAGCGCGGCCTCCTCGATAGAAGGGTCGAACTCGTCGAACGCCGATTTCATAATTGACACGGCAAATGGAACGGTAAGGAATGCGTGTCCAAGTATAATCGCGGCAAGCGACGGTTTAAGTCCAATAAACAGAAACAGCACGAGCATAGAGGACGCCACGATGATGCCCGGAACGACAAGCGGCAGCATGACCAGGCCTTCGCTTGCGTGACGCAATGGAAACCTGTACCGGGCAAAGGCTCTGGCGGCCAGCAGGCCAAGCGACGTGGCAAGCGTGGCCGACGCAATGCCGACAAAAAGACTGTTGAGAAGCGCTCGAAGCAGCGCTTCCTCTCCCGAAAGGGCCAGATACCACTTGAATGTAAATCCTGACAGTGGAAAAGCGACAATGGTGCCGTCATTAAACGAAAAAAGAGGCAGAAGCAGTACAGGCAGATAAAGAAAGACAAGATAGACCGCCGCATAGGTGGAAAGACTCGGCGCAATGCGCTTTAACGCCACTTTCACCGGATTGTCCCTCGGGCAAGGTTTGCAAGAAACAGGAAACCCGTCGCCACAAGACCCACGCTTGCCATGGCGATGAGCGATAGCGTGGCTCCGAGAGGCCAGTTGTTGGCGGCTCCGAACTGAACCTGGATAAGATTTGATATCATTTTGCCTTCGGACCCGCCAACAAGCGCGGGAGTGACATAGTCGCCAACCGTTGGGATGAAAATAATCAGGCAGGCCGCTATCACTCCCGGAAAGGTCAGCGGCAGGGTGATGCGCCTAAAACGCTGAAATCCGGTACATCCCAGATCCGTTGCCGCCTCGAGCAGGGAGCGATCCATCTTCTGCAGGGAAACGTATATCGGCAGGATTGCGAATGGCGCCCATGCATGGGCGAGCGTCAACACGACCGCAAATTCGTTGTAAAGCAGGAACGCAAGAGGCTGATCGATTGCTCCAAGTGAAATCAGCGCCGAGTTCATCAGTCCCTTAAATCCCAGGATGAGCTTCCAGGAGAAAACCCGAAGCAGATAGGATGTCCAGAAGGGGATGGTAATGAGTAAAAGCCAGAGCGTTTTGCGCCGCGCGCGCATGGCAATGAAATACGCGATGGGGTAGGCGAGCACTACGGTGGCAATGGTGCACAATCCCGCGATCCATATGGATTTAAGGAGAAGATGGCGAACAAGAGGATCATTAAGGGCAAAGCCGTAATTGCTCAAGGTGGGTGTGCGGTCGATGGAGACGTAGTTCTGCGTCCAGAAACTGTAGGCGACCAGAATGCCGAGAGGCGCCGCAACCAGGAAACCCACGTAAAGAGTGGCGGGCGCGGAAAGCGCCATCCCCCTTGACGTCTCTGATCGCAAGCGAAACATGGCAGGAACCTACGGTTGATTTTGCGGCATTGAAAACGGGGGCGGTTTTCCGCAATTGCGCGTCGGGGCAATATCGGCATTTAACGGGATGACATTCATGTTTTGGAAACGCCTTGTCAACTGCATGGGTGTATCGGCATTATTGGCGATTATGTCTGTTCAGGAAACGGGAAATCATATCGAACATGTCGGCGCGACATTCCGGGCTGTCCATCAGCGGTTCATGCAGCCCTCCCGATATGGTCAGCAATTCCCCGTTTGGCCAGCGTTCCATTCGATTGCGAATGCAATTCTGGTCGACGACCATTTCTTTCGTTCCCATGATTGTGAAGCATGGAATGTCCGGGGACGGCAAACGGTCAAGTTTCCTGCACTCCGAAAGAGACTCATGCAGCCAGCGCCAGCTGGGGCCGTCCAGTTTGAGATCGGGCTGTTCGATCAGATGGCGGCGCATGTATTCAAACATATCCTCGTCTCTGGTAAGCAGATTGTCCTCGAACGATCTCTCAGTGACATGTCTGGAGCCTGAATCTCCCGGTGTGAAAAACTTGTCGAATCCGAAATATCTGCTTGCGTGTGAGAACGTCCATGCGATCGGTCGCACTGCTTTGGCAAGGTAAATGCCCCACATTGGGGCGGAAAACGCGCATGCGGAAAATGCGGTGGCGTCCATCAGGGAACGAAGTCCAATGCAGCCGCCCATGGAGTGTGCCAGCATGAACCATGGCCTTGGCAGGTTCAACTGCCTGGCCGCGGCCAATAGCGCTTTAAGGTCAAGCTGAAACTCGGAATAGCTGCCGATGTATCCCAGCATTCTGTTTTTTGTAAGCCGGTCGGCCAGGCCCTGGCCGCGCCAGTCCACTGAAATGCTTGTATAGCCACGTTCTGCAAGATGACCCGCGGCAATCCCGTATTTCTCAATGTATTCGCAGAATCCGGGAAGCGCAAATACAGTGCCTCGCGCGTTTTCGACCTCCCACATGCCCATTCTAATACGTATGCCGTCGTCCGCGCGCAACCAATACGCTCTGCCTCCGGAAGGTCCTTTTGCCATGTCTCGATAAAGAACGGCTTTCTCCATCATGACAGCGCGCTGCCAAGTTTCATCGCCGTTCCAATGTTGCCATCGACGGCAAGTCTTCCCGACATGAAAGCGGATGCGGGATCAAGGTTGCCTTCTAAAATGTCCTGAAACGTGTTTCTGTCGGCGGTCAATGTCACATCCGCCTCATCGTCTCCGGCGCGGGCTCCGCTTGAATCGACAATGATTGCTCCCGCATCCGCGATCTTGAATTTGGCCACCCCGTCAAATCCGCGGGTCAGTTTCCGGTTAAGCGCATCCACCGCCGCCTCAATGACCTTGCCGCTGCCCATGCCGGCTCTCCTTTTGCGCAAATCAAAATTCAATTATAGCCACCCGCTTGCGTCATTGCCATTGATTTGTGAGTGTCGGGATTCCAGTGTTAAAAGGCGGTTGGCGGCAGAAGCCAGTTTGCCGCGCTTGTCGTTCCCGCCTGAAAAATTCGCATTGCATCAAGACTGTTCAAGTTCGAATGATCGAACCGTGTGATAAACTCGCTGGCCTTTGGGCCGGCGAAGAACGGCAACAAGGTTTGCGCAGACAAACACCGTGCGCAAGCCGCTTGTTTTATCGCCGTGGCCCGCGATCGCGATGCGCTCAACATTCTCGAGGTTGGGGTCAGGCCGGTTGACGGGGCTTGCGGTAATTCAAGTGCTTGGGCGCCTTGCCGATTTTAACTGGAATGTGAAGTGGAGATTTGCTTTACATTGGAAAAGAAGCCGGGTTGTCGGGAGCAGGCAGGTGATCTTATGGCGCTGTCATTCAATCCATTCACTTTTATTTTACGTGATCCGTGCTAGATATGGCGGAATGGGATATTCGTTGAAAATTATCGGTTTTGCCGTTGCGGCCGCGGGACTTTACTGCTTGTCGGTCTCCGCGGTTTTTGCCGACAAAGGCGAATTGCTCGACCCGCTTTTTGAAACACTTAAAACAGTGGAACCGGAATATGCCGACCAGGTCGCCGATGAAATCAATCGCATTTTGGATGACTCGGGATCCGCATCCTCCAATCTTCTGCTGATGCGCGGGCGCGAGGCGATTGAAGCGGGTTCATTCCATGCGGCGGTCGAGCATTTTTCGGCAGTTACGGAACACGCGCCGGATTTCGCCGAGGGATGGCACATGCTGGCCGTTGCGAATCATAAAATCGGAAAGACCGGTCTTGCGTTAAGCGACATTCAGCGGGCACTTGCACTGGAGCCCAGACATTTTAAAGCCATTGTCTCTCTGGGCATGCTGTTTACGGCACAAGGTCAATATGAAAAGGCCATAGGGGTGTTTGAGGAAGCGCAGTCCATTCACCCGAATATCAGGGGAGTCAAGGATTACATTGCCAAACTTCGCGTCATTGCTGGAATCACCGACATATGATTGGACCTCATTTTCGGATTTTATGCCGCTCTTGCCCGCGGGCGGTCCGATATATTAATCGCGCATTCAGTTAAACACGGCGGGAGCGATGCGAGAATCGTCGAAAACCCTGGCTGTCCTTGGACCTACAAATACCGGCAAAACACATTATGCCATTGAGAGAATGCTGGCCTACCGCACCGGTGTCATGGGACTGCCACTGAGACTTCTCGCGCGAGAGGTTTATGACAAGATAGTTGCATTGCGAGGCCCCTCGATAGTTGCTCTTGTAACCGGTGAAGAGCGTATAGTGCCCAAAGGCGCGCGTTATTGGGTTTGCACTGTTGAGGCAATGCCACAGGGAACCGGCGCCGACTTTGTCGCGGTGGACGAAATCCAGCTATCGGCAGACCCGGATCGAGGCCATGTTTTTACCGACCGTCTTTTGAATATGCGCGGAACTCGCGAAACGCAGTTTCTTGGCAGTCTGACCATGCAGGCGCCAATTGCCAGTCTGATTCCCGAGATTAAATTCATAAGGCGGGAGAGAATGTCGCAGCTGAATTACATCGGTCCGAAGAAGATCTCAAAGATGAGGCCGCGAAGCGCCGTGGTCGGCTTTTCCGTTGATAACGTTTATGCAATGGCGGAACTGCTTCGCAGGCTTAAAGGTGGAGCGGCGGTCGTAATGGGGGCCCTTTCGCCAAGAACGCGCAATGCGCAGGTGGAGATGTACCAAAACGGCGATGTGGACTGTCTCGTTGCGACTGATGCAATTGGGATGGGGCTGAATCTTGATATTGATCATGTGGCATTTTCCGGTCTGGTGAAATTCGACGGGAGGAGAATGCGCAATCTGGCACCCAGTGAACTGGCCCAGATTGCCGGGCGGGCCGGCAGAGGCATGTCGGATGGAACCTTTGGAGTTACGGGCGACGCGCCTGAATTGGCCGAAGCGACAGTGAAGGCAATTGCCGGCAATAGATTCAGTCCCGTGAGGCGGCTTCAGTGGCGTTCCAATCGACTTGAATTCACCGCGATTGATCATCTTGTGGCGTCTCTGGAAACGCGCCCGGACAACCCCATTCTTCAGCGCGCAAGCGCGTCTGAAGACCTGACGGCTCTCAAGGCCCTTGCCGATATGCCGCGCATCCGCGCATTGGCGGGAGACGTTGACGCGATAAAATTGCTCTGGCAGGTTTGCCGCATTCCCGACTACAGGAAGCTTGGAGATGCCGGACATGCGGAACTTCTTTCATTGATTTATCTGGATTTGCATAAAAACGGTCGTCTGCGAGAAGACTTGCTTTCCGGGCAGATAAAGCAGATTGATCGCACACAGGGTGATATTGACGCATTGTCAAAAAGATTGGCGTTTGTTCGAACCTGGACCTATGTTGCTCAAAACAGGGGATGGGTTGAGAATGAAAGTCATTGGCGAGGGGTGACGCGCGCTGTGGAAGATCGTTTGTCTGACGCTCTTCATATTGCGCTGACACGTAGATTTGTGGACCGGCGCACATCGGTTCTGATGCGGCGGCTTAAGCAGAAGGAGGCCATGGTGGCCGAAGTGGACGAAAATGGCGTGGTAACGGTGGAAGGGGAATTCACCGGTCGACTTGAGGGATTCAGATTTATCCAGGACGGAGCGACCGGACGGGAAGCCAAGGCAATTCGCCAATCCAGCTTGAAAACTCTCGCGCCGCATTTCAATCTGCGCGCCGACAGGTTTTACAATGCATCCGACACTGAAATCAGCTTGACCGAACAGGGCGGATTCATTTGGAACGGGCATGCCGTGGGCAGATTGGTGGCGGGAAAGGATGCGTTCAAACCGGAGATGGCGGCCTTTGTTGATGATGCCGTGGACAGTGACGTCAAAACAAAGGTCGAGCGTCGGCTAAGGCATTATGCCGATCGAAAAATCTCCAAATTGTTCGAGCCCCTGCTCAATATGCGAGATGACTCGAAATTGAGCGGTTCGGCGCGAGGCTTTGCTTTTAGACTGCTGGAAAATTTTGGCATTGTTCCCAGAGACGAGGTCGTGAACGAGGTAAGGGATCTGGACCAGGACACCAGAGCCGAATTGCGCGGGCACGGCGTTCGTTTCGGGCAATATACAATTTTCATGCCACTTTTGCTTAAGCCTGCGCCGACACAGCTTAGGCTTATACTATGGTCGCTGAAAAACGGGGTGGCGGAATTTCCGCAAGCCCCGCCACCAGGATTGGTTACAGTGCCTGCAGACGTGGACGGTTCCGCAAATTATCACACCTTGTGCGGCTATCATGTCGCGGGTTCAAGGGCGGTCCGAATAGACATGCTCGAGCGTTTGGCCGACATGCTGCGCAATGAGGACAGACGTGGAGGGTTTGAGGCAAATCCGGACATGTTGTCCATCACGGGAATGACATTGGACCAATTTGCGGAACTGATGCGCGGTTTGGGCTACAATGCCGATCGCGGCGAAAGAGAAAAGCCAAGGCGGGAAATGTCTTTATCGGACCAAAACACTGAAACATCAGACGCCGCAAAGTCCTCTGTAGACACTTCGATCAGCGCAAAAATCGAATCTGACGACGGTTCGGAAATTAAATCCGCGAATCTGCCGCCGGATTCCGTGCAAGCGAAGGCCATGGCCGACACCGAAGTCGAGTCTCCAGCTGGCGCAGGTGCAAAGGCCGAAAATATTGCGGATGATCCAATGGGCGAACCCGATGTTCAGGTTTACTATACATTTGCCTGGGCAGGTCACAGGAAAGGCGGAGAAACGGGAAAAAAGCGCGCCGCCAGAAAAGGCAGATCCCGCGGCGGTCAAAAAAAGCCAAATAAAATTAAGCCAAATCCGGAAAAAAGGGAAAAGATTGACATGGACAATCCATTCGCCGCGGCTTTGTTTAATCTCAACTTTGAGAAGTAACATCCCGGTAAATATGTCTTTGTCAGTTCATTTGCACTACATATGGTATTTTAAAATATGAATTTTATTGCCATATTCATTAACTGCGGGAGAACTGGAGCAATGACATGTGGAGCGTTTCAAATCGCCAATTGTTTCGTATGACTTTTCAATGAAGATGGGCGTAGCGTGACGGCAATGGAACTTCTGAAACCCGCTTGTACTGCTCATGGGCGGGCACGTCGAGATGTTTGAAAAGCGGATTGAAGCTTGGCGCCATGGCTCCGCCATTGCAGATTTATGCCATGCATTTCGTTCGCAAGGAATTGACGTTGGAAATCCAGCCGCGAACATCCCCGGTTTTGAGGATGAAAATGATATTGGTCTCTTGCGGCAGATGTATGAATTTATGGACAACACACGGCGCGTCAACTGTCTGATTTGACCTGTGAAGGTGGTGCCCTGCATGTCGCCATGGGAGACTGGAGGTCCTTTCACTCGCATCCCGGATAGTGTGATTAAACGGCATTGCGTCGAAAATCGTGAACGACCGAGCTGAAATGAAAGTTCATGTTCAGATGGTTTGCAAAGAACATCATTTGGTCCCGGAGGAACCGCCGCCTGACAACAAGAAACCAAATTCGCGCATTTGGATTCCGTAATTGGCTCTGATGGTAATTTTTTGACAATCTTGCAATAAAAAAGGGCTGTGATCGTTGCGATTGGCTTGAATGAAGCGCCCGGTTGGATTATCTCAATCCGTGAACTGTGTAAGTGGAACTAGCTCAATGACATATATCGTCAACGATGCCTGTATTGCATGCAAGCATACCGACTGTGTCGAGGTTTGCCCCGTGGACTGTTTCTATGAAGGCGAGAATATGCTGGTCATTCATCCCGATGAATGCATTGACTGCGGAGTCTGTGAACCCGAATGTCCTGTAGACGCAATCTTGCCCGACACGGAACCCGGTATGGAGAAGTGGGTTGAGTTCAATAGAAAATATTCCGAATTGTGGCCGGTTATCATAACCAAAAGGGATTCTCTTCCAGACGCGGAAAAGCATGAAGGAGAGGAAGGCAAGCTTGAAAAGTATTTTTCCGAGGCCCCCGGCGAGGGTGGTTGAACGGAATCGATTTGGTACGTTTTACGGCTTTGATTTTTCCGAATGCGGCAGGCTAAAATGATTAAATACGCAAATGGAGCCATTCTCGCAATGCCCTTTAAACGGTTTCGCGTTTGTGATATGCCATGCAGTTCAATGATGTAACACGCCCGGTTTTACGGCTTGATTTGCCTACGTCGCATTAATTCCACGTCAAGCCGCCTTGATCCATATGGATCCCATTGGCTGTGCAAGCTTTGATGCGGGTTCTCGGAGTTGGGCAAGATGAGGAACTCGAAATGAGAAAAAAATCGAAATTCAAACCAAACGACTATATCGTGTACCCGGCGCATGGGGTTGGAAAGATTAAGTCGATTGAAAAAATTGATATTGCGGGGTCGGAACTGGAAATGTTTGTGATCGCGTTTGACAAGGACAAAATGATATTGAGAGTGCCGACAAGCAAGGCAAAGGATACCGGCATGCGAAGCCTGTCATCCCCTGACATTGTAACGAAGGCGATGTCCATTCTTAAAGGGAAGGCAAAAATAAAGCGTCTAATGTGGTCGCGGCGCGCGCAAGAGTATGAGCAGAAAATAAATTCCGGTGATTTGCTGGCAATAGCGGAAGTTGTGCGCGACCTTTATCATGACAATGATCAGCGCGAGCAGAGTTACTCGGAGCGTCAGCTTTACGAATCGGCTCATGAGCGTCTTACACGTGAAGTGGCCGCCGTATCCGGTGGAGATGAAGAGAAGGCCGCCAAAAAAGTTGATGACGTGCTGCTTTCTCGTGCGGCTTGACTGCAGAGGGGAACCGGCCGTTTGACATTTCATATGCCGTTTATGGAGAAAGGCTGAGCAAAACGGCTATTTCCGACAGTTGTTGCGCCGACCCGAGAACGTCTCCAGTTTGACCGCCAATTTTTCTCTGAGCGATTGCCCCAATCGCCATGGTGGCGAGAGCCGCCCAGAAAACGGCTGACATAACCGCCCAGCCTGCAAGGGGGAATGAAAGCGCAAGCGCGATTGCCGCGCCCAGACAGGCGGTTTTGGCCGGTGCCCTGCCCACACTGTGGGAAAGTCCCGAGTTGCGCGCATTTGGCAAATACGACATCAGCAGGGGCATGGAGGCTCGCGATAGCATTGCCGCGCACATCATTGCCGCGCAACCGTTAAAGAGACTGAAATCAAAAACAAGCCACAGCCCAGCCCATCGCGCAAACAGTGAGACTGCAATGGCGATGGCGCCATAAGCGCCAATGTGGCTGTCTTTCATTATCTCAAGCCGTTTGTCGGCGGTTTGCGCACCCCAAAACCCGTCAAACATGTCCGCCAGCCCGTCTTCATGCATCGCGCCCGTGGAAAAAATCAATGCGGTCAGGGCCAGCAGAGCAACAAGCATTGAAGGCAGCCCCATCCAGTTTGCCACCATCGCGACGGCGGAAGCAAGCAGCGCGGGTGGCAGTCCGGCAAGCGGATAGGCCCAGGAGGCATGTGCGCCACGCGACATGTCCGGGTTCCGAAATGGAAACCGGGTCAGCAGCGAAAGCGCCAGAGGCACATCGTTCCATGATGCCATCGGAGTGCGGTTTTTTTTCATTGCGGTTTTTTTTCGGCTGTTTTTTCATCATCGCCGTGATAGACAATGCGCGAAGGCAAGTAGAGCAGGAAATGGACATGTTTGCAACAATTGAAGAATTCAAAAAAGTTTTGGGCAATTTGCCTGAGCGCAGCGAAGATGCCGCCCAAAAGGCGTTGGAGCGTCAATCGCAACTCACCAAACCGCAGGGCTCGCTGGGGCGCCTGGAGGAACTCGCGGTATGGTATTGCGGCTGGCGAGGTTCCGCCAAACCTCCATTGGAGAAGTCTCAGGTTATCGTCTTTGCCGGAAATCATGGCGTGGCCGCCAGAAATGTGTCCGCCTTTCCAGTGGAGGTTACGGAAAAAATGGTTCAAAACTTTAATGCCGGGGGCGCGGCCATCAATCAGCTTGCCAATTGCTTTGGGTCTAAATTAACGGTCAGACCGCTAAGTCTCGACAAACCCACGGCGGATTTCACCCGGGGGCCGGCCATGAGCGAGGACGAGTTTGTCAATGCGCTGATGGCGGGCTGGGAAGCGGTGGACGTCGAATCGGATCTGATCACCGTTGGTGAAATGGGCATTGGAAACACCACAAGCGCGGCCGCGATCGCGCATTCCCTTTTCGGCGGGGAAGCCGCGGATTGGACCGGGGCCGGAACCGGAGTCAAGGGTGAGGATCTGAAAAGGAAAGCGGGAGTTGTCGCGCTCGGCGTTAGGGAAAATCCGGCCGCGCACGGCAATGGTCTGGAGTCTTTGCGTTGTCTTGGCGGTCGGGAAATTGCCGCAATGGCCGGAGCAATGATAAAGGCGCGGGTTGAGCGAATACCGGTTGTGCTGGACGGCTACATATGTACTGCCGCGGCCGCGGCTCTGGAAGTGGCTTCCCGGGGCGCGCTTGAACATGCGGTTGCGGGGCATTTAAGCGCGGAGGGATCTCATCCGCGTCTGCTGTCGCTCATCAACAAGCGACCTATTCTGTCTCTGGGCATGCGGTTGGGCGAGGGGTCGGGAGGAGCTTTGGCAATCGGCACGATAAAGGCGGCAATGGCCTGTCATAACGGAATGGCGACTTTTGACGAAGCGGACATCAGTTCTCGCTAACGTTTTTGCCGTCGCTGCCGTCTTCATCGGACGGATTGGCTCTGCTGATGTTGTCTTCCATTTGATCAAGCACCATGGTTTCCAATTCCTTTTCAAGCTGCATGGCGCGCGTTATGTATTCGGTGTTTTTAAATATGGGAATTTCGGGCTTCCACAAACCTGCAAGTTCGCGAACGGAATAGCGATCATGCTGATAGAAGGTCTTAACGATTTCGGAAGCCTCGTATTCCGTCAATCCAAGATTCTCCAGGGCATATCTTCCAACCCGCAGGGAACTGTCGAACGTTTCACGCACAATGTCGTTGGCGCCGGCCTGAAACAGTTTAAATACATGGCTTTGGTCTTTCGCCCTTGCAATTATGTGCAGATCGGGCCGTTCACGCCGGGCCAATCGAACAAGTTGCAGGGCTTGCTCCTGGCTGTCCAGTGCCACAATGAGCACCCGGGCGTCCTTAATTCCCGCCGCATGAAGCACATCCGCTCTCGTGGGGTCTCCAAGGAAGGCCTTTACACCAAAACTCCGAATTCTCTGTATGGCGTTTAGGTCGTGGTCGAGAACAATTGTCTTAAAGCCGGAGGATATCAAAAGACGGTTTGCGACTTGTCCAAATCTGCCAATTCCGGCGATTATGACAGGGCCCGTAACGTTGATTTCCTCCGTCGCGCCAATTTTGCTTCCGTCGTCAATGTCTTTGGAAAGCCAGTCGTAGATGATGAACAGCAGCGGGGTAATCAGCATTGAGATGGCGACCATAAGCAGTAGAGTTTCGCGCAAATCATGTGGAATTACATTGTGCTGGCCGGAAAAATTGATCAGGACAAATCCAAATTCGCCTGCCTGGGCCAGTGAGAGTGTAAAGAGCCATAAACCGCGTCCGCGAAGCGAAAACATCCATCCAAGAGCAAATAGCACGGCGCCTTTTATGATGATTATCGCGATGGCAAGACCAACCACGTAAAAAAACTGCGAAAACAGAAGCGAAAACTTTATTCCGGCGCCAACGGTGATGAAAAACAATCCCAGCAGCAACCCCTTAAAAGGCGCTATGTCGCTTTCAAGTTCATGACGGAACTCCGAAGACGCGAGAACCACGCCCGCAAGGAATGCTCCAAGAGCGGGCGAAATGCCGACAAGATACATCATGTATCCGATGCCAACCACTATCAGCAAGGCAAGCGCCGTATACATTTCACGCAGGCGGGCGGCGTGAATAAACCGAAAAATCGGTCGGGTAAAGTAAACGCCGACAATGATGATCGTTGCAACGGCTAAAATTGTTACGAGAGTTACGCCCCAGCCGGGAAGGCTTTCAATAAACGAATGGGCGGCCTGATGTGCGCCCGTTGCGTCATGATGACCTTGTTGACCATCGATAACGCGATTGAGCGTCTCGTCCAGGATCATCTCTGGCGTTTTGGGCAATGCCAGAAGCGGCAAAACCACAAGCATCGGGATTACGGCAATATCCTGGGTAAGCAATACGGAGAATACCGAACGGCCTCCCTGTGTCTGCATCAGGCCTTTTTCAGAGAGCGTTTGAAGTACAATGGCGGTTGATGACAGTGAAAACACAAGCCCGATCGACAGCGCCACGCTCCAGGACAAGCCAAGCAGCATTCCTCCCGCCATAATCGCGAAAACGGTAATCCCAATTTGCAGGCCGCCGAGTCCCAGCAGTCGGTGCCGCATGTCCCACAACGCCCTTGGCTCAAGTTCAAGGCCGATCAGAAACAGCATCATCACCACTCCGAACTCGGCGACATGGCGCAGTTCCTCGGCGGCGAGGGATCCCAGCAATCCGGGAATCTGGGCAATGGCGATTCCGGCGGCGAGATAGCCAAGCACCGATCCCAGACCCAGACGCGCGGAGATGGGCACGGCTATTACCGCGGCGGTTAAAAAGATTGTGGCCTGAAAAAGAACTCCCTCCATATAAAGACCCTAATTTAAATTATATTTGAGTATAGCGGCATTTTGGAAATCCAGTGCGAAAAACAGGCAAAATAAATGGAATGCGTCGCTTTTCAATATGGCCTCTGAGAATTCATTTCCGCTAATCCATAAATGGCATGCAGGTGTTGAAACAGGCAACCTGGAAAAAATAAAATCCCCATTTTATTTCGATATAGGTCACGCGGGTGTTAATTCCACAAATGCCGGTGCTTTGAAATGTGGTCTTTTGGCCAAATTACACGATCATGCTCAGGTGTACTTGCTTAAATCCGCCATGCCGGTTGAGACTTGAAGCAAATTATGTAATGCCCGATTGCCGTCCCGATGTTTGGCACCGGACAGTTCCTCATGGTGTTCGTCAAATCAGGATTTTGCATATCCTATCGTCTGGAGAACGCTCTTTATCTCATCAAGAACGTCGGGATCGTCGATTGTGGCGGGAAACTTGTATTTCTCGCCATCTGCGATTTTGACCATAATCCCGCGGAGTATCTTTCCCGATCGGGTTTTGGGCAGTCGGTCCACAACAACGGCAAGTTTGAATGACGCTACCGGGCCGATCCTTTCACGCATGAGTTTTACGCATTCCGACGCGATTTCCCCATGTGGGCGGTTGACACCTTTTGTAAGGCATATAAATCCCACGGGCAACTGACCCTTGAGTTGATCGGAAACCCCGATTACCGCGCATTCAGCGACATCGGGATGGCTCGCAAGCACCTCTTCCATTCCCCCTGTCGACAGGCGGTGACCTGCCACGTTAATCACGTCATCCGTTCTTGCCATGATATGCAGATAGCCATCTTCATCAATCAGACCCGCATCTCCGGTTTCATAATAACCGGGAAAAGTACTCAGATAGGATTTATGGAAGCGTTCCTCGGCATTCCATATTGTGGAAAGGGTGCCAGGCGGCAAAGGCAGCTTTAAGGCTATCGACCCCAGCGTGTTCGCGGATTGCGGGGTGCCGTTTTCGTTGAGTATGTGCACGTCATATCCCGGCATTGCGACGGTTGCCGAGCCGGTCTTTACGGGCATGGCTTCGATTCCGACGGGATTGCCGGCAATTGTCCATCCGGTTTCCGTCTGCCACCAGTGATCATACACGGGCACGCCCATTGTCTTTTTTGCCCATTCGATCGTGTCCGGGTCGGCGCGTTCACCGGCTAGATAAAGCGCCCGCAGACAGGAGATGTCGTGTTTTTTAATGGCTTCGCCATTTGGATCTTCGCGCTTGATCGCCCGAAACGCGGTAGGGGCCGTAAAAAAGTTGCGCACTTTGTGCTCGGAAATCACGCGCCAGAAAGTTCCGGCATCCGGAGTTCCCACGGGTTTTCCCTCAAATAGAACTGTCGTGTTTCCATGAATGAGAGGCGCGTAGCAAATGTAGCTGTGGCCAACAACCCATCCCACATCCGATGCGGCCCAGAACACCTCGCCGGGATTTGTGTTGTAGATGTTTTTCATTGTCCAGTTCAACGCCACGAGATGCCCCGCGGTGGGACGAACAACCCCTTTGGGAGCGCCGGTGGTGCCGGAAGTGTAAAGCAGATAGGCGGCGTGGTTTCCATTGACCGGAACGCAATCGGCCGGTTCAGATCCCGACTGGAATTCGTGCCAGTCCAGATCTCTGTCGGGCTTTAATTCAACACGATGCGGGTCACGCTGAAAAACCACGCAAAACCCCGGCTTGTGACCGGCCTGGTCAATCGCCGCGTCAATGAGCGGGATGTATTCGACAACACGTCCCGGCTCCAGGCCGCATGAAGCGGCGACAATCGCTTTTGGAGTTGCGTCGTCTATGCGAACGGCGAGTTCATTGGATGCGAAGCCGCCAAAAACAACGGAGTGTATCGCGCCAATTCTTGTGCAAGCCAGCATGGCGACTATGGCTTCGGGAATCATTGGCATGTAGATGATGACCCGATCGCCTTTTTCCACGCCTTTTGCCTTTAGCGCCCCTGCAATGCCTGCGGTTTGGCTTTTAAGCTCGGCATAGGTGACGATGCGCTTGGTATCCGTGACCGGACTGTCGTAAATGATTGCGGCCTGGTCTCCGCGCCCGGCGTCAACATGACGGTCAACCGCGTTGTGGCAGGTGTTTGCCAGACCATCGGAGTACCATTCATACAAGGGAGCATTATGGTCAAAAAGCGCTTTCGAGGGTTTTTCATGCCAGTCAATCGCTTCCGCGGCCGTCATCCAAAAGCTTTCGGGGTTGTTTTTCCAGCTTTCATAGACTTCCCTATATGTCATCCAGGGTTCTCCTTTCTGGTTCATGGGGCAATTATCGGATATATCCGGGAGCGGCAAGTGCATGCGACAAGTCCCGTCGGGCTATCCGTAATGCGCCACTGGGGTGCCCGCTATGGCGGCCATGTTCAACAGGCCGCGGGCGGTAACTCCGGGAGTGACTATATGCGCCTTGTTGCCCATACCCATGAGTATGGGCCCAACCTCGAGACCTCCGGCTTTCATTTTCAGGATGTTGCGAACCCCGGATGCGGCGTCGGAATTTGGAAACAGAAGCGCGTTTGCCATGCCTTCCATGCGATTGCCGGGAAGCAGACGTTCTCGAAGTCTGGCATCAAGCGCCGCATCGATATTCATTTCTCCCTCGTAGACAAAATCACGGGGCGCGCCGTCGAGAATGGAAATTGCGCTGCGAAGTCTCCTGCCTGCATCGCTTTCCAGATTTCCAAATTGCGATTGCGAGCAAAGGGCTATTTTCGGTCTTATACCAAAGCGTTTCACGTGACGCGCGATGCCTATCGCCGTCTCCGCGATCGCCTCGGGAGCGGGCTGGATGTGCACCTGAGTGTCGGCGATAAAAAGAGGCCCGTCCTCCAAAATTATCATCGACAGGGCGCCGACAGCTTGATGTTCCCTGTTTCCGAGAACCTGCTCGATATAATTGAGATGCCAGTGATATTCGCCAAAAGTGCCGCATATGACGCAGTCGGCCTCGTCCCTGTAAACCATTATTGCGCCAATGGCGGTGGTGTTTGTTCGCATTACCGCCTTCGCCAGGTCCGGCGTGACCCCCCGACGTTTCATGATGTGATGATAGGTTTCCCAATAATCCCGGTAGCGGGGGTCGTTTTCCGGATTGACAATTTTGCAGTCTCTTCCGGGAAGAATGCCGAGTCCCAGGCGCTCGCAGCGGGAGGCGATTACATCGGGGCGTCCGATTAGAATTGGCTGTTCCACGGTCTCCTCCAGTATTGCCTGTGCCGCTCTGAGGACGCGTTCCTCCTCGCCCTCGGCAAAAACAATCCTGCGACTTGCGGTGGCCGCGGAATCGAATAGCGGTCTCATCAGCAGCGCGGACTTGTAGACGTTCTCTTCAAGCTTTTTTTTGTATGCGTCCAAATCCGGCACAGGGCGGGTTGCAACGCCCGAATCCATCGCGGCCTTTGCCACCGCGGTTGAAACAACGGCAGACAGGCGGGGGTCAAACGGTTTGGGTATCAGGTAGTTAACTCCGAAGGTCAGTCTCTCCTCCTGATAGGCCGCCGCCGCTTCCGCGCTTGTGGTGGCGCGCGCGAGTTCGGCAATGCCGCGGACGCATGCGATCTGCATGTCATCGTTGATTTCGGTGGCGCCGACATCCAGTGCTCCACGGAATATAAAGGGAAAGCACAGGACATTGTTTACCTGGTTGGGAAAATCGCTCCTGCCGGTTGCTGTTATGGCGTCGGGGACGGCACCTCTGGCTATTTCAGGCATGATTTCCGGAATCGGGTTCGCCAATGCGAAGATAATCGGCTGGGACGCCATCCTGCGCACCTGTTCCGGCTTCAAGACATTGGGGCCGGACAGGCCCAGAAACAGATCGGCTCCGTCAATGACGTCATCCAAAACCCGAGCATCGGTTTTTTGCGCAAACGCCGCCTTTTCCAATGTCATATCCTTGTCGCGGCCTTCATGCACCACCCCGTGAATGTCGCAGAGCCATATGTTGTCCCGCTTGGCCCCGAGTTTCATCAGCATGTTCAAACAGGCAATTCCCGCTGCACCTCCTCCCGTTGAAACGATTTTAATGTCCTTGAAGCTTCTTCCGCTAACGTGAAGCGCATTGGTTGCGGCGGCTCCGACAACAATTGCCGTACCGTGCTGGTCGTCGTGAAACACGGGGATGTTCATTCTTTCACGACAGATCTTTTCGACGATAAAGCAATCCGGGGCTTTAATGTCCTCAAGATTGATTGCGCCAAATGTGGGTTCGAGAGCGCAGACTATTTCGGCGAGTTTTTCCGGATCCTCTTCATTGACCTCGATGTCAAAGCAGTCGATATTGGCAAATTTCTTGAAAAGAACGGCTTTTCCCTCCATTACCGGCTTTGATGCAAGCGCGCCAATGTTTCCAAGACCCAGCACCGCGGTTCCGTTGGTGACAACCGCGACGATATTGCCGCGCGAGGTAAAGCGGCTGGCATTGCCCGCGTCCGATTTTATTTCCAGACAGGCTTCCGCAACACCCGGGGAATAGGCTCTCGAGAGATCTCGACCGTTTTCAAGCGGTTTTGTGGCACGTATTTCCAGTTTTCCCGGTTTCGGATGTTCATGATACAGTAGTGCCGCAAGGCGGAGGTTTTCCTTTTTGGCTTCAGTCATTTCCATGCTCCTTTATTGCGGGCCGCCTGCCAGGGAATCCGCTGGATTTCGTTGGGAAACGGGGTATTGCAAAGCATGCTTGCATACTGAAAGGCATGAGCGCAATCTGAATTTTGAAACAGTCAAGGTGTGCTGCGATGTCTCTCATGGATAAAGCGCTTGAAGCCAGGGCAAAAGCATATGCGCCCTATTCGGAATTCAAGGTGGGGTCTGCAATTCGCAGTTCCTCGGGAAAGATATATGTCGGCTGCAATGTCGAAAACGCCTCCTATCCGGAAGGGACGTGCGCCGAGGCGGGAGCGATTGCGGCGATGGTGGCCGCGGGCGACAGGGAAATAGCCGAGGTTGCCGTGGTTGCGGGCGGCGCCGAACCGGTAAGTCCATGTGGAGGATGTCGCCAGCGTCTGGCTGAATTTGCCAAAGGCGATGTGCCGGTTCACATGGGAACTCTTGATGGCGCCGCAATTACCAGGACTATGGCCGAATTGCTGCCAGGCGCATTTGAGGCGCGGCACATGGATTCCTGAATTATGGATGCGCGAACCGTAATTGCCGGGATTCGAGACGGGAAGACGCCTTCGGTCGATGAAATTCGCTGGTTTGCCGAAGGATTGGCAAATGGCTCGGTGTCCGATGCCCAGGCCGGGGCGTTTGCAATGGCGGTATTGCTTAAGGGACTTGGGAAAGATGGACGGACCGCGCTGACCATGGCAATGCGTGATAGCGGGAGACGCATGGTTTGGCCGGATGACGCCCCTGTGCTGGACAAGCATTCAACCGGTGGAATTGGCGATTGTCTCAGTCTTGTTCTCGCGCCGGCACTTGCCGCCTGCGGGGCGGTGGTGCCAATGGTTTCCGGGCGCGGGCTTGGTCATACGGGCGGAACTCTCGACAAGATGGAGGCCATACCAGGGTTGTCCACATTGGCGGATGAGCGATCTATTCGGAGGATAATTGGAGATGCGGGTTGCGCGATAGTGGGCGCTTCGGATGATATCGCCCCGGCAGACAGAAGACTATATGCGGTTCGAGATGTTTCGGGAACGGTGGAGAGCATTGACCTTATAACGGCGTCGATACTTTCAAAAAAGCTCTCGGCGGGTCTTGCCGGACTGGTTCTCGATGTAAAGGCGGGCAGCGGAGCGTTTATGAAAACGCCGGATGACGCGCTTGCTCTGGCATATGCGCTTGTGGAAACGGCCAATGCCGCGGGCTGCAAGACCTCGGCGGTGATCTCGGACATGAATCAGCCTCTTGCAAGCGCCGCCGGAAATGCCGTCGAGGTGGTCGAAGCCATGAAGACTCTGACCGAATGTGAAAATTCAAACCTGCTTGAACTGTGCTGCGCTCTTGGCGGAAGGGCGCTCTGCGATTCCGGGTTGGCTGACGGCATGAAGTCGGGATCGGAAAAAACCCGCAGAGCGATAGAAAGTGGCGAGGCCGCAAACCGTTTTGGAAGAATGGTGGCGGCGATGGGAGGTTCCACCCGGTTTTTGGAGGATTGGAAAAGCATTCTTCCGGCGGCATCGATTGTCAGGGAATTCAAGGCTGATCGAGCCGGATGCATTTCCGCAATTGACGGTCAAAAAATGGGACTGGCAGTCATTGCCCTTGGCGGCGGACGCAATGTTGAAAGCGATCAGATAAATCCGGCCGCGGGGATGTCCGAAATCCTGCCGCTGGGCAGTGCGGTAAATTCGCAAGATTCGATACTGCTCGTTCACGCCGACAATCCCGAGCGCGCGGCCAGGGCCGAACATCTGGTTCGGTCGGCCATTGAAATATCAGATGAGCCTTCGGTTGCGCCTCCGCTTGTACATAAATGGATTTTAGGATGAGCAGGGCATTTCTTGTGGTTATGGACTCGGTTGGCATAGGCGGCGCTCCGGACGCATTTCAATATTGGAATGGGGCGCATTCAGATACCGGCGCCAATACCGTGGCGCATGTCGCCCAGGCTCTCAATGGAAGGCTGCATCTCCCCGTTCTGGACGGCATGGGACTTGGAGCGTCCATTGCTCTGGCGTCAAGTGATGGCGCTCCCGGTTTAACGGCAGATCCCTCGGGTTGCTGGGGCGTGGCCACGCAAGTCTCAAAAGGCAGGGACACGCCCTCGGGGCATTGGGAAATGGCGGGTTTGCCGGTAACCTGGGACTGGCACGTGTTTCCAGAGAAGACCCCCTCATTTCCGGAATCCGTTGTGGAGCTGGTTGCGTCAATGGCGGGGGTTGACGGAATTCTGGGAAACTGCCGCGCGTCTGGCATGGAAATCATAAGGAAGCTTGGAAAAGAGCATCTCGAGACGGGCTGGCCGATTTGCTACACTTCCGCGGACAGCGTGTTTCAGGTGGCGGCCCATGAAGCGGCGTTTGGTTTGCGGAGATTGCATGATTTGTGTGAAGGCATGGCGCCCGCATTGCATGACATGGGTGTCGGTCGCGTAATCGCGCGCCCGTTTGCGGGCGAAATCGGCCGCGGTTTTGCGCGAACCGTCAACCGGCGCGATTTCGCCGTCCCGCCCCCAATGCCCACACTATGCGACTGGGTGAAGGATGCTGGCAGATCAGTGGTCGGAATTGGAAAAATTGGCGATATTTTTGCCATGAGAGGGATAACCCGCGTGTTGAAGGGAAGTGATGCCGCGCTAATGGAGCATTTGCGCTCTTCCGTTTCGCTGGCGCCGGATGGGGCGCTTGTGTTTGCGAATTTCGTGGAATTTGACAGCCTGTACGGTCATCGGAGAGACGCGGAGGGCTATGCCCGCGCACTGGAGTGGTTTGATGTCATGATTGGAAAATTGCTGCCGCAACTTCGAGATGATGACTTGCTGGTCATTACCGCTGATCATGGCAATGATCCGACCTGGTTTGGAGTCGACCATACAAGAGAGCGGGTTCCCGTACTTGTTGCCGGCTACGGCAAGGGCGAACTGGGGCTGGTGGCGCTTGCGGATGTGGCGGCCAGCGTGGCGGCGCATCTGGGTGTCAAAAACCGCGGGCCCGGAAAAAATTTTCTGCCTCTCCGAGATGTCGGATAAGGAAGCCATTTGCGCGCCGGCAAAACAATAGTGAAATTTCCCATGGCGTTGGCATTCATTCAAAGGTATTAAAAGGGCCGCTCTTTAATGGATAAAATCAAAAGGAAAAATTTATGCGGGAACATCTGACAATCGCAGATCATCCTTTAATTCAGCACAAATTGACTCTGGCAAGAGACAAAAAAACTCCCACGGCCGTGTTCCGTCAACTTCTAAGGGAAGTCAGCATGTTGCTGGCCTATGAGGTAACGCGGGAAATTCCCTTGACCATGAAGACAATAGACACGCCTTTGCGCGAGATGAAATCACCGGTGCTGTCCGGGCGGAAACTGGCTCTGATATCCATCCTCCGGGCCGGCAACGGGCTGCTTGATGGAATGCTTGAACTGATACCGTCCGCAAGGGTGGGTTTTGTGGGACTCTACAGGGATGAGGAAACCCTGCTGCCCGTGCAGTACTACTTCAAGGTTCCCGATCAGCTTGACAGACGCTTGTCGATTGTTGTTGATCCCATGCTCGCGACGGGGAATTCATCAGCGGCGGCGGTTGATCTCATAAAGAATGCCGGCGCAATGGATATTCGATTCCTCTGCCTTCTTGCGGCGCCTGAAGGTGTTGCCCGCATGAAGGAGGCGCATCCCGATGTGCCGATAGTGACGGGGGCGCTGGACGAGAAACTGAATGAGGTCGGCTACATTGAACCTGGTCTCGGTGATGCCGGAGATCGAATGTTTGGCACGAAATAGCTTGCGAGTGGCCGGAATGGCGGAGTTAATCATTCACAATGAAGACAGCGATATCGAGAGCGCCGGAAACCGCATGTGGCACATGAATTGCCAAACAGACCGGCCAAGGCGGTGCGGGTTGGCCTCTCATGCGGTCGGCGCATCTTGCGCGGTCCGGGAGTTTGATAAAAAACGCTGACGGCGGAGTCAAATTTTGATCAATTGCCGCATATGTTCTGGAGGCGTATCCATTCCGCGTCACTGAGGACGGGATCTGGAGCGGCTATGCCGAAGGGATCCGCTTCAATAAGGCCGTATGTGGATTCTCCCGATATGTCAACGGCATATGCATATGGTGTAGAGCGCAATTCAAATGTTCTAAAGCCATGCAAAAGGGTTTCCGCCGACAATTGAAGTTCGGGTGACTTCAACAGATGCTCGGCATAGTCACGAAGGAACCGTTCTGACAGATTGCCGGTTGTCAGCAGGCGCAGATTATCCCATATGCTTGAGAATTTGAGCAATCTTGCAATCGGGTCGTATACCTCCGCGCGTATGTGCTCGGCCACAATGTAGCCTGCAACAATATCGGGTTCCTCGTAATCCTCCAGCAGCGAGTTGCTGATCAAGATGGTTCCCCCGGGCAGTGATCTCGTGCCCTGGAACCCGTCCCGAAATATGACAAAACTGCCCGGGCCATCACGTCCCGGAAGACGCTTTTCAAGCTGGAAAAGCGAATTTTGACTTTCCCGTGAAGCGCATGGCGGACCAGTGACGCGCTGGATGTGTTCCAGCAGCCCCGCATCCATTTCCGAGCGTTTTGCATCCGGAATGAGGTCCGCAATGTGATTTCGCACGGCGCCTGGCAGCCATGACATTGCAAACAAAAGCATGCCCGCAAGTGACAATATGAATATTTTGAATCTCAGGCGTCCGGGATGAGGTCGCTTGCGCTCTATGGCGGTTCGCAGTTTTTCAATTGCCTCCACCATGTCCATTTCATCTTTTTCAAGCTCGATCGTTTCGCCGGGGTCTCCTTCAGGGTAATAGATTGCGGGCATCTCGCCGGGATTGATGCGTTGAATGGCCGCCAGGGCCCAGTGGGAAAGTGCAATATCCTGATAATTGGATATTATCAGCGTGGCCTCTCCCAGCGACACAATCACATTCCTGCGTTGCTCTTCGGGGTTGTCACGCCATAGAGCCGTTGCCTCAAGCCTTTTGTATTTTGAAAGGGCTGTCATTTGATTCCGGGCCTGCTATGCCTCCAAGATGCCATTCTATAATGGGATCGTGCATTTCCGCAACTGCAAGCGACATGTTTTCGGTAATTCCCGCTAACTTTTGTTTTTCGCAAACCATGCCTTTTTCCATGAAAAAACTGACATTAAACGGTTTTTTCCTCATAAGCCTAAAAATTTTCAAAAATCCTCGTATACCATTGAATCTTTTAGTGAATTTCCAACATGTTTTTAGCGCCATAGCCTAACCGCAATTAAAGTGCGCGGCGTCCTGAATGCGATGGGTGTGAACAGTCTAATATGGCATTGGATTTGTCTTATGGGCTTCATTGATTTCGCCAAGTACTTGATCTGAAAGAATTGTTTCGGAACCTCCCAACGCGATTTCAAGCTGTTTAATGGATGTGGCTCCAAATATGGCCGAACACATAAATGGACGGGTAAGGCACCATGCGAGCGCCATCTGCACGGGATTGAGACCGTGTCGCGCGGCAATTTCCAAATAGGTTTCGATTGCCGCAAAACATCTGGCGCTCTTGCGGCCTCCGAGGTTCTCGTTCAGTGACATTCTGGAACCTTTGGGCACTGCGCCGTTCTGGTATTTGCCGGTCAAAAGACCTGCCGCCAGTGGCGAAAACGCCAATAGGCCGACATCCTCGTTGACGCTCAATTCAGCCATGTCCGTATCATATAGGCGGCAAAGTAGAGAATATTCGTTCTGAACGGATTCCACGCGCGGCCATCCGCGCTCTTCGCCGACTCGCAGCCATTGGGCCGTTCCCCAGGCACTTTCGTTCGATAGGCCGATATGGCGAATATTTCCCTTCTGAATCTGCAACTGCAACGCCTGAAGCACATCTTCAATGTGATTTAACGTTTCGGTCTTGTCTTGACCCGAAGGATCGTAAAGCCAGTTTTTTCGGAACATGTAACTCCCTCGGTTGGGCCAGTGCAGTTGATAGAGGTCAATATAGTCCGTCTGCAAGCGCCGAAGGCTGTCCTCAACGGCCTTGGGAACCGTCGAGGAAGATATTGGAGCGCCGTCACGCACTTTTGACTGACCTTCTCCGGTATGCTTGGTGGCAAGTATAATCTTGTCGCGACGACCCGATCCGGCAAACCATGTGCCGATTATTTCCTCTGTCCGTCCAATCGTTTCCTTCGCAACCGGATTGACCGGATACATTTCGGCGGTATCAATGAAATTGATGCCATGGTCCACCGATAGATCAATCTGCGCATGTCCCTCGGATTCAGTGTTTTGGCTGCCCCATGTCATGGATCCGAGACAAAGGGCGCTCACATTTATCCCGGTTCTTCCCAAAGGTCGTTTTTGCATGATTCTCTCCTTTGCCTGTTTAAAACAGCAATCCCGCTAGAATGTGAAGAACTTCAATTCAAGATTTAAATGCGTGAATCACCCATATGAATTGCATGGCTTGATTTGCTTTCGACGTCGAATTTGTTTCAGTTTGGCGAAACCATGGCAAAAAAGGAAAAAAACGACTTTCACCGGTCGAAAACTGGTAAGGATGGATTGTGATGCCGCTCTAGAAGAGGTTGCATGTTCATGCTCATTTCATACGCGGCTCTTTTCCTTTCCGTCATACTGATGCAGCTCTCTTCGGGAGGCGTTGGACCGCTTGACGCGCTTTCGGGGATTCAACTGAATTTCACCACGGAACAGATCGGTCTGCTTGGTTCGGCGCATTTTGTTGGCTTTTTTCTGGGATGCTGGTGGGCTCCGCGGCTTATCGGCGACATAGGCCATTCTCGGGCCTTTGCCGCCTTTACCGCGGCGGGAACCATCGGAATGCTGTCGCACATGCTGATAATCGATCCCTGGGCATGGGCCGCCATGAGAGTCGCCTCCGGCATGTGCGTGGCGGGCTGCTACACGGTCATCGAGGCATGGCTTCAGTCAAAGGTCAGCAACGAGTCTCGCGGACGCGCCATGGGAGTTTACCGGGTTGCCGACATGAGCGCTGCCATGGTCGCGCAACTGCTCATATCCGTTTTGGAACCTGCGCACTACATATCGTATAACATCCTTGCCATATTGTGTTGCGCATCGCTTGTGCCTTTGACATTGACCAAGATTCGCCAGCCTGAAACGCCATCTGCACCCAGACTCCGGCCAATGCTTGCGATCAGATGTTCTCCGCTTGCGGCTCTCGCGGTAATCGTGGCCGCTCAGTCAAGTGCGGCATTTCGCATGATCGGCCCCGTTTACGGCCAGCAGGTGGGCCTTGAAATAAATCAGATTGCATGGTTCTTGGCGGCATTTGTGCTCGGCGGTGCGCTGGCGCAATATCCCGTTGGATGGCTGTCGGATAAGTATGACAGGCGGCATGTGCTTGTCGGGCTGTCTTTGGCCGCGATAATCAGTTGCTTTACGACGGCACTTTTAAGCGGTTTGCCTACGGTGGGGATAATGCTTACGGCATTCTTTTTTGGCATGACCAGTTTTCCCATTTATTCGGTTGCGGCGGCGCATGCCAACGATTTTGCGAAGAGTTCGGAGCGCGTTGAACTTTCCGCGGCTCTAATATTTTTCTTTGCGCTCGGTGCAATTTCCGCGCCGTATCTTGCGTCTTATTTGATTAGCCTATTTGGTCCATCATCAATGTTTTTCATGATTGCCACGGGACATTTTGGCCTGATAGTCTTTGGATTGCACCGAATGGGAAGACGGCCCTCTCAATCCGGTCGAACGCGCTATATCTGGTCGCCAAGAACCAGTTTCATTATAGGCAATCTAACTGGAAGCATAAGGGAGAGAAAATAAATCGGATTGCCGGTTTTCCGAAGCATTTCACGTGAGTGCGGTTAAATGCTCCATTTTAACGCCCAACGGCGTTCTCGAAGGCATTCCCAATACTTGCCGCAATCTGACAAAGGCCTTGCCGCGGTTGAAAAACCGCTGTTATATGTCGTTTGATTTTAATTGCACTGGTCTCATCTTGCGCCATTGGTTAAACGGCAGGATAAAACCTGGAGGAAAAATTCCTTGGCACGTCATCTGATCACTTCGGCAATTCCCTACATTAACGGCATAAAGCATCTTGGAAATCTCGTGGGAAGCCAGTTGCCGGCGGACCTTTACGCCCGCTATCAGCGCGCGCGCGGCAGTGAGGTTCTTTTTTTGTGCGCAACAGATGAACATGGCACGCCGGCCGAACTTGCGGCTGCAATAGCGGGGAAGGATGTTGCCGAATATTGCGCGGAAATGTGGAGTGTTCAAAAGAAACTCTCAGATGGGTTTCACTTGTCATTTGATCATTTCGGGCGATCTTCCAGCGAGCAAAATCACCGTCTAACCCAGCATTTTGCCGGTCGTCTTCATGAAGCCGGTCTTGTTGATGAAGTGATGGAAAAGCAGATTTACTCCATCTCCGACGGACGGTTTCTGCCGGATCGATATATTGAGGGCACGTGTCCCTCGTGCGGCTATGAAAAGGCTCGCGGAGATCAATGCGAAAATTGCACAAGGCAGCTTGATCCTGGCGATCTGATAAATCCCAAATCAGCCATATCCGGGGCGACAGATCTTGAATTGCGCGACACCAGGCATCTCTACCTCAAGCAAAGTCACATGCGCGATCAACTCAATGACTGGATCGACTCGATGACTGAATGGCCGATACTGACCACCTCCATTGCGAAAAAATGGCTCAATGAGGGTGAAGGATTGCGTGACCGCGGAATCACGCGGGATTTGGAATGGGGGATACCGGTAAAGCGTGGAGATGAAGACTGGCCCGGTATGGAGGGAAAGGTCTTTTACGTCTGGTTTGACGCTCCAATTGAATACATTGCCTGTGCCAGCGAGTGGACGGCGGCCAATGGCGGCGGCGATGCCGACTGGGAGCGGTGGTGGCGCACCGATAAAGGTGCCGAAGACGTGCATTACACTCAGTTCATGGGAAAGGACAATGTGCCGTTTCACACGCTTTCATTTCCGATAACCATAATAGGATCGGGAGAGCCATGGAAACTCGTTGATTACATTAAATCATTCAACTATCTAAACTATGATGGCGGGCAGTTCAGCACATCTCTGGGGCGGGGGATTTTCATGGATCAGGCGCTTGAAATATTGCCTGCCGACTATTGGCGCTGGTGGCTTCTTTCGCATGCTCCGGAAAATTCCGACAGCGAATTTACCTGGGAAAACTTCCAGATGTCCGTAAACAAGGATCTTGCGGATGTCCTTGGAAATTACGTTTCACGAGTGACAAAATTTTGCAGGTCAAAATTTGGAACGGAAGTGCCATCAGGCGGAAAATGGGATCAGAGCGAGTTTGCGCTTGCCGAGGAACTGTCACACAGGCTTAAAGCTTATCAAGGACATATGGACGCAATCGAGGTTCGAAAGGCGTCTGCGGAGCTGCGCGCAATGTGGGTCGCCGGAAACGAATATCTGCAATCGGCCGCGCCATGGCTGAGTTTCAGGACTGATCCGGAAAAAGCCGCAGGTCAGATACGCTTCGCCTTAAATCTGATTCCATTTTACGCGATTGTTTCTTCACCGTTTATTCCGTCAACCTCCGCCGCAATGTTAAACGCGATGAATTTAATCGACCAGTCGTGGCCCGGGGATGTGAAGCAGTCGCTATCGGCCCTGGCGGCTGGTCATGTCTTTGATGTTCCGGAGGCGCTTTTTGCAAAAATAACCGACTCGCAGCGCGAAGACTGGCAGAAAAGGTTTTCGGGAAGGCGGGATTGACGACCGGTCACGGCCTGAAATCATTCAAACGTTTTCCGCAGCTCGAATTTCTGGATCTTTCCGGTGGATGTCTTTGGAAGCTGCTGAAACTTGACTTTTTTTGGCGCTTTAAACCCCGCCAGACCACTCCGGGCGAACGCGATGATTTCCTCTTCAGTGGCATCGCGCCCATCTTTAAGTTCAATAAATGCGCATGGAACTTCGCCCCATTTTTCATGAGGCATGGCCACCACGGCGCAAAGCGATACCGCCGGATGCTTCATTAGCACGCCTTCCACCTCTACCGAACTGATGTTTTCGCCCCCGGAAATAATGATATCCTTTAATCTGTCCACGATTTGCAGATAACCGTCGGGATGCTGCACGGCTATGTCGCCCGAGTGGAAATAGCCGCCGCGAAATGCCTCCGATGTGGCTTCCGGATTTTTAAAATAGCCTTTCATCACGGAATTTCCCCTTATCATGATTTCTCCTTGAGTCGAGCCATCCATTGGGCTTTGAGTCATGGTTTCAGGGTTTATGCAGGTGATTTCCTCCATCATGGGCATCAGCACTCCGGTGCGGGCCTTTATGGCGTAGCGCGCGCCATCGGACATTCCATCCCATTCCCTCTGCCAGATGCATTCCGTCACATGCCCATATGTTTCCGTAAGACCGTAGACCTGCGTCACGTTAAAACCGAGTGGCTCAATTGCCTGCAAAGTCGCTGCCGGTGGCGGTGCTCCAGCTGTAAAGACCTCGACAACATGCTCGAAGTCGCGCCGCTCCTCGGGTCTTGAATTGACAATTGCGTTCAAAACTATGGGGGCCGCTCCAAAATGAGTCACGCCTTCGCTGGCGATCGCGTTGTATATGTTTGATGCCGTGATGTCGCGGCAACAGATAAGGGTGCCTCCCAGCATTGGCATGGTCCAGGTATGGTTCCAGTTGTTGCAATGAAACATCGGCACTATGGTCAGATATCGGGCATGGCGGGGTATCGGCCAGCTTACGGCCGTTCCCATTGTCATCAAATAGGCGCCGCGATGATGGCATGCAACGCCTTTAGGCCGTCCGGTAGTTCCCGAAGTGTAGTTAAGGGCAAGACTTTCCCATTCATCTTTCGGCATAATCCAGTCAAATTCCGGATCGCCAGATGCCAGGAGATCGTCAAAAGACGCGTATTCTCCCGATGCGCTTAATCCGGCTTGTACATCCGGCACCTCGATTATCGCCGGCGCAGTTCCCTTCATCTCGGCAACGGCATTCTTCAGCACCGGTAAAAATTGAGAGTCAACAAGCACCACCTTGGCTTCGCCATGATCTAGTATGTAGGAAATCGCCTCCGCTTCCAGTCGCATGTTTATTGTGTTGAGAATCGCTCCGCATGCCGGAACGCCGAAATGGGCTTCTGCATGAGCTGGAACGTTTGGCAAAATTGTGGATACCACATCCCCGGGGTCAATACCGAGTTTTTTCAAACCCGATGCAAGTCTTGTGCATCGTTCGAAGTATTCCCGGTATGTTTTTCTAAACTCTCCATACACCACGGCCTCAAAGTTGCCGTATACCAGCGCCGCGCGTCGCAAGTGCGACAATGGAGTTAGAGGTGCAAAATTTGCGGGATTTCGGTCAAGTCCTGTTTCGTCCGTCATCCAGCCCATAGCGAAACCTCCGATATTCAATTTGCTCGCAATTCACGCAGTATTGTCAATTGAATCGCGGATTGCAAAAGATTTTGAAATATCCAAAACCGATGGCAGCATTCAGCCACCCTGCAGGAAGTGAGAGATCGTCCGTCGCGCATGGTTTCCGGGCGGTGAGATAGCAGGCACAAGGCAACTGATCAATGCATGAAGTCGAAAGCATCGGCAGCATTAACTGCCCGGTCTGAAGCCGCCTCGTTTTTGCGCAATTTTATCTGTGCCTGATATGACTGATTGCAGATTTTGAGCTGAAAACCCGTTAGTTGAATTATGGTCTCGAATGAATTTAATCACGTTGTCGGCTGATTCTTTAGTGTGATTGCATGTGTGATTGTTTCATTGGGAAAAGGATGGCAATTCAATCATTAACACGTCTTTAAGTTTCGTGCCGATTTGCATTCCGTTTATTTGCGGCGTTCACGGCATTCATTGACTCCGGCAATTCCCGTCCACCGTTTTTGCAACGTCAATGCCCGTTCCGACCAACGCATTTTGCTCGTAGCGAACTCCTTATTGAAAAAACGGGATTTTTCCAGCCTATGGCAATTCAGGCGATCTTTTCGCATCTTGCTCTGTAGTCAATACTGTGGACGGCAAGTGAATTGCAAAATGTCATCCATATTATCCCTCAACCAAACAGCCGGAATTTAATCATCATGCACGTTCCCGCGCTTTGGAAATGGAGCCGGAGACGGCAATGTCAGCGCGTCGTTCAAGATTTCGATGATCGGTGCGGGGACATGGGCGATTGGCAAT
>JAPOTF010000125.1 GCA_026709325.1 Roseovarius sp.
GCCCGGAGGATCTCGTGGAGTCCTGGAAGCGGGGCCACCGGAGGCTCCAGGAAATGGAATCAAATGAATAAATTTAATAACTAGTTATCTGCTGAATTTCTTGTATTTAATCCTTTTTGGTTCAACCGCATTCGGCCCAAGCCGACGTTTCTTGTCTTCCTCGTAATCCTCAAAGTTACCAGCAAACCATTCAACGTGCGCCTCGCCCTCAAAAGCGAGAATATGCGTGCATATCCTGTCCAGAAAAAACCTGTCATGCGAAATAACCACAGCGCAGCCGGCAAAATTTACCAGAGCGTCTTCAAGCGCTCGAAGTGTTTCAACATCAAGATCGTTGGTCGGTTCGTCAAGCAGGAGGACATTGCCGCCCTCTTTCAGCACCCGGGCAAGATGCACCCGGTTGCGCTCGCCTCCGGACAGCAGGGAAACCTTTTTCTGCTGATCTCCACCCTTAAAGTTGAAGGCCGAGCAATAGGCGCGGGAATTTACCTTGGCATCGCCAAGTTCGATTATCTCGGCACCCTCGGATATCGCCTCCCACACGGTATCGCCATCTTTAAGTTTGTCGCGCGACTGATCAACGAACGCCATCTTTACCGTGCTTCCATTTTCAATGGTTCCCTGATCAGGTTCAATTTGGCAGGTAAGCATTTTTAAGAGAGTCGACTTGCCCGCCCCGTTGGGTCCAATCACGCCGACTATGCCACCTGGAGGAAGCGAAAAAGAAAGTTTTTCAATAAGTTGCTTGTTCCCGATGTGCTTCGATAGCCCATTAACCTCTATCACTTTGGAGGCAAGACGCGGGCCGTTGGGAATAACGATCTGAGCCTGGTTCATTTTTTCACGCTCGGAGCGGCCGGCAAGCTCATTGTAGGCGTTGATGCGCGCCTTTTGCTTTGCCTGCCTCGCCTTCTGTCCCTGGCGCATCCATTCAAGTTCACGCTCAAGGGTTTTGCGTCGCGATTTTTCCTCTCTCGCCTCCTGTTCAAGACTCTTCGCCTTCTGCTCAAGCCAGGATGAGTAATTGCCCTCGTATGGAATTCCCCTGCCGCGATCCAGTTCAAGAATCCATGATGTAATGTCATCCAGAAAATACCTGTCGTGCGTTACAACAAGTATCGTTCCCCTGTAATTTATAAGATGTTGCTGCAGCCACGCTATCGTTTCCGCGTCAAGATGGTTCGTTGGTTCATCGAGAAGCAGCATGTCCGGAGCTTCAAGCAGCAGTCTGCACAGGGCCACGCGTCGCGCCTCGCCACCCGAGAGCGCTGAAACAGCAGTGTCATCGGGAGGACATCGCAAAGCCTCCATGGACACATCCACTCTTGCATCAAGATCCCACAAATCCTGACTGTCTATCTCATCTTGCAAAGCCGCCATTTCCTCGGCAATTTCATCGGAATAGTTCATTGCAAGTGCGTTGAAGCGATCAAGCTTTGCCTTTTTTTCGGAAACGCCGAGCATGACGTTTCCCCGCACGTCAAGCGATGGGTCGAGATGCGGTTCCTGAGGCAGATAGCCAACCCTGATGCCGTCGGCGGCCCACGCTTCTCCTTCATATTCCTTGTCCAGTCCAGCCATGATTTTAAGCAGCGTGGACTTTCCGGCGCCATTGACGCCGACAACACCGATTTTCACTCCGGGAAGAAAACTTAGATGGATGTTTTCAAAACACTTTTTTCCACCTGCATGGGTTTTGGCAACTCCCTGCATCTGATAGACATATTGATGATTTTTCATGATTTCCCATGCATTGCATTAAATTTCGGAACCACGCCATTTAACGGCGACGATCATGGCGTTCAAGTCCGCAATTAAATCCCGCTTATCCCGCTTTTTTCAAATCTTCGGTAAGCGCGTTTATATCGCCCTTTCGGCGCTCCAGCATGGCCGTGATCTCGGTTCGCTCCGTCAATCGCAAACTTATTCCTTCAATAATCATGTCAAAAAACAAATCCTTTCCCGACTTGTCAGAGACCAGGAACAGTACCTGAATTTTGGATCTTCCCCTTAAATAAACACCTGTTTTAACCTCATGCCATGATTTGACCTTGCGTATGCCCTCGATTTCAATGCGCCCGCCTTCGAATTCTCGAAATACTTTGCTGTATTTTCTCGCCATGTAACCGCTGAAAGCCCTTGAAAACGCTCTAAGCTGGGCAGACGATGCACGGCGCGAGTCTCTTCCCAATGTGGTTTTGGCAATAATGTCCAAGTCGGCATAGCGTTTGAACAGTTTCTCAACATCTCCCGTTAAAGCTGCGCCCGATTTGCCGGAATTGATTATGGTGTTAATATCCGAAGCAACATTTTCAATAAGTATTTTTGCATGGTTTTCGCTCAATGCAATTACCCTTGACGGCAAAAGAAATCCAATAATCGCTCCTGCACCATATTGGAGCGACAGGCGACGCGAGAGTTTTTTCATTGATATGGATCCTCGTAATCGTCGAGATAACCGTCGGCATCATCTCTTGCATATCTGAATTGGCGGTTTTGCAGGTAAATCGTTCTCGATTGCGCATAGCTGTCGGCACTTTCATAGAGAACCGAATCGACCAAATCGGCATTTCGGCCTCGAGCGGAAAATGCATTCAACAGAGTCGCTGCAATGGATACGTAGCTTTGAGGGGTATTGAAAAGATAATTTAGCGGATTGGTGAGTACGGAACCAATTGTGCCCACCGCGTCACGCCCTGTTGATGGGCCAAGAAGAGGAAGTTCCGTATAGGCGCCGTCCTGAACTCCCCAAATATAAAGGGTTTCGCTTAAATTGGTGTTGGTGGCTTCGGCCATACCCATATCGGAGGCCGCATCGAACACTCCCAGCAATCCAACAGTTGAATTGACCGCAAAACGGGTGGTGTCGTTCCATGCCCCCTTCATGTTGCCCTGAATCAAATTGTTTACAGCGGCGCCTGGAAGTGAAAGATTGGACACAAAATTTCCTAGACCGTCTTCAAGATCATCGGGGATTGCTTTTGTTACGCCCAGCCCTGTCGGGCGAACAATTTGCCGGTCCAGATCAACGTTAAATTCGTGAATTTCACGGTTTGTTTCCTCATATGGATCAAAAGGCTCGCCCGGCGGATGGGACTCGGGCATTTCTGTGCAACCTGACAAAATACTCGCGGTGGCAAGCACCACGGTTATAAACATGTGTTGATTTATGAACTTTTCAATCAAACTCGGCATGAATATCTTAAAACTCCGTATTATTATTGCCGCCTTCGAAAGGGAAACCAAAATATTGATAGCGTGAAGTCAGACATATTTAAAGCCATAATTGGTGTTGTGACACAATATTACAACACAATAAATGGAATTAAATTGCAGTAGCCTTATTATCCTATGCAATTCAGTGCATCTTTTCTTGTCGCCAATGTTCGCGTGCGCGGCTGACGTTTTCAATATTAATGCATTTGGCGATTGCGCGGGATGCGAACTATGATAAAATCTCGGAACTCGATCATAATGTCCCTAATTCCGCCATGAGACGGAATTCAATGAAACATTGAATTTTGCCGCTAAATATTGCACCGTGCAATTGACGTCATCTTGGGAAATTGGATGCCCGCAATGCCATTTTAATCGCCATTTTGCCTCAGCCTCGATGTGTCGCCAAGCATCGTGATCACATTGATTTCATATTCACGGCTTGCGAATTCTAAAAGCCGTTCATGATGCAAAAACGAAACCAGCCGCAGAGCCGCGTCGAACAGTTTGAGGTTGCGTTGCAAATCGCGCAATGATAGCCGGGTTAAAGCCAATTGGGGAAGTTACACGCAAGGCGGAAAATCCATATATCAGCAACGGAGAGCATCATGGGCGAATATGAACAAAAACTAGCTGAAATGAATATCGTTCTTCCCAATGCGCCACTGCCTGCGGCAAATTACGTCCCATATGTTCAAATTGGCGATATGCTGTACGTCTCCGGACAGCTTCCAAAAGATGGCGACAGGCTTCTAACAGGTAAGCTTGGGGACGACATTGATATATCCCAGGGAGCCGAGGCGGCAAAAATATGCGCAATAAATTTGCTTGCACAGGTAAAAGCCGCCTGCGACGGTGATCTCGACAGGTTAAAGCGTGTCGTCAAACTTGTCGGCTTCGTAAATTCCACACCGGATTTTACAGAACAACCTCTAGTGGTGAATGGTGCGTCAGACCTCCTTGGAGAAGCTCTCGGGGAAGCGGGCAAGCATGCGCGAGCCGCCGTGTCATCACCCTCTCTTCCATTTGGCGTTGCCGTGGAGATTGAAGGAACATTTCAGATTTCATGAACCGTCTGCCGGAATCTTTTCTGAACAGGCCACTGGCCCATAGGGGCCTTCATAATCATTCTGAAGGAATACCGGAAAACTCACTAGCCGCGATCAAAGCGGCCATTCAAAAGGGATATGGAGTTGAAATAGACCTTCAATTGTCTGCCGACGGCCGGGCAATGGTTTTCCATGACGACGAAATGGAGCGAATGACGGGGATGCAAGGTTGCATCCGGGAATGGACGGCAAAGCGTCTGAACGGCATCTATCTGAACGGTGGTTGTGAACAAATTCCCGCATTGGCAGAAGTGCTCGATATTGTTCAGGGGCAAATTCCTCTTTTGATTGAATTAAAGGACCAGCAAGGCATGATGGGGATGACCTGCGGCACTCTTGAACAAGCGGTAGCTGCCGCGCTTGAACATTATTGGGGACCGACGGCCGTGATGAGCTTCAACCCTAACATGATTTATCTCTTATCCGATATCGCTCCCCACCTGACATGCGGTTTGACAACTTGCTCGTTCAATAAACCCGACTGGCCCGCAATGGAAATCAAAGAACTTGACCGATTAAGGAACATTGCCGACTACGACCATTCGACAGTGACATTCATAAGTCATGAAGCAAGCGATTTAATGTCACCACGTGTTGCAGAGTTAAAGAAAGCCGGCGCGCAAATCCTTTGCTGGACAGTCCTAACACATGAACAGGAGAAGGTCGCTCGAAACGTTGCGCAAAACATTACATTCGAGGGATTCCTTCCGGATATCCCCGCACTGTTCCAAGCTTGAAACCGCTTGACCGGAAATTACATTTGTTAACAGGATGGATGGCGGCACATTTAGTATAAAATTACATGGAGACCTGAAGGCCATCCACGAAAAGGAGTGGGACTGCTGCGCATGCCCGGAAACCGCCGATGGAGGGCGTCCAGAGGATCCGTTCACAACCTACCGGTTTCTCAAAGCTCTTGAAGACAGCGGATCAATAGGCCCAGGGACTGGGTGGCAGGCATATTATATTACTGTTGAACATGATGGAGAAACAATCGCCTGTGCACCTCTCTATGCCAAAGGCCACAGTCAGGGGGAATATATTTTTGATCACGTGTTTGCCCATGCCTACGAATCTGCAGGGGGAAAATACTATCCGAAATTCCAGATTGCGGTACCCTTTACGCCAGTTACCGGCAGAAGGTTTCTAACCCGACCGGATTATGAAAACGCCGGAAGAGCGGCACTTGCACAGGGATTGCTGCAATTGGCGGACAAATATGAAATGTCTTCCGCCCATGTTACCTTTTGCACTTCTGAAGAGGCCCGCTGGGGCGCCGAAAGAGGATTTTTGCCTCGCCTTACACATCAGTTCAGATGGCTGAACAACTCATATTCGGATTTTAACGATTTTCTGGCGGGACTCAGTTCACGCAAGAGAAAAAACATCAAAAAGGAACGAGATCAGGCGCGCGGATTCGGCGGCAGGATTGAAGTTTTTCATGGCGGGGATATCCGGGAAGAGCACTGGGACGCCATGTGGCGATTCTATCAGGACACATGTGCAGCCAAATGGGGCAACCCATATCTTACAAGAGACTTTTTCATCATCGCACGGGAAACGTTGAAAGATGACATGGCTCTGATCATTGCATCACGGGAAACGGAATTGGTTGCAGGCGCGATGCATGTGATTGGACGCAACGCCCTTTTTGGCCGTTATTGGGGATCAAAGGAATATTATCCTTCAATGCACTTCGAACTTTGCTATTATCAGGCAATAGACTATGCCATAGCCCTTGGTCTGGAACGGCTTGAGGCCGGCGCTCAGGGAGGTCACAAGCTTGCGCGCGGCTACATGCCCTTCGAAACACATTCTCTGCACTGGTTCAGAAACAAGGGATTTTCAAATGCGGTTTCCGAGTATCTTGAAAGGGAACATTCCGCAGTTTCTGAAGACATGGAAGTGCTAACGGCCTGGGGACCATTCAGGAAAACCGAATACAAGGAGCAGATATGAATGAACTGGAAATGGACAGAATGCCTCGGCAATTGCTTGAAGCTGGATGGGAACGGGTTGAAGGGCGTGATGCAATCCGAAAAACATTTGTGTTTAAATCCTTCATTGAGTCATTCGGCTTTATGACCCTTGTGGGATTCTGGGCGGAAAAAATGAACCATCATCCGGAGATGCACAATGTATACAACAAGGTGACGTTTGAACTTACAACGCATGATGCAGGCGGATTAACTGAAAAAGACATCAAACTGGCCAATAAGATTGAGGATTGCGCAACTGGATCATTTCAACCGATTTAATGAAAGGCGACCAGATGAACGATAACGGAAAAAAGATTAGAGATTTTGTCTGGGATTTGAAAGAAGGACAAATCGTCACCTATGGACATATCGCGGAAAAATTAGAGGTGAAAGGGGCGCAGGGCGTTGGCGCTGCCATCAAGGCTGGATTTGACAATGTGCGGAATCCCGATTTTCCGTGTTGGCGTGTCATAGATGCAAATTTCCACCCGACGGAAGCAATGGGGCCCGGGGCGGCCAAGGAGAAACTTAAAAGCGAGAATTGGGAGTTTTTAGGCAATACCATTCATCCGTCTATGAGACATCTTGTGAATTGCGGAGATTCTGCCGGCAATGACGACTTTAAAAATTTACCGGAATGGGATCTTTCCGATTTATACAAATCCGAAACCGATCCGCAATTGGACCGAGATTTTCAATGGCTTGCTTCGGAATGCCGGGAATTTGCCGAGAAATACAAAGGGAAACTTGCGAAACTTGATGCAGAGGGTTTGCTTGAATGCATTAAGCGCAAGGAAAAAATCGACAATATATCTTCAAGGATAATGTCATTTGCCTTTCTTCGTTATGCGCAACTCTCAACCTCTCCGGAAAGAGCCAGCTTCAATACCGGCTGCACGGAAAAAGTGAACGGCTCCACAACGCCTCTTGTGTTTTTTGGACTTGAGATCAACAGCCTTGAAGAAGAGCAACTAAATGAGATGCTGGATGAAAATCGGGAACTGGCGCGCTATGCGCAAGTATTGCGCAGAATGCGCGCATACAAGCCCCACCAGCTATCCGAGGAGCTTGAAAATTTCCTGCATGACATGAACGCGGTAGGAGCCGCCTGGTGCAATCTTTTTGATGAAACCATGGCAGGCCTCACCTTCAGATTAGACGACAGGGAAATGGGTCTTGAGTCCGCCCTTAATTTGCTAACCGATCATGATGAAGGCAAGCGTGAAGCCGCATTTCGAGAACTTGCGCGGATTTTCCGTGAAAATATCCGCATATTCTCCCGCATTCACAATACGTCAATCAAGGAAAAAGAGATTATAGACCGCTGGCGCAAGTTGCCCACCGCGCAGAGCGGGCGGCATCTGAACAATGACGTGGAACCGGAAATCGTTGAAGCGTTGCGTGATTCCGTTGTTAAAGCCTACCCTGACATCTCTCATCGGTATTATGAGCTCAAAAGAAAATGGATGGGCAAAAGGAAATTGCAAATTTGGGATCGCAATGCCCCTCTGCCACTGGAAAGCGCCAAAACAATCTGTTGGGATGAGGCTGTTGAAACTGTTATGCAGGCTTATTCAGCGTTTGATCCCAAATTTGGAAAACTTGCCGAACCGTTCTTTAAAAATTTCTGGATTGATGCGGGAGTCAAAAACGGAAAAATGCCGGGAGCATTTGCCCATCCCACAGTCACAGATGTCCATCCCTACCTTATGCTTAACTATCTTGGAAAACCGCGTGACGTTATGACACTGGCTCACGAGCTGGGGCATGGCGTTCACCAGGTGCTGGCGGCAGGGCATGGCGAGTATTTGTCTGATACTCCGTTGACACTTGCTGAAACGGCAAGCGTTTTCGGGGAAATGTTGACATTCCAGAAGTTGCTCAATGAAACGGGTTCCAAAGACGAGCAAAAGGTTCTTCTTGCCGGCAAGGTTGAGGACATGATCAACACTGTAATCCGTCAAATTGCCTTTTACGACTTCGAATGCAGGCTGCATTCCGCTAGACGGGAACGGGAACTTACGCCAGATGAGATTGGCGAAATCTGGATGTCGGCAATGAAAGACTCGCTTGGTTCTGCATTTGAGTATGCAGACGGTTTCGAGGTTTTCTGGTCCTATGTACCGCATTTTATACACTCGCCGTTTTATGTCTATGCGTACGCATTTGGTGACGGTCTGGTGAATGCTCTTTACGCTGTCTACAGGGAAAGCCCCGATGGCTTTCAGGACAAATATATCGAGATGCTTAAAGCCGGCGGTTCAAAACATCACAAGGATCTGCTTGCTCCATTCGGACTGGATGCATCCGATCCCGAGTTCTGGAGCAAGGGGCTATCGGTCATCTCTGATTTTATTGACCGGTTGGAGGCTTTGGAGGCCAATCAAAATCAAAGATGATTCTTATGGCGCGGTTAAGAAAAAGCATGGTGAAGAGTGGTTAAAAATCGAAAGGCCTTAACAATGGCACAATTATGTTTTGCGCAGCATAGTTGTGCCAACATCGAGATTAGATACCGTTTCCAAATCGGGTGTGAAACGGCACGCGAAGTAATTGTTGCCGCAAATCGTTGATAGCCAAATATCAGTGAGACCTGATTGCATGCCGGAATTTTTTTGCCACCCCCACCGAATTTACGGAAAAGCAAGTAATCGCAAAAACGGGAATTGGGGCTTTATGCTTTTTCCTGATCAAGTTCTCGGATTCGATCAGCGAGTTTTTCCATAATTCTAACTTCTATCTGCCGTACGCGCTCACGGCTGATTTTTAACTGGCGTCCGATTTCATCCAAAGTAACAGGTGGTTCATCAAGCCTTCGCTGAGTGAGAATTTTTTTCTCGCGCTCATTTAGAATTCCCATTGCTTCGCCAAGCAAGCTCTTCCTATAATCCAGTTCGTCCTGTTGTTCGAATTTAGCGGCATGATCGGCATCATCATCCGCAATCCAATCCTGCCATTCAACTGTGGATCCGTCATCGTTTCCAATACGGGCGTTAAGCGACGCATCACCGCCTGACAACCTTTGATTCATCGAAATTACATCATTTTCTCCAACGCCAAGGTCACGGGCAATCCTTTTTACATTCTCCGGGCGCATTTCTCCATCTTCCAAGACACCAATTCTGGCCTTGGCTTTTCGCAGATTGAAAAACAGCTTTTTCTGTGCGCTTGTGGTTCCGAGCTTAACAAGCGACCAACTGCGCAGAATATACTCCTGGACACTTGCTCGTATCCACCACATTGCGTATGTGGCGAGGCGAAACCCCTTGTCCGGATCGAAGCGCTTTACCGCCTGCATCAAGCCCACATTGGCTTCGGAAATAATTTCGGCAGCTGGTAGCCCGTACCCCCGATATCCATTGGCAATTTTTGCCGCAAGACGTAGATGCGATGTAACCAATTTGTGGGCGGACTCTCTGTCTTGATCCGCAACCCATCTTTTGGCCAACATGTACTCCTCTTGAGGATCAAGCAGCGGAAATCTGCGTATCTCTTGTAGATAATTATTCAATCCGGACTCTGGCGATGGTACCGGAAGGTTTGCATAACCGCTCATGGTCTTTCCTCCTCAACGCTCAACCGAATTACATATAGGCACTCTCAATTTATTTTCAAATTCACCGCCTGAAAATGTTATGGTCTGTTGCAGTAATGTGAAAATTTCTTTCTTCATAAACTTATGCTGATTTGTTTCAGTGTTGGCTTTTTATCGTTTCAGCAAGATTTGACATGTCATCGGGCACAGGTGCCGAAAACCGCATCCACTTCCCATTCACCGGATGCTCAAATCCAAGTTCTGAAGCATGAAGAGCTTGCCGGGAAAACCCGTCCACCATAGACATAACCGCCTCGGAAAACGCTTTTCGAGGAAGTCGGCGGCGAGTGCCATAAACCTGGTCACCAATCAGGGCATGACCCGCATAAGCCAGATGAACACGTATCTGGTGGGTTCGACCTGTTTCAAGACGACATTCCATCATTGATATAGCGGGCGGATTGCCGAATATCTCCAAAACGCGAGTTCTTGTCACGGCATTTCTTCCACCGTCAAACACCACGGCCTGACGTTTTCGGCAATTTCGATGTCTTGCGATCCGCGTTGAAATTTTCATCACATTCCCGGCCTCAAAATCAATGCCCCGCAATCCTCGCAGTCGGGCGTCACCGGCATAGGGAACTCCGTGCGCAAGACAAAGATACCTGCGTTCCACGCTGTGTGATTTGAACTGCTCCGCAAGGCCGCCATGAGCAATTTGCGACTTTGCCGCAACAATCACGCCACTGGTGTCCTTATCTATTCTGTGAACTATGCCGGGCCTTTTTTCTCCGCCAATCCCGGAAAGGGAATCACCGCAATGCGCCATAAGGGCATTAACCAGAGTACCATCGCGATTCCCGGGAGCGGGATGAACAACAAGTCCCGCGCGCTTGTTTAAAACAATTATTTCACGATCCTCATATAATATATCCAATGGTATTTCCTGTGCCATCAGGGTCGTTTCACACAGCTCGGGAATGCTGATTTCAATAATATCCGCCTCGGCCACCTTAGCCGATATGTCTGTAGCAACATCGCCGTTTAACTTAACATGCCCGTTGGCAATCAGCTTTGCCAAACGAGTCCTTGACAGTGTCGCCTCTTCTGGGACATCCCTTGAAAGCGCCTTATCAAGGCGTTGCGGCGGATTTGCCGCAATTTGGAATTTTAGCCGGGTGGCGCTCATGACAGAAAATCCCCAAACGCATCAGCCGGTTGACCCGAACCTCGTAAAATACCTTCGTGCAATGGTAACGGTCCTTACAACAGTGATGATTGTCGGATTCTTAATTATTGTATTTCTGTTTGTCACTAAATTTTCCAGCGCCTTCAGTCCCTCACTGCCCGATTCAATCACTCTTCCCGACGGTCAAAAACCAACAGCCTTTACTCAGGGAGACAACTGGTTTGCGGTTGTAACCGAAGATAACAGCATTGTTATATTCGACAGAAAAACCGGAGAGCCACTCCAGATAATGAAAATACTCGGCACTCCATAAAACCCTCCTCCGATTATATATCTTGATGGTTTTATGTTCTGACTTCGTCTCGAAATTGTTAATGTAAGCGTTTGGATATCCATATTTAATGATGGATACGATACAAGCCGGATGGAGTTCTAAATCGCTCGGAACTCATCTTAAAACGAATGGGAGTTAGATGGGGAATCGGCGCATTTGATGAATTTAATCCTCAAATCTTCTGTAATTATCGAATAAAAACTGAATGGGTTAAAAGCATTGACAAGGATGCAGATTGATCAATCCGCTCTATTGCCCTGTGTATTCGTCTCCTGAACGACATTAGCGCTTCGCGGTCTTCAGGATATTCGTTGATGTTTTGTACACCTTTCATGTGCCCCTCAAAGACACCTCAATTGCGCTTAATGAGTTCTGGCATGGCACAGATATTCCGATATGCGGTCAATGTCTTTCGATACTATATGCTTGATCGGGATATCAAAGCCTGCGCTGTAAAATTACTCAACATAAATTGCCAGGACGGTAATGGCAAATATTCTGCAACCTGATGATTTCATTACATCAAAGTTTTGGATTCCGCCCAACCTGCTGAAGTTATATCAGCTATAGTCACATGGCAATTTTAATGATGGTACCGCCTCCCCGGCTCGAACGGGGGACCTCTTGATCCACAATCAAGCGCTCTAACCTACTGAGCTAAGGCGGCATTGGAACAAACACTAACCGCAACAGTTATCCATTGCAAGCATTCTCAAACACCCGACCACAAGAATTCTTGCCAAACTTTTCAAAGATCATTACCTGCCTCTGTAACATTGCTGGAGACTGTCATGGGCATAAACACCGAGCGAAACATTGATGCAAGTCTGCGAATTGGCCCTACCGATAGAGGGATGGTCAGGTTGTTTGTTGTCGCCGACGGCAAGGAAATACCTATGGATTTCGACCCTGAAGACGCGCGTGAAATCGCCGAGGAGATCCTTGCTTCCGCCAAGACCGCCGCAAATGGCAAATCATAGTTTAGGATCAATGTGCATTTGCAGACGCATCGCCGCATGACGGGCAAATTTACGAACGAGCACATTGCGTCTGGCTGCGGATAGTTTTCGCCTGGAAGCCATGCGGATGATTTCGGCCCCGTAGGAATCGGCAATCATTATTCCCGTGTGTTCAGGAAGAAGATCCACGGGAAACTCCAGATCAACCGCCCAGAAATACCCATCGCACCAATCCAGATATTCATGCCACTTGTTGTCGGACATGAAATCCGCCCGACCCGATTTGCATTCGACAATCCATAATTCTCCCTTTGGACCAAGCGCCATTACATCAACTCGCCTGCCCTTTGCAGGTGCAAACTCATCAATGGTGGCGTAATTGCAACTGCGCAGGTATCGGCAAACGCCACGCATCAAAAGCCGGCCCGTTTGCTGTCCGTTGCTTTGGAAATGGTAGTTCTGATCGATCATGAATTTTCACTCCAGCGGATGCGCCGTTTGCGCAAATTGATACCCGCCCCAAATGCAGCTCCAAAAAACGATGAACATGGGCGCTTTAGATTAACCTCCCATAGCATAGATCAATTAATGGCATCGAATATACTACTCATCGCACTCTGTAGATCGCATCAATAATATTTGCTCGCGATGAACCAGTTCACGAGATATCCTGTTTTTGCACCGCCGGATCAAATGACGTTCCATCAAACTGGTAATGGAATGAGGTTGACGGCAGATATATCGTCCTTTGCTTTTTAATCTGCAATCTTGAGAATGATAGTGGTGACTGCCGACATCAACTTGTGCGTTTTTCACAACATTGTTCAGGCTCTTGTTTATGGATTATTCCCTGATGGCTAAGGGTGTCGGACGTTTCGCGCGATCTCTCATGTCCGAATGAATGGCCCCACCATTAAACTTCCACCATTCGGATTCGAGTCTTTGCATGGCTGCGCCATGTTCACTGGCTTCTGCAGATTTGCGGTCTGCGAATATGACAAGTCACCGCGAAAAAATTCCGCCGCTTTCATATTTGGAATTTATTGCTTTTCCCACTGCTCGCGGATGTGCAACTCCGAGTTCCTGCGCGACATACCCGCAAGTGACGACTTCCCCATATGCTAAATTCGACACGAATTCCATTATCTCCCTGCCTCTGCCTTTTTCGATGGGCACTTCTTCCTCATTCTCTTTTCCGGACCCATTGTTCAGGGCATGACTGAAATGCCAACGCTAAACGATTTCGGCCGCGGCAGGTACCAGGATTTCGACCCAACACTCGTCAATTGGCGTTGAGAAACAAAAAGCAACGATCCCAGCAAGTGGCGCAAACCGGCATACGCAACCGGATTTAAAAACATCAAATGCTTGCATGATTTTTTCACATGAATTATACGGCCATGTTAATGGCGGGTTCTGCCCTTCACGTGCCAGGTAAATATTCCAGTGGCCTTAATCAATTCCAAGGGAGTTGGCTCTGTTCGGATCGTGGTCCGATTACCTGACGCCCACCTGTTAAAGCAGGTCCTTGGGAATTAAAATCCACACGGATGCGCGCGGTTCCGCCAGTTTTATTCCCATCAAAAGACCGGGCAAATCGAAACCGAAAATATGCATTCGAAAGTCTGGAAAATGATCCTTCAAAACATGGCGACCATTTTCCGAACGATATGAAAACGGGAAATATCTGGTTGCCACCAGTCGCGGGTTTATGGCATTTTTTGGCCTGCCGGACTATCAAATCGACTGTAATGCAATTTGAGGATAACCTGATGTCACATATCAAGGCATACGAGAGACCCGGTCCCGTTGAATTGGAATTGAACAAGGCAATCTCCTCGACGCAGGAAATAATCGAGGAGGCGCGTGCGGGCCGCATGTTCATTCTTGTTGATCATGAAGATCGCGAGAACGAGGGAGATCTGGTCATTTCCGCTGAATTTGCAAACGCCGAAGTAATTAATTTCATGGCGACACATGGTCGAGGTCTCATATGCCTTTCAATGACATCTGAAAGGATCGACCGCCTTGGATTGCCAATGATGGCCGCGCGCAACTCGTCTCGGCATGAGACGGCATTCACCGTGTCGATTGAGGCCAGGGAAGGCGTGACAACCGGAATCTCGGCGGCCGATCGCGCATTGACCATTGCAACCGCGATAAATGAACAGAACACAATGGCGTCTCTCGCCACACCGGGTCATATATTCCCCGTGAAATCCAGAAAAGGCGGTGTCCTGGTCCGTGCGGGCCATACGGAGGCGGCCGTGGACATTTCACGACTTGCCGGACTGAACCCCACCGGCGTTATTTGCGAAATAATGAACAAAGACGGCACAATGGCCAGATTGCCCGATTTAATCGAATTCGCAAAAACGCATGATCTTAAAATCGGGACAATATCCGATCTGATTACTTATCGGCACAAACACGACAACCTTGTTCAGGAAACGCGAAGAGAAAACGTCAATTCCTGCCATGGCGGATCTTGGGTTATGCGCATTTTCACCGATCAGATTACCGAAACCGAACATGTGGTTCTTGTCAAAGGCGACATTGCCACCCCGGAGCCGGTTCTCGCGCGCGCGCACGCTTTGAACGCGCTTGAGGATGTGCTGGGAATTGGTCTGGCTTTGAATGAAACCCGACCATCGGGAAAACTGCCCCGCGCCATGGAGATAATCGCCAGCGAGGGACGCGGCGCCATATTCCTGTTTCGCCAGCCCCGGCCCAGTCTTGCCCGCGAAATGGAGGAGGATGACGGTCCCAGGACGATAAAGCAAACCGGACTCGGGGCTCAGATAATGTCTACCATGGGTCTTCATGAACTCGTTCTGCTTACAGACAGCCCCGAAACACGCTATCTCGGCCTTGATGCCTATGGAATCAGCATAGTGGGAACACGCCCTCTCAATGACGGATAAAAACCATGTTTGAACACAATAAACTGGAAAGACTGGCAATTGACGGCCCAAAGAGTGTTCTTGTGGTGAAGGCCGGCTTTAATGAAGACATTGTAAACATGCTCCATGAGGGGGCGGAAGAGGAAATCGAGGCGTGGGGTGGCAAAAGTGAAGTCGTTACCGTTCCGGGCGCACTGGAAATTCCAACCGCCATAAGCATCGCCGAACGTGAATTGAGCTACAACGCCTATGTGGCCCTCGGATGCGTCATCAGGGGCGAAACAACGCACTACGAGACCGTGTGCAATGAAAGCTCGCGCGGAATAATGATGCTTGGCTTGCAGGCGGCATGCATCGGCAATGGCATTCTGAATGTGGAAAACATCGAGCAGGCGATTGCGCGAGCCGACCCCGGGAAAATGAACAAGGGAGCCGAAGCGGCGGCGGCGGCACTGTATTTGCTTCATCACAAAACTGAACTGATTAAACGCCGAAAAGCCAAAGGCGTGGTTCGGTTTTAACATGACATAAATCGTGACAGACCGCGATGAGCAATCTATCAGGCAATCAGAAACGCAAAATGCGCTCCCTTGCGAGACTCTACTCGGTTCAGGCGCTTTTCCAACTTGAACATTCAGGGCAATCCGTTGACACGGTTTATTGCGAGTTCATTGAACACAGGGTTGGACAGGAGATTGACGATGGCATCGTTATGGCTGAAGGCGATACCGGCCTTTTTTATCTTCTCATAAATCAGGCGGTAAACTGGCAGGCAAAGATTGACCAGATGATCGATCATGCGCTTGTGGCAAAATGGCCAATCAGCCGCATAGATCCAACTCTTCGCGCGCTGTTCAGGTCGGCAGGCGCCGAACTTCTTGAATGCGACACGCCACCACAGGTGGTCATCTCGGAATACGTCAACATTGCCAGAAGTTTCTATCCAGAAGGGAAGGAGGCAAAATTTGCCAATGCCATCCTTGACCACATGGCTCATGAAGCAAAACCCGAGGCGTTCGCAAATTAATGCACGACAAAAGAACGCGCAATTCAAATCGCGAAATGAGATAATACCGTCATGCACCAAAAACCTCGCAAAAGGTTTTTTTCAGCGCAACGTCAAGATCATCCATGGTTGCGGCAAGCCCCAGGTCAACAAGACTCGTCACTCCATGTTCAGAGATTCCGCATGGCACAATGCCACTGTAATGACTGAGATCAGGTTCGACATTAATTGAAATCCCGTGAAAGCTGATCCATTTGCGCAAGCGTATCCCGATGGCGGCTATCTTGTCTTCCCGCAACGCGCCCGTTGCGGTCGGCGGTTTGTCTTTTCTAACCACCCACACACCGATACGGCCTTCGCGAACTTCACCGATGACATTGAACTGATCCAGGGTGGCAATCACCCATTCCTGAAGCCGCCTTACAAACAGGCGGACATCATGGCCTCTTCGCCCCGCATCCAACATGACATACGCGACTCTCTGACCCGGCCCGTGGTAGGTGTATTGCCCTCCCCGCCTGGAATTATGCACCGGAAACTTCAACGGTTCTATAAGATCTTCAGGCTTTGAGGATGTGCCCGCGGTATAAAGCGGCGGGTGCTCCACCAGCCATATCAGTTCACTTTCGCGGTTTTCCAAAATGGCGGAAACGCGGCGGTCCATGAATTCGCAGGCAGCGGTGTATTCGGTTAGGCCATTTGATTTTAAGAATTTCACCATTCTGATGGCTCCAGGACGCATTTCAGTCACTTATTTGGCCGTTTCCGTTGCAATTGTCAAAAATGCCATAAGTTTTCTCTTCACAACTGCGTATGAATCCCGTATACCCACGCAACCTGCCTATTCTTTGCGGCCGTGGCGGAATTGGTAGACGCGCAGCGTTGAGGTCGCTGTGGGGTAACACCCGTGGAAGTTCGAGTCTTCTCGGCCGCACCATAAATTCAAAAAATCCTTTTTAACTCTCTGCTATTAATGAATTTATCATTCTGGAGATCACTGGGATCCGGAACGCGGGATCTCCCGTTCCTTAAAATCCCATCAGCCGGACGCATTCCCGGGGCATCAGACGGCATGGCCGCTGCACGCGCTTGGCGGATCAGTATCTCTGATCCGTCCTTGTTGTAGCGGGCCGAGAGCATACGCGTCACATCGCTCGGACCGAACACCGAGTAGCCAAACCCTTTGCAGGCGGCGCGATGGCGACGCTTTTAGGCTTTCAGATAGTCCCAGAGATGGGTTGTGGGGGAATATTTCGAATCTACTCGCCGCTCAAGGATGGTCCCGAGAACCGGTGGGGGACCGCTCGGTAGTGCCAGCCAGTCAAATCGGAAACCACTCGGCCCGCGGAAACCGACAAGAAAGATCCGCTCGCGTTTCTGCAACACCCGGGGCGAGGAGTCAATGATACGGGTCTGGACCTGATAGCCAAGGTCTTTCTCTAGTGCCGGAAGAGGACTGGCGACGCGTGAAACTCGCCAATGTCGGGCGTAAATATCGCAATCCTCGGGTTCTTGAGACAATGGTCCGCATCTCCGGCCATCCTAGGGACATCGGCCAAATTGCCGTGCTTGATCTCTGCCATGAGGATCCAACATTGCCGCTGACAAACCAGATGAAGACCCCGCCAGACAACTGTTCGACCGATATGCCCGCGCATGGTGATAGAGAACGCCATCAACGGCACCATCGATTTCTTTCACATCGACGCGCTATCCGCGACCGCGCCGGTGAAGATCGCTGTGAACCTGCAGCTTACGCTGATTGCGGGCGCACACTCTACCGGCCGCTCACCCTTGCGGGTCTACTACGGCCGGGAGATCGCGAAAACGGGGACGCTGTTCACGGAACCGATAAAGGCCACGACGGATAGTCGAGTTTAGGACGACCGTATCACCGTTGAGATCGGGAGGGACCAGCAATCCCTTCCACACAAACGCGCCGGATGCCACGACCTCGAAACCGCCGTCCCATGGCTCAACAATCGCGCGCTGAAATTCGGGTTCGCACAAACAATAAAACAAAACCAAAAACGCAATCAAGATTCACATCAATTATCCCATTTGGGAATTCAGGCCAGAGTGTCATTCCGAACAGTTGGAGTAAATCGCTTATGATGCCTCAAACCAAATCGAACCTCTTGAGAGCGCACTTGCGACCAGGGAACCGGCCTGTGTATGTCTTTTACAATTCATGCCGCGTAATCAGCATATGTTGCTACAGGCTAATACTTGGAAATATTGCCCATATCAGCCATTGCGGGTAAAGAGATTCCCGTAATGTGACATAAGTTAAAACGTCGGAACGCATTATTAACACGCCTGGTTTTGCAACGTGCAAGATGGAATTAGGCCTTGAGAAGGAGACTGTAATGGATTTTGGAATGCGAGAAGGCAATCGCGAATTGCTTCAACGTGTAAAGGATATGATTCAAAACGACATTATGCTCCGCGAAGATGAATATCGCGATGAAGTGGATAAAATCGACCGGTGGCAGTTTACTCCAAGACAGCGGGATATTCTGGAAGGGCTGAAGGCCAGGGCCAAGGCCGCCGGATTGTGGAACTTCTGGCACACGGATGGAATGAAGGGCGCGGGACTTACAACCGTTGAATATGCGTATTTTGCCGAGGAGATGGGCAAAACCCCACTGGCCGCTGAAGTGTTCAACTGCAATGCCCCCGATACCGGCAACATGGAGGTGTTTCACAAATACGGCTCGCCGGAAATGAAGCGCAGATGGCTTGAACCGCTTCTCGAAGGCAAAATCCGCTCCGCCTATCTGATGACAGAACCGGACGTCGCCAGTTCAGATGCAACCAACATATCCATGCAATGCATTCGCGATGGCGATGAATATGTACTTGATGGAGAAAAATGGTGGGCCTCCGGCGCCGGAGATCCGCGCTGTGCCGTATATATCGTCATGGCAAAAACCGGCACTGCCGCCCCCAAACACAAGCGACACTCAATGATAGTTGTTCCAGCCGATGCAAATGGAATCGAAAAACTTAGACCTATGCATGTATACGGCCATGATGACGCGCCCCATGGCCATATGCATATTCGCTTTACGGATGTTAGGGTGCCCGCAGAGAACATGCTATTGGGAGAAGGCCGCGGATTTGAAATAGCCCAGGGGCGTTTGGGACCAGGCCGCATCCACCATTGCATGCGCGCCATTGGCCAGGCCGAAGCCGCGTTGGAATTAATGTGCCGCCGATCGCTTTCGAGACAGGCCTTTGGCAAGCCCCTGCATCAACTCGGTGCGAATCACGATATAATCGCCGAATGCCGCATGGAGATTGAGCAGGCAAGACTGCTGTGCCTCAAAGCCGCCTGGATGATGGATCAGGGCAATGCGAGGGCGGCTGCCCCCTGGATACACCAGATCAAGGTGATTGCACCTCGAATTGCGCTAAAAATCGTTGACGAGGCCGTGCAGATGTTTGGCGCGCAAGGCATATCACAGGACAAACCTCTTGCGGCAATGTGGACGAATCTTCGAACATTGCGTCTTGCCGACGGACCGGATGCCGTTCATCGACGTCAGGTGGCCCGGGCGGAACTTAAAAAATACACGCAGGAAAATATAGTGGCGTAAATCAACCGGCATGCCTGAATGGCCGTATCTACTGATTGTATGCCTTTTGTCCGGATGACTTTCAATTTGCCGCAATCCCGCCAGATAATCTCTCGTATCCGAATTAGACGGCATGCTGTTTTGGAATGGGCTTTAAACGGGACCTTTCTCAAATCGGCTTTAGGTTGATTTGCCCGTTTAAAGCGCTATTTGAGCACTTTAAGAACCATCTGTTCAGTGTTAATGGATATACATGAAATCAATCAAGAGGTGCTTTCAATGAAATATCTCCTTGCCGCATTAACCCTTGCATTCTCAGGATCCGCCGCTTTTGCCGAAGGAGATCCCGCAAAGGGGGAGAAAGCGTTCAGGAAATGCAAATCCTGCCACCTGATCGCTTCTGAAAACGAGGTTTTCATGAAGGGTGGCAAAACGGGCCCTAATCTCTATGGCATTATTGGCAGTCAGGCCGGATCCGTTGAAGGGTTTAAATACTCAAAGATCCTTGTCGCAAGAGGCGAAGAAGGCCTTGTATGGGATGAGAAGTCGCTTGCCGAATACATCCAGGATCCAACAAAATTTCTCGGCAAGCGCTCCAATATGACTTTCAGACTTAAAAAAGGATCCGAGGATGTTGCCGCGTATCTAGCGACATTCTCAAAATAAAGTCGGGAATCGGCAATAAAGTTTTAAGATCTTGGCGCAAATGGTAAATTGCGCCCTAAAGAGAAACTGACGGATTTTCTCAGTCGCCTTTATCGTTGCCATTTCGTATCGTTTCTTGCCATACATCATAGATGGCAAGGGAAAGCACAACAATTACGATAATCCAGAATGGGAGACCGCCCCAAAACCCGGCGAACCCCGTTGATATGCTATGAGCGAGACCCACAACAAATATAGCCATCAGTAGTGTAGCAATGACTGCTGCGACTATTTTGTGATGCCGTTTGATCATTTTCCAGTCTCCTTGAACTTATTCAGCCTCTTCGGATAGCTTCCGCAAAAGCCAGTTTGCGGTGCACAGCAGATTGTCATCGCGCTCACGCTCGCCAATCAACTGAACACCGACCGGCAGATCGTTTGCCCCTTTTAATATCGGCATGGCAACACACGGCAACCCGGCAAATGTCCACAGCGTGCAAAATGCCGGGTCACCTGTTCCCTCATCGAACATTGGAGCTTCACCAGGTGCGCAAGGAGATATGATGCCGTCATAGTCCTTGAAGAAAGCGTCAAAATATCTGCCGGAACCCGCCATGACCTCCATGGCTTTCCCATATTGCGAATTGCTCAATTTCCACCCGGATTCAAAAGCCTCATGCAATGCCCCGCCCATAAGCTCCCAGTGGGTTTCCGCCTCATGTGCCATGTGTTCGCAAAGCTCCCACTGGAAAACAATGCGATGCGCATCCATCATATCCAAAAAGCCCTTTGGGGAAGACACTCTCTCAACTCTATCCCCAAGTGCTTCCAAAAGCTCTTCAAAGCCTTCTCTCGAATCATCCGAAAGCCTATCGCCAAATGGCAGTTCAAACCATGCGAACAACGGTTCAATTGGCACCTGACGTCTTGCTCCTTGCAGCATTTGCGGCTTCGGACGGGTGTAGCTGGCCTCATCATTCGAGTCGTACCCGGAAATCGCATCTGCAAGCAGCGCAACGTCTTCAAGTGCCCGTCCGAAAACGCCAACCTGATCCAGTGATTTTGAAGTCCTCAACACTCCACGTCTTGATATGACGCCTCGCGTTGGTTTGAAACCAAATGTACCGCAAAAAGCCGCGGGCCTTATAACCGAACCGTTGGTTTGCGTGCCTATGGCCAGCGGCACCTGACATGACGCCACGGAAGCGGCCGAGCCGCTTGAGGATCCGCCCGGTGTGCGAGACAGGTTGCGCGGATTGCGGGTTCTTGAAGGATTCATGAATGCGCATTCGGTAGATACCGTCTTGCCCAGAACCACCGCACCCTCTTCACGGAGATGTTCTGTCAGTGCGGCGTCGGATTTTGGCATTTGACCTTTGAATATCTCGCTGCCGCATTCCGTCGGAAGGCCTTTCGCATCAACAATATCCTTTAGACCAACCGGGAGCCCGTGAAGACTGCCCGTAGGCAGACCGCTTCGGCGAATCCGGTCCATCTCTTCGGCCTGCTGCCTTGCCTGATCAAAATCAATGTGCTCCCAGGCATTTATACTGTCGTCGGTACACTCTATTCTGGATATGCATGCTTCAACCAGTTCCAATGAACCAACCCTGCCGGATTTGATTAAATCCAGAGCCGTTGATGCCGATATCTCATGCAGTTCCTCCATCGGGTGTCATGTCGCTACGGAATGTACTCGCCGAAGAGATAATCGGGAAGCCATAGCGCAATCCCCGGAAACTGATACATCAGCACCATTGAGAATATCACAATGGCCAGATATGGAAGTATTCCCTTGAATATTTCAATCAGTTCAATCTGATTCTTTAACACCCCCTTGAGGTAGTAGGCGGACATGGCCATCGGAGGCGTCAGGAACGAGGTTTGCAAATTAAGTGCCACCAGCATTGCGAAGAAATAGGGATTGACGCCGAACGTGTCCAGCATGGGCAGGAATATCGGGACGAAGATGATGAGAATCTCGGACCATTCCAGTGGCCAGCCAAGCACAAAAATAATCAATTGAACAAGAACCAGAAACTGCCAGGGTTCCAGGTTCATTGCGAGGAACCAGTTTTCGATGACATCGTGGCCGCCAAGGTAGGAAAACACGGATGCAAAAGTCCATGACCCAACAAATAGCCAGCAAACCATTGCCGTTGCCTTGGCCGTTAAAAACACGCTTTCGGTGAGCGTCTTCCATAGGGCCTTATAGGAATATGGCATCGCTCCGACCCAGAGACCGAGAACAAAGCCCGTAAGCGGAATGCCCACAATCATGCGCGTAAGTACAAGCCACTGACGGTTTGCCTGCTCGTTAATCTCCATAGCTCCACCGTAGTAGTCGCTATAGAATTTCGAAACGGCGGACAGACCGCCCTGTCCGGACAAAGCAAGGAACACGCCGACAATTCCAATCGCCGTTCCAATGTACATTGCCGGGTTTTTGCCCTTAAAGGCGTCTCCGAATATCTTCTCGCTTGGCCCGAGATAAATTGTCGCCAGAAGCAAGCCGCCCAAAGCACCCATTGCCGCGGCTTCGGCAGGGGTTGCCAAACCACCCAATATGGATCCAAGTACAAGCATGATCAATATGGTAAGCGGAACAAACCCAACAAGCAGATTTATGTATATCTGCGCTTTCGAGGGTATGCTTTCCTCTTTTGGCACAGGAGCGATTGATGGATTTACAAAAACGCGAGCGAGCACGTAAACGATGTAGAGTCCCGCCAAAATCAATCCTGGAAACACCGCGGCGGCATACAGCCTAAGTGGCGACAATTCTGCTATTGCCGCATAGACAATCAGCATGATTGAAGGTGGAATGAGAATTCCGAGCGTGCCTCCCGCGCAAATCACGCCCGATGCAAATGTCTTGCTGTATTGGGCATTGGCCATGGCGGGAAACGCCAGCAGACCCATTAACGTGACCACCGCGCCAACAATGCCGGATGCGGTGGAGAACACCGTGCATGTGATCAGTGCGGCTATCGCCAGTGAGCCGGGAAGATTCCGGGCGGCCATCTGAAGAGAATAAAACAGGCGGTCTACAATATTTGCGCGTTCAACCACATATCCCATGAAGAGAAACAATGGGATTGCCACCAATGTGTCATTCTCCATTACGGAATATGTGTTCTGATTCAGGAGATAGAATATCTGGTTGTTAAACAAATCGGAGGTTGTTGAAGGCTCAACGTAGTAGGCGAAGTATCCAAACGCCACACCCATCGCCAGAAGCGTGAATGCAATGGGAAAGCCAAGCAGCACCAGCAAAATAAAGAGGCACAGCATTACAATTGCGACTTCGGGATTTGTCATGGTTAAAACCTTCAGAATGTTAATGCGTTTTCGTCAGTTACGAATCAGACCGTTCGGAGGCATGCATGAGTATCTCTTCGGTTTCATGTACATCTTTGAGCCGCTCCATCCACACGCCGGTTTTCATGGCGCGCCAGCAACGCATCATTTCCGCCAGTCCCTGCAACATCAGCATGAAACCCGCCAGAGGTATGAGCGTCTTGAAGAAGTATATCTGAATTCGGGCGGGACTGTTCCAGCTTACCTCCTTGTACCTCCAACTGTCGGCCGCGATTTCCCAGCCGTACCAGAAAAGCGCCATCATCCCGGGGAAGAAAAACAGAACATATAGCGTGAAATCTATGCGTGCCTGCCATTTAACGGGAAACAGCCTGTAGAGGATGTCACCTCGCACATGCGTGTCCTGCGCAAGCGCGTACGGCCCGGCCATCAAAAGCAACGCTCCATACATCTGCACCATCATGTCGAAGGCCCAGACTGTTGGAGCGTTTAGCACAAATCTTACGAAAACCTCGTATGAGACGGAAAACGTCAGGATCAGTATGCACCAGCCAAAGGCGCGGCCCGTCCAGACGCTCAGGCCTTCAATGAAATATATGATTCTGGACATATATCACCATTTTTTGGGAATGAAACAAACCGGACCATCCAAAAAACGGGAGCCTGTCCGGCTCCCGCAGGAATTATTGTCGGCATTAACCGAAATGGTGTTGATACGCAAGCTTGTAATCAGGCTGGTTCAAGTTCAGATAGTTCATCACGTCTTTCGCATACGCTTTCTGCGAATCGATTACCTTCTTGAAGAATGCATCTTCCGCGGAAAGGCGCTCAACGACTATGTCCCATGCCTTTAGCTGTTCCGACATTACCGAATCCGGGGTGCGATATACGTTTACACCCTGCTCATCCCGCAGTTTCACAAGATCTTCGGCATAGCGCTTGGTGTTGTGCCAGTAGAAGTTCGAGTTCTCGGCTTCGGACGCATGCTTGAGTATCGCCTGCAATTCGGAAGACAGGGATTCGAATTTGCGCTTGTTGAAGGTGATTTCAAAGAACTCCTGGCTCTGGTGGAACGACGCAAGATGATAGTGCTTGGAAACATCCTGCATGCCGAAATCACGGTCCGAAGTCGGGTTGTTGAATTCGGCGGCATCGATAAGACCGGATTTCATGGCCGGCTGAATTTCGCCTCCGGGCAGTTGAACAACAGACATGCCCATTTCAAGCAGAACGTCCGCCGCCAGACCAACGGTGCGGTATTTCAGGCCGACCATCTGACTGGCATCTTCGATTTGCTCCTTGAACCATCCGAGAGGCTGTGCCGGCATCGGGCTGTTGAAAAACGATACCACGTTCAAGCCCAAAGTCCCCATTAGTTCGTCAAAGAGTTCCTGACCGCCGCCGTAATGCACCCAGCCAAGCACTTCCTGGCTGGACCAGCCAAAACACGGGCCGGTGCCAAAAAGAGAGGCGGTTTTGGACTTCGAATACCAGTATGCGGGCACATAGTGCGCCGCATCGAGAACGCCGCGGTGGACGGCGTCTTGCATTTGGCTTGTCTTGACAACGGAGTTGACTGGCAGAAGGTCGATTTTCAGTGCATCGCCGGCCATGGCGTGAACGCGGTCAACATAGGATTTTGCGTTCTCGAGAAAAATGCCGCCACCCCATGCGGCCTGCATTTTAAGAACGGTTTGCTCTGCGCGAGCAACTGAAGGCGCCGCCAGGGCTCCCGCGGCAACCAATGCGGAACCCCGCATGAACTTTCTTCGACTTACTTTCTTATCTGACATTATCATTCTCCCAATGAGCAATGTTTCTTTGCATTTTTCATGCACCAGTGACCAAATATAGGCCTTGATCGCGAATATTCAAGTGGTCCCCGTCACTATTCAAACCGCAGTTCAAATGTTGTAGGGGTCGATGTTTTTACACTTTTGCCAATAAACGCGGCATGCAGGCTAAACGAAAAAAACATTTTTCAAATGCGGCGCCGTTACGGCGGAATTGCCGATTTCCCTGATGGCCATGCATGACAAGACGGGTTTAATCTTGATTGAATTGGCATGGGATCTGCACATCATCGCCTTGTTTGACGGCTATTGTCACGGTCGTTAATATTTGTATTATGATCTGCGGCGGCTGAAATTCCAGCATCTCGAACATTGAGAGCGATCTTTCAGCCCAAAGGCGGCATGAATTCGGCGCATGTTGAAATGCCGCATGAAAATGGCCGGATCGCGCAGGTCCCGGCTTAATCTTATGGATGAAAACAGGGAGATCCTTAATGAAACGACTTATTGCGGTTTCAGTGGCGGTTGCATTTACATCCACCGCGGCTTTTGCCCAGTCACCCGCTCCAGACAATCTGGAAAAGCTGAGCAACTTCAAAACCACCGGTGTTACGGAATTCACCTATATTGAGCAAGATGGCGATTATGCCGATGGCATAAAGAAGACACTTGAAAGAATCACAATGCCGCCAGGTTTTAAAATAGGGCTTTACGCGGTGGTTCCCGATGCGCGCCACATGGCGGTTGGACCTCAGGGCATAGTCACGTTCGTTGGCACCAGAAAAGACAAGGTATGGTCGGTTACCGATCGCAACAAGGACCGTGTTGCAGACGAGGTCAAGGACTTTGCGCCCTCGCTTCAATTCGCAATTCCGAACGGACCGTGTTTCACAAAAGACGGGTTCCTTTTCATTGCCGAACAAAATCGCGTGCTCATGTATCCCGCCGCGGAATTTTTCTATGAAAGCCCCGATGTGGTTGCATTGAACGTTGTTAAGCAGGGCGATCTGATTCCGGTTGAAGAGGAAAGCTACAACCACACGGCGCGGGTCTGCAAAATCGGTCCCGACGGGAAGATCTACATTTCGCTTGGTCAACCGTTCAATGTCGCGCCAGCCGAAAAACTCGATCTCTACAACGAGGTGGGGATTGGCAGCATCATACGCATGAACATCGATGGCTCCGAAAGAGAAGTTTACACCTATGGCGTTCGGAACTCCGTTGGCCATGATTTCCATCCGGAAACAGGGGAATTGTGGTGGACAGACAACCAGGTTGACGGCATGGGCGACGACATCCCGCCCGGTGAAATCAACCACCAGACAGAGGCCGGACAGCATTTCGGCCATCCATGGTATGGTGGCGGATCAGTCAAAACCAATGAATATGCCAATGAGGAAGTTCCCGTGGAGGTGGTGATGCCCGCTGTGGAGACCGTGGCGCACGCGGCGGATTTGGGAATGACCTTCTACACCGGCAAGATGTTTCCGAAAAAATATAAAAACGCCATATTTTCGGCTCAGCACGGTTCCTGGAACCGGACCACGCCTGTAGGTGCGCGCGTTATGGTCACTTTCATTGACGACGATGGCAACGCAAGCATCGAGCCCTTCGCCGAAGGCTGGATTGACGAGAACTACGAGTATCTCGGTCGACCGGTGGATGTGGCGCAGCTGCGTGACGGTTCACTGCTTGTTTCCGATGACCTGGCAGGCGCGATCTATCGCATCTGGTATGAGGAATGATGCGAATAACGGCATTGGTTCTCGGCGGGCTCATGCTCGCCGGAACCGCGCATTCCGGTGACGGCGAGGCCGGAAGAAAGGTGGCGGGCCAGTGCAGGACCTGCCATGGGATTGACGGGTTTGCCCGCATTCCCATTGCACCCCATATCGGCGGGGAGCCCGTGGAATATATCGCCTCTCAGCTAATGGCGTTTAAATCTGGCAAACGCGAGCACGAAATGATGTCCCTGGTGTCGCGAATTCTTACGGATGAAAACATTGAAGATGTTTCGAAATGGTATGGCAATCATACGGCCAAAGCGGTTTTGCCCAACGGATTTGATCCCGAACAGGCACCTGAATTGTGCACATCATGCCATGGTGCTGATGGCATAGCCGTTATCGAGAACACTCCTCATCTTGCCGCTGAAAGCGCAATATACATTGATACCCAGCTTAAAGCGTTCAGAAACGGGAAACGCGAGCATGAGATAATGTCGGAAATCGCGGCCAATATGAGCGATGAGGAAATCCGGGCCGCTGCCGACTGGTATGCCGCAATAGGACTTGAGATTGTCCCCAAATAAAATTCTCCGATGTTGCAGTTCGCCTTGCAACCAGACCGAACACAAGTGATGTACAGTTATTCTTCACAATGTATTTTTCTTTTGAGCTTCAGGGTGGTGACGCATTTGTCGCGTCGGAAATTTATTTTAACGCGCAAAATTCAACTTCAAGAACGTATGGCCATCGACATTCTGGATTGTTCCATTTGCATGGCAAAGTAGTTTTTTTCAACTTCATTTGATTTGGCATACCGCGTGCCGCCAATCAGACTGCCACCCATAAACCTGAGAAGTTATACGTTATCAGCATGACCATTCCAGTGCTTTTTCGAACTTCGCCACAAGCACTGCGCGCTGTTCAGCATTTCGCATATCCAGATTTCATTCACGCCAGCGAACTGCGGGTAGATCCCGGGCATTTAAAATATGCGGCAGGGACCAGTCGAGATTCCCGCGTTCGCATCCAAACAGAAACTGTCGGTTGCGTTTAACCTTCACGCTGCGGCACTCCATGAACAGGGTCTAAAAACGCCAGGGACTGAAATTTACCGCGCCTTCCGCCAGTTTGTCAGCTTGATCAAAACTTTCATGCCGAGGCAGGTAAACCAGCATTTCCAGATAAGCGCGCCCTGGACGTGAAAGCGTAACTTGCCAGTGCACGGATGTTGGGATTATGAGTCCATTGCCAATTTTGGAAAAACCTTGCGCTATTGCGATGGAAGAAGCGTTGCGGCAGGTCGAGCAGGGACGGTGAATTGTCGGGATCACAGAGACGGACGGTATAGACATTGCAAGCAGGATAGTAACCGGCACCATGTAATTCGGGCGTAGTGCGCCCCCACCAACAAAAAGGATCCCGTCACGCATGTTCTGAAGCGAACAATCTAATGCGACAAGACCATCAATCGAGTCCGCGGGGATTATTTCATGGCGGGGCGCACCTGCCATTTCCTTTAGGGAAGCTTCGATCTTGCGCCGGTCGACCGCACGTTCGGCGCGTGGTGTAAATTCCGCCTTTGCCCTGTCGCGATAGAGTTCAACAATGCCTTCGGATGCAGGCGGTAGAGGCTCTGCCATTGCCCTTTCAGCAACTCTATTGCCTCATCGGTTAAAAAAGGGGTTTTCCATTGTATGCAAACCGTTATCTTTAGGACGCCGTCTTTGCCGAATGACCATGCCATGCGTTTGCGAATTCCAATCTCGCATATTCAAGCGGACAATATCCCCTTCAGTCATTCCATCGAAAACGGCAGTCATTCAACCATCGGCAGAAGCCTGGTCACGCTATCCTTGGCATCGCCAAAAAACATTCGCGTGTTTTCCTTGTAGAAAAGTGGATTCTCTATACCGGAATACCCCGTGCCCTGCCCTCGCTTGGATACAAAAACCTGTTTTGCCTTCCAAACCTCTAGAACCGGCATGCCTGCAATCGGGCTGTTTGGATCTTCCTGAGCGGACGGATTTACGATGTCGTTTGAGCCAATGACAATCACAACATCCGTCTGAGGAAAGTCATCGTTTATTTCATCCATTTCCAAAACAATGTCGTATGGCACCTTGGCTTCCGCAAGCAGGACATTCATGTGACCTGGAAGTCGGCCGGCGACTGGATGAATGCCAAATCTCACAGTCTTGCCTCTGGCGCGCAATTTTCCGGTAAGCGCGCTGACCGCCTGTTGGGCCTGCGCCACGGCCATGCCATATCCGGGAACAATGATCACGCTGTCCGCATCATTCAGCGCGGCGGCAACGCCGTCGGCATCTATCGCGACCTGCTCTCCGTCAACTTCCATCGCGGGTTCGCCGGTGCCGCCAAATCCGCCGAGAATCACGCTTATGAATGAACGGTTCATCGCCTTGCACATGATATAGCTTAGAATTGCGCCCGATGATCCGACTAGAGCGCCAACCACTATAAGCAAATCGTTGCCAAGCGAGAAGCCAATTGCCGCAGCCGCCCACCCGGAATAGCTGTTGAGCATGGAAACAACCACCGGCATGTCGGCTCCTCCGATCCCCATGATCAAATGGTATCCAATGAAGAAGGCCAGCAATGTCATAATCAAAAGAGGCGCAAGCGACCCGGAATCAAGATACCACGCCATGCAGGCAATCGATGAAATCGCGGCAACTGCATTCAACAGGTGGCCGCCAGGCAGTTTTTTGGCCGCCGAACTGACTTTCCCGGCAAGTTTGCCAAATGCAATCACGGAACCCGTGAATGTAACCGCGCCTATGAAAACCCCAAGAAACAGTTCTCCCCGAAGTATGGAAATCTCGATACCGTCTTTTTTTGCCAGAGCCGCTGCAAAGCCATCTAGGGCGCTTCTTGCGGTATCGTCCATGACAAGCACCCGGCCAAGCTCAATATGGGCGTTTATGCCCACAAATACCGCTGCAAGACCCACCAGGGAATGCATTGCGGCAACAAGTTGCGGCATCTCGGTCATCTGGACTCTTTGGGCAATGTAGATTCCTATAACACCGCCGGCGACAACCAGAATCGCGGACAGAAGCCATAGACCTGAACCCGGTCCTGCCAAAGTGGCAAGAGCGGCGAGCCCCATGCCAACAACGCCATACCATACGGCGCGTTTGGCTTTTTCCTGATTTGAAAGTCCGCCAAGGGAGAGTATGAATAAAACCGCGGCCACGACATAGGCGGCGGTGGTAAATCCGATTTCCATGATTCGGGCCTCCCTATGATTTCTGGAACATTGCGAGCATGCGCCGGGTAACCAGAAAGCCGCCAAATATGTTTATTCCAGCCATAAACACCGAAACCGCGGCAAGCAAAAGCACCAGAAATGAACTGGACCCAATCTGAAGCAGCGCGCCGATGATTATGATCGAGGATATCGCGTTGGTAACCGACATGAGCGGGGTGTGAAGGCTATGCGACACATTCCAGATCACCTGAAACCCGACAAACACCGACAGTGCAAACACTATGAAATGCTGCATAAAACTTACCGGCGCAACAAGGCCAGCGCCTAAAACCAGTGCGCCGCCAACAGTCAGCAGCGCGACCTGATTCCGTGTCTGCCTTTTGAACGCGGCAATTTCCATCGCCTTTCGCTCTTCGGGAGTTGGCGACGGAACTGAAGCGGTTTTCGCCACCTTCGCAATGGCCTGAATTTTCGGAGGTGGCGGAGGATAGGTAACCTCTCCCTTGTGCGCCACGGTCGCTCCGCGGATGACGTCATCCTCCATGTTGTGCACGGCAACGCCATTCTTGTCGGGTGTCAGGTCCGCCATCATGTGGCGTATGTTGCTGGCATAGAGAGAAGAGGCCTGTGCGGCCATTCTGCTGGGGAAATCCGTGTAGCCGATAATGGTGACCTTGTTTTCGGTTGCAATTTTCTCGTCTGCGACCGTAAGTTCGCAGTTGCCCCCCTTCTCGGCGGCAAGATCGACAATGACGCTGCCGGGCTTCATCGCCTCAACCATGTCACTTGTCCATAGAATTGGGGCGTCCCTGTTGGGTATCAGCGCCGTGGTGATGACAATGTCCATATCCGGGGCAAGCTCGCGAAACTTCTCAAGCTGCTTCTCTCGAAACTCCGGACTGGATGGCGCGGCATACCCGCCCGTGGCCGCTCCGTCCTGAACCTGATCTTCAAAATCCAGATACACAAACTCGGCGCCCATGGATTCTATCTGCTCGGCCACTTCCGGGCGCACGTCGAATGCATAAGTGATCGCGCCAAGCGATGTCGATGTGCCAATCGCCGCAAGTCCGGCAACACCGGCTCCAATAACCAGAACCTTTGCGGGAGGAACCTTTCCCGCAGCGGTAACCTGGCCGGTGAAGAATCTTCCAAAATTGTTCCCCGCCTCTATCACCGCGCGATAACCGGCAATATTGGCCATGGACGAGAGAGCATCCATCTTTTGAGCGCGGGAGATTCTCGGCACCATTTCCATCGCGACAACCGTTGCGCCCCTGTCCGCTGCCAGAGCCATCTGCTGTTCATTACCGGCTGGATTGAAAAACGAAATCAGTGTCTGCCCCTCGCGAAACCTTTCCGCCTCGGCGTCCACCGGAACCCTTACCTTGGCAACAATGTCGCAGGAATCCCACAACTCCCCGGCCGTGTCGACGATTTCGCAGCCGACCTCAATGTAATCGGAGTCGGAAAACCCTGAAGCCTCTCCGGCTTCAGTTTCCAGCACGCATGTATAGCCAAGTTTTTGCAATTGCCTTGCCGAATCCGGTGTCATTGCAACACGGGATTCACCATCCATCACTTCCCCTGGTGTTCCAAATCTCAATTTAGTTCCCCCATTCGCTGATTGGGTTTTCGCACAAGGCCGGGAATCTGCATTACCGTCCTCAAACCGCTTATTCACACAAATTTAATGAAATTGCGATACCAAAAGAGCAAATGTTAAACATGGCATCGCGCTTTGCGCAATTTTACGGCATCTGCCAGCCCATATCTTAACATTTTCCCTCTGGCGATCTTTCCGATGTTCGCTGAAGCGCTGTCTCTGTCAAATGGCAATATAATCTTGCGCTTTTATCGATTTAGCGGCAAGCATTTTCCCGTGCCGCCAATTTGCCAAAGATTGGCGGCAAACAACGTGCGCAATCAGATGGCGACCCACACTCCAATAATCAACATCAGGCCTTTACGGAGATAAGGCGCTCAACTTCCCTCGGCAATTGCAAACCCGCAACTCCCCGATCATGCAGCCGCCATTTTGCGCTGAATATCAAAGACGGGCGATTTGCGCGCCATGCATGGTGAAATTGCATACATCATTTTTAAGCATTTGCTCCGACACCGCTGCAATGATGCGCTATTCCCACTCCATCTCCTCGTAAACGCGTCCCGCGTTCCTGGTTGCAAGCTGCTCGAACGTGTCAAGATGCGCCCATTTGGACTGATCGACATAATATGCACCCGCGAGGTCGCCGCCATTGTCTATGTGCTCGCGAATTTTGGCGCGAATGTCCTTAAGATAATCAGAGGTGTAGCGCCTGACCTGATCAATGTTGGTCGGATGACCATGCCCGGGAATCACATATGTTGCACCAAGTTCCGTAAAGGGGCCGTCAAAGGTCTCAATCCAGCAGCTTGTACATGTGTCATCAAAGATGGGAGGCATGCGTTCGTGAAACGCCATGTCACCGGCAATTACCAGCGACCATTGGGGTATCCACACCTGTGTGTCTCCCGGACCGTGCGCGGGGCCAAGATAGAGAACATGGAAGGTTACCCCGCCCATCTCAATGATCATTTCGTTTTCAAAACTCAGATTGGCCGGTACCACAGTTGTACCTTCCGCCCTGTCGCGATTGTAGCCCTCCATTCTCTGAAGGATGAAATCGCCTTCCTCCTCAACCTCTTCAATCGCGTCGACATGGGCAAGAATATCCACGCCCTGCTCGGCCCAGTAGGAATTTCCAAGCATGGCGTGACCTTGTCCGTTCTCGTTTATCACAAGTCTGACCGGCTGATTGGTGATGATCTTAATCTCGTCGTGAAGAGCCTCGGCCAGCCTGTAGGATGCGCCGCCATTCACCACCACGACACCGTCTTCAGTAATGACAAAGGAAAGATTGTTGTTGTGACCGGCGTTTTCGTACGTCGGAGGAGCGGTCGCGCCAATGGATGAGAACACATGCGGTATGAACTCAACGGGTTTCGAATACAATTCCGAATCCGGATATTGATCCGCTATGTCTTCGGAGGCATAAAGGGGCGGGGCCAAAAGAAGTGAAAGCAGGGCTAGCCGTTTCATGAATGACTCCTTTTACAGATCATATTCATAATTCATTCATAAAATTGAATGTCAAATGCTTTTAACCATCGGTTAAATCGAGGTTAATCGATGCTTAAAGGAAAACACGCTCTCGTAACGGGAAGCGGAACGGCGTCTTCCGGCGGTTTCGGCGCCTTGCGAGGAGAGGCGTTTTTCGACGCGTTTTCGATGCGTTGTCGGATGACCCCGACTTCGGGCACGTTTTTGCGGACGGCGCGATTGTCCGGGCGCACCGTAAGGCGTCCGGCGCAAGGGGGACCTCGAAACGGGGCATTGGCCGCTCCCGCGGAGGTTTGACGGGCAGGACAGTGGCGGTCGCGGACGCGCCTGGCCATCTTGCGCGGTTTGCTCCTCTTCAGGGGCGGGCCCGCGATCTCGCCGGCATGCCGGATCTGCTCGGGGGTCTCGAGTTTGGGGCTCTAATTGGGGACGGGGCGCAGGATGCCAACTGGCCTGCCGGGGAGGTGGAGAGGCGGGATGTGCCATGGCGGTGATGCCATCGAGGCGGACCCGTTTGGTGCCGCGGGACCGCGACGGGGAGATGTGCAAATGGCGTCACCGGGTCGGGAATTTCCTTGCGAAAACCGGGGAGTTCCGGGCGATTGCGACACGCCGCGACAAGACCGGCGCGAGCCATGCGGCCGCGATTCATCTCGCTGCAGGGGTGATGGCCACTAAACAGTTGTCAACGGGCCCTGGAGCCGGGCGATAGCCATTTGCTTAATTACAACAAATTCGAGCGCATGCCCGGCATGAATTTTACAGAGACCTGCGCATCTATCAAAATAGCGCATGGCGTCTTGCCATGAGAATTCACAAGGCTCTGGAAGATGAAAGGCATAACATCATTTTATCCCGTTGCAAGACGATCTCCGGTTTCCCCGAATATATGCGCATCTGAAATGTCAAACCCGACTCCAACCTTTTCGTCTTCAGAAACGCTTGCACCTCCCGCAACGCGGACATTAACGGAACTCATCCCCGAAACATCGACATGAATAAAGCTGTCGCTGCCAAGGTGCTCGGCAACCCCAACTGTGCCAGATAGAATCGCTTCGTCTCCGGATACCAAACCGATGTGCTCCGGGCGTATCCCAAAATACCTGGGGGAACCTCTTAAACCGGGAACTGTCAGCACGACGCCATTTGAAAGCCTTACGCCGTTGTCCGCAGGTTCGCATTGAAGGATGTTCATCTTTGGCGAGCCTATAAATCCCGCAACAAAGAGATTCGACGGATTGCCGTATAGTTCCATTGGCGAACCCTGCTGCTGAATTACCCCCGCATTGAAAACCACAATCCGATCAGCGAGAGTCATGGCTTCAACCTGGTCGTGCGTGACGTAAATCATTGTCTTGCCGAGTCTTCGATGGAGACGCGCGATTTCAATGCGCATCTGAACGCGCAATGCGGCATCAAGATTGGAAAGAGGTTCGTCAAACAGAAACGCCGCGGGCTCGCGAACAATGGCGCGTCCTATGGCCACTCTCTGGCGCTGGCCTCCGGAAAGCTCCTTTGGTCTGCGGTCAAGCAGTGGGCCAAGCTGAAGAATGTCCGCGGCGCGTCCGACAGCCTCGTCCCTGTCCGAACGGGCCGTGCCGGCGACCTTAAGACCAAATCCCATGTTCTCGCGAACTGTCATGTGGGGATAGAGCGCATATGACTGGAAAACCATTGCAAGGCCCCGCTCGGCGGCGCCAAGCGCGGTAACGTCCCTGCCCTCGATCTCGATCTTTCCGCCGCTTACCTCCTCAAGGCCCGACACCAGTCGCAGCATGGTTGACTTTCCGCATCCGGACGGGCCGACAAAAACCACAAACTCGCCATCGCCAATCTGCAGATCAACGCCCTTTATAACATGAATGTCGCCAAAATACTTGTGAATGCCCGCCAATCCTATTTTGCCCATCTGTCAAATCCCTCCACCTCGCCAAGCTTCCAGGCAAGCCAGACCGCCGCGGTCCATGAGAAGTTTCCGCCGCCGCAACCCTCCCCGCTCAAAGGGCTGAAATACTCTGTGAAACCGGCATTTCGAATAAGAGCCGCTGTATCCGAGCGCAAACGATTCGCCCACGCGACCTCGCCCACATCGGAAAGACCTCTGGCAATCATGAAATTTACATGCGCCCAAACTGGACCTCGCCAGTAGCGGCGATGGTCGAACAGCGGGCTGTGCGGATCAAAGCTTGGCACCATAAACTCAACCGAACGATCAAACTCTTCCAGTTGCCGAACGAGTTCGCCCGTTTTTTTGGTGACTCCGGCGTAGAGAGCGAGAAACCCTGCCGATGTCGCTTCCGCGGCATGTTTGCCCGTTCTGAGATCATATGCGCAATAGTTTTCCACTTCAGGATTCCAAAATCTGTCAAACCCGGATTCAAGTCTGGCAATGCGGTCCTCAACCCCGCAAACCGGCTCGTCCAAAAGCCGCCCCAGTGAGGCGAGATCGCGTTCGGATCTCAGCAGTATCGCGGTTGTTCCAGGGTCGGCGACAAAAAACGGGCTTTCAGCGGAAATGATCTTTTGATTCCATTTGCGCTTGGCTCCAAAGCGCACCAAAGCCAGATATCGATCATAATCCTCCTTGCCAGGCCGCATGTCGGCAACCACCATGTCGGTGTCCCTTCGGTTATAGTCTCCGACACCCGCGACATTGATTGCCGCGCCCGGAGCATCCCAGTCGGGAAGATTGTCGCGTCCCGATTCCCATGGATGCGTGATGGCGATTACGCCAAGTCCGTCCGGGTCGCGCGCTTCATGAAACCACCGATGCCATGCATCCAGTTTTCGAAGAAACGGTCGCGCCCGTTCCGGGTCCCTTCTTGCGAGATCCACTATGGCCGAGGCGGCAACCGGTGGCTGCGTGATTCCGGAAGAAGACAATGGACCGTTATCCGCCTGCCAGACCGGCGGGCCGGGAAAGTAGCTCGGATTGTCTTCTCGAAAGACAATGTGCGGCAACATTCCATCGGGCCACTGGGCCTCAAACAGCGTCGCCAGTTCGCGCCAGGCGCGATTCATGTCAAATTCGGCCAGACCGAGGGAGACGAATACGGAATCCCAGTTCCACTGATATGGATACAGGCCGCTCGTGGGAATGGTATGCCCGCCACGGTCGTTGTCTCGCAGTATCTCGCGGGCCATATCGTCATGTGTTTGCAATACAATGTCATCCATGGGTCAGCCTTTCACGCCGCCGGCTGCAAGGCCCTGGACAAGAAAGCGCTCGAACCAGAGAAATATTACCAGAACCGGAATTGTAACAATCACCGCTCCGGCCATCAGATGCTGACGCGGCACTTCCGAAGAGTTGAGAGAAACAACCGCTCGGGAAAGCGTGAATATCTCCGGACTGTCGATAAACATGAACGCAAAGAGAAACTCATTCCACGCGATCATGAACACGTAAAGCGCGACGGAGGCGATTGCGGGCAGAGAAAGCGGCAATGTGATGCGCCAGATCACCATCAGACGCGAGCAACCATCGACCAGCCCGGCCTCTTCAAGCTCGCTCGGCAAACCCCGAAAATACCCTTGCAGCATGTAGAGAGATACCGGGATTGTCGTCGCGGGATAGACTATCAGCAGCCCAAGCAGGCTGTCTCGGAGACCAAGTTGGGAAAAAACCGCGTAAAGGGGAATTACCAGAACGATGGCGGGAACCATGTAGATCAGCAGTATTGAACGGGAAAAGGTTACCCGGCCGGGAAAACGCAATCTGCTGATCGCGTAGGCACCGGGGATCGACGCGGCAAGGGTGATGAAAACCGTGGATACCGACACAAGCGTTGACACGAGAATAAACCGGCCAAAATCAAATGTGGTAAACAGCTCGATGTAGCTGGAAAAAAGCGCGGCGAAGCCCTGTGTCAGATTTATCGAATAATCAAGGGGATCCGTCAGCAGTTCGGCCTGTTTCTTGAAGCTGGTCATCAGCATGGCGTAAAACGGAAGAAGCACGATGCTTCCGAAGAAGACAAACCCGAGGCCTTTAAGCGTGCGCCCGACAACCTCCTCGATGCGATAGCGATTCAGGCTGCGCCAATCCTTTCCGTGAAACGAAATCGCAATGACTCCAATCGTCAGGGCGGCAAGAGTTGAAACAGTTGCACCTGAGGTTATCGGCGCATCAATCAGCGACAATCCAAGCGGCGCAAACCCCGTCAGCGCAAATAGAACAGCGGTAAATATAACCATTGCCGCAATAAACGATGATCGACCTCCAAAGCCGAAATCGCGAGCCAGCTGGTGTCCAACAGCAGCCGGAATGCCGGCAATCATGGCGGCAGATGAGGTCATGTCCGTATTGACGCCAAAGACCAGAGTGGCGGATATTCCTGCAACCGTGGCGGTGACAAATCCCCAGATTGCGCCGAGAACGGTTGCAAGCGCGAGACCCCGGGCCATCACATGCCCTCCTCTTTGGGAGCCAACCAAAAGTAGCAGAAGACAAATATCGAAAGCATGAAGAATATAAGCACCGCCACCGCGGCGCCCGCTCCAAGATTTGAAAGCGCAAACGCCTGCTCGTAAACATTGACGGTCAGTGTGCGGGTTCCGCTGGCACCGCCCGTGAGAAGAAAAATGTCGTCAAACTTGTTGAATGTCCATATGAAGCGCAGAAGAAACAGCGTGGACAATATTCCGACCAGCTGCGGAAGGGAGATGTACCAAAATCTTTGAAATGGCGTTGCACCGTCCATTTCCGCGGCCTCGTCAAGGTCCGCGCTCAATGACTGCATCCGGGCGAGAATAAAGAGAAATGCAAGCGGAAAGTAGCGCCACGCCTCAAAGGCGATTACCGTCCAGAGGGCGACACCGCGCTTGCCGAGAAAGTTGATTGGTCCGCTTGTCACGCCGGTCTGCTGCAAAATGGCGTTCATTGTGCCGGAAAATGGATCAAGCAGGAATATCCAGGTAAATGCCACCGCAATGACCGGAGACACGTATGGGAATAGAAAAAGTCCCCGCAGAAAAGCCCGTCCCGGAAAGGCCGTCATGAGAAGCTGAGCCGCAAACAGGCCCAGGAGCAGTGCGCCCCCCGTCCCGAAAACCGTGTAGACCATGCTGACCCACAGCACCTCCCAGAACTCGGAGGCATCAAATATTTTCCTGAAGTTTTCGAAAGTGAACTCCAGACTTGTCAGGGCATTGGGGGCATGTCCCGTGATCAGCGGTTTCGTGTCTTTCGGCGGATCGGCTCCCGATTCAAAATAAGATGGGGTTGCGGAAAGCGTAACCTTTATGCTCTGCCGCTTTTTTGGCTCCAGGGTTCCAAGATAACATTTTATCGTTTCGGCTTCCGTCATGCACAGAGGGTCGATTTTAACGACATTGAGACCTTTGGGAATTTTGTCGGTCAGCGCGACGTCAAAGACGGGATCTTTTGGCGAGCTCGATCTTACGCGGTATTCAATCTGGTATGCGTCTCCCGCTTTTGCGACATCTCCGCTTGCCCGTTCCCGAACCAGTGGCTTGGCCGCCCGGAGGTCCGCAAGCTCGACTGGCTTGACGCTGATCCAGAAATTGGCAAGCACCGGTATGAGAACGACAAACAAAACGGCGGCAACGGTGGGGAACAGCATTGAATATGCGAGACGCATCTCACGCCGTGCAATTGGACCTATCCTTTTGGAAGCGTCAATCAATTCCGCATCCCTCTCTCCGGTCATTTCGCCATCGTCCTTGGCGGTCCGGACGACTCCCGCACCACCAGCTTTATCGGCAGATTCACCGTGCGTACCGGAGAGTTTCCCATCGATTTTCGCTCAAGAAGCACCGAGGCAAGTTGCCGCCCGATTCCAACAGGATCGACGGCGACCGTGGTCAGCGGGGGCGACAACAGACGCGCATCTTCAATGTCGTCAAATCCGGTTACGGATACATCACCGCCAACGTTCAGCCCGAGTCGTGAAAGTCCGAGCATTGCGCCAGCGGCCACGACATCGCAATTGCAGACTATTCCGGTGATGTCCGGATGCCCAGTCAGAAGATCAACGGTGGCCTCCATTGCGGCGGACTTGGTTTCAGCGCAGGAGCGGACAATTTCGGGTTTTACGCCAACTCTGAACATCGCGCTTGCGAACCCCCCAATTCTCTGAACGATGGTCTCCGAATTGTGATCCCCACCCAGAAATGCAAGACGCCTGTGCCCCATATCAAGCAGATGGCGCGTGGCGAGCAACGCTCCATAAGTGGAGTCTATTCCAACATGATCAAATGGATGGTTGGGAATCGGACGTAAAAGCGACACGGTGGTCGAGCTTCTGGCAAGAACAAGATCAATTGTCTCTCTGTCGGTTCCCATGGACGGAACCCACAGCAGGCCGGCTGGAGATCCCGCCAGCATTGTTTGCAGATAACGCCTCTGGCGCACCGGATCATCAAGAGCGTCAAGCACGTAAACAAGGTATCCCTGTTCCTCAAGATATGAGTTCACTCCGACAACGACTTCCGCATTGAAGGGGTTTCGGATGTTGTGAATCAGAAGACCTACCTCCTGACTTTTGCCGGATCGCATTGCGGCGGCGCGACGGTCCTGCACATAGCCGAATTCATTTGCCACCTTAACCACCTTGCGTCTCGTGTCGTCGGATATCCGCCCCTTGCCGCGCAGCACCTGACTGACCGTGGAAATTGAAACGCCCGCCTTTTGGGCAACGGTGTGAATCGTTGGCCGCACGGGCCTGTTTTGACCCGATTGCTTCTCGACTCTTCCATCGGTTGCCAATGACATGTCTTCTCCAAGCATAATTTGATATAACGATATTTCAAATATGTTTGTCAATATTATCGTTTTGACAATATGTGCAAATAATTTCAGCAAAACCATTCACAAGCAATTTTCGTTAATTTTTTATCATGTTATTCAGTTGCCCAAAAGAATATTTCGAAAAATTTCCTGGGCTTTCCATCTGGTTTTAAAAGGAATTTTTAGAATCATGCAGTAAAAAAAATCGTTTAATATCAGTTTTTTCATGGAGAAGGGGATAGTTTGCGAAAAGCGGAAACTGGCGGAAATGAATGACCACCCATATAATGGTGGTTGACATGATATAACGTTTTATCAGATAATATCCAAATCCAAGGCTCTTGCCTAATAAGAGGCCTGAGCCACGTCAGACAGTAGAACATTCAATCTGTTCAAAGGGAGAGGAAAATGTCCAAACTACCTGCAATAACAGCCTGTGCGGCGATTCTCGCCGCGCATATGGCCCAAGCCGAAACAATCACATTCTGGACACCCGAGGAACAGCCCGAGCGGGTTGCAATTCAGGAGGAGATGGCTGCGGCCTTTACAGCCAAAACCGGGCATGAGGTTCAGGTCGTTCCCGTCACGGAAAAGGATCTGGGCACGCGCATGACAGCCGCTTTCGCCGCTGGCGACATGCCTGACGTTGTCTATCACTCAATCCAGTATCTGCAGCCATGGGCGGAAGCCGGAATACTTGATTCAGGTGCCGCAACCGAAGTGCTTGAAGTGCTTGGAACGGACACGTTCGCCGCCCGGCCACTTGAGATCGCATCAGTCGGTGACGGTGAATACGCTTCCGTTCCGGTGGATGGCTGGACGCAGATGGTGGTCTACCGCAAGGATCTGTTTGAAGAGCACGGGCTTGCCGCTCCAGATTCCTACGCGAACATAGCGGCCGCAATCGACAAGCTACATGATGGAGAAAACATGTTCGGCTTCGTCGCCGCGACCAAAATTGACGAGAACTTCATGATGCAGGTTCTTGAACACGTGCTTCTTGCCAACGGCTACTCGCCCGTGGGTGACGACAGCGACGGCAAACTGGCTGAAGCGCTTGAAATCTACAAGAAAATGGCCGCGGCTTCTCCCGAAGGCGAGCTATACTGGAAACAGTCTCGCGAGCTTTACTTTGCCGGCAAGGCCGCAATGATAATCTGGTCGCCGTTCATAATGGATGAACTGGCCGGATTGCGCGATGACACTCCACCAACCATAAATGACGATCCTACCAGTCGCGAACTCGCTTCCAGAACCGGATTCGTCACGCGCATATCTGGACCGTCAAATCCGGATGGCGCGGGATGGGCAGACATTCGGTACATGGGCATAAGCTCAGATGCCGACACCGACACCGCGATCAAATTTGTCAATTTTGTCATGGATGAGGGATACGGCCACATCCTGCGCATAGCGCCCGAGGGCAAATTCCCTGTTCGTCGCGGCAATTCCGAAAACCCGGACGCGTATGTGAACGTATGGGCGTCGCTGCCGGTTGGCGTCAACCGCAAGGCCCCCCTGGCCGACATTTATCCTCAAGAGGTGATCGACAATATCGTTGCGGGATTGTCGACTGGCGACCGCTGGGGTCTCAGGGAAGGTGAACTGGCCCGCGCGTCGAAAATCGTGAATTCCCTTTTGTTTAACAGAGTTGTTCGCGAGTACATTGACGGGGACATTTCGATCGAGGAAGCCATGGCGAAAATCCGTGATGAGGTATCCAGGATCGATTGATTCAGATCGATTTTTGAAACAGCGGCAAAAACGCATCTTCTGCCGATGGCAGTATGTCATAGTACCACTGCCATCGGTTATTTGCGCAATTCCGGCCTCTTGCACGCTTGGGCGTTTTACTGAAATCGTTCCGCAATTGCCCGAAAGCCTTAATGATGCCGCGAATCCGGCCTTGGCTTGAGCAGTTGACCGGTTTAACAATTAATGGCGACTTGCGCGGAACCGAATTCCGGAATTCGAAACAATGCAACACCTGAGGCCCCATACATACGCACAGTTGAATCTAATCCTGGTCCAGTTGCACTCAAGTGACCGGTAAAAGGCGATTTTGCGCGAATGATTCCGAATCGGAAAACAGTCGTATTAAAAACGTCATTCGCGATTGGAAAGCCTAGACAAACTGCTCCCGGATTAGTCGCTCTTGAAGCCCGTGTCCGGGGTCAAACAATATGCGATGCGATATTCGAGACTCTGATCTTATTTCAACCCATTTCACGTTTTCAACCCATCTGCTGTCCGCGTCTGCCATTACCGGACGCTTTTGAGGGTGAACCACGTCAATTCTGACCACTGCCGATTTTGGAAGCAGCGCACCTCGCCACCGCCTGGGCCTGTAGGCCGCAACGGGAGTGAGCGCAAGCACATCGGAGTCGATCGGCAGTATTGGTCCGTGGGCGGAATAATTGTAGGCCGTCGATCCCGCCGGCGTGGATACGATCACGCCGTCGCAAACAAGTTCCTCCATTCTAACCTTGCCATCCACCGAGATTTTCAGTTTGGCGGCCTGCGGACCCGCACGCAGCAGAGACACCTCGTTTATCGCCAGCGACCGATGGTGATTGCCGGACATGGTGTTCGCCCGCATCGACAGCGGGTTGATTACCTCCTCTTCGGCAAGTTCAAGACGCTCAAGCAAATTGATTTCACTGTAGCTGTTCATGAGAAAACCAAACGTGCCGCGATTCATTCCATAGACCGGAACATCAAGTTCCCGGGTCATGTGAAGCGTGCCGAGCATGAAACCATCGCCGCCCAGCGCCACAATCATATCAGCCTCTTCCTCCGCGACATTCCCGTATCTGCATGTCAAATCGCTTTTTGCGGCCTGCGCGTCGGGCGAGTCGCTTGCAAGAACCGCAATTTTTCCCACTTTTAACATTTGGCCATATCCCTGACATCCGCCAAGATAAAACTGCAAACCGCCAATGGCCCGCATTTTATCGATTTTCCGGCTCTATTTGCATGCGCGTCATTGTTTATGTCTTTTATGATAAAACTGTTTCTTATAGATAGCACACAAATTCCACCCCCTAATGGAGCATTGCAGATGTCCGTCTCAAGTTTTTTTACACACAGCCTGTCCGCCCGCGATCCAGATGTCAACAAAGCCGTTTCCATGGAGTTGGACAGGCAGCGCGGCGAGATAGAACTGATAGCTTCGGAAAACATCGTTTCCGCCGCGGTTATGGAAGCGCAGGGATCGGCACTTACCAACAAATATGCCGAAGGCTACGCCGGAAGCCGCTACTATGGCGGGTGTCAGCACGTTGATGTGGCGGAGAGGCTTGCAATGGAGCGCGCCACGGATCTGTTCAACTGCAAACATGCCAATGTTCAGCCCCATTCAGGCTCCCAGGCCAATCAGGGAGTAATGCAGGCTCTGGCAAAACCCGGAGACACCATACTTGGAATGAATCTGGCTTCCGGCGGGCACCTGACTCATGGAGCGGCTCCAAACCAGTCGGGAAAATGGTTCAATTCCGTGCAATACGGTGTGCGCATGCAAGACAACCTGGTTGATTACGATCAGGTTGAGAAACTCGCGCTCGAACACAGGCCTCGCATTCTCATTGCCGGCGGTTCGGCGATTCCAAGGGTGATCGATTTCGCTCGCATGCGGGAGATAGCCGACAAGAGCGGCGCATATCTCCTAGTTGACATGGCCCATTTTGCCGGACTTGTTGCGGCCGGGGAGCATCCATCACCTTTTCCGCACGCCCATGTTGCAACAACCACAACACACAAGACGCTCCGAGGACCGCGTGGCGGCATGATTCTCACCAATGACGATAAAATCGCCAAAAAGGTAAATGCCGCCATCTTCCCGGGCCTTCAGGGAGGTCCGCTGATGCATGTGATAGCCGCAAAGGCGGTCGCTTTTGGAGAGGCGCTTCAGCCCGAGTTCAAGGACTACATCAGAAGAGTCCGCGTCAATGCCGATGCATTGGCCGATCAGTTGATCGCCGGCGGTCTCGACATAGTTACAGGCGGAACCGACACGCATCTGATGCTTGTGGATCTTCGACCCAAAAGGGTGACCGGCAACATTGCAGACGCCGCACTGGGGCGGGCCAACATCACCGTCAACAAAAACGGCATCCCGTTTGATCCCGAAAAGCCAACCGTTACTTCCGGAATACGTCTTGGGACTCCGGCGGGAACGACTCGCGGCTTCGGGGAGGCGGAATTCAGGAAAATCGCCGACTGGATTGTCGAGGTGGTCGACGGCCTTTCGGAAAACGGATCCGAAAAAAACGGAGACGTTGAGCGGAAAGTAAAAAGTGAAGTGTTGGATCTCTGCTCAAAATTCCCAATTTATCCAAATATCTGAATCCGGAAGTGACGCAAGTGATTCTGAACTGCACAAAACATGGACAAGAGGAACGGGGCAAGCCGGGGCTGCTTATCGTGCACGGCTTGTACGGTTCCGCCCGGAACTGGGGCGTTGTCGCAAAGCGACTTTCAGATGCAAGACACGTGGTTGCCGTTGACGTTCGGAACCATGGCTCAAGCCCCTGGTTTGAAACCCATTCCTATCACGACATGGCGGATGATCTTGCCGACTCCATCACATCGCTTGGAGGTTCATGGGATGTGCTCGGGCATTCGATGGGTGGAAAGGCGGCAATGGTCCTTGCGCTGACCAGTCCCGAACTGGTCAACCGCCTAATGGTGGCGGATATTGCTCCGGTAAAATACGGCCATTCGCAGATACAGCACATCAATTCAATGAAGGGCGTGGATGTTTCCCTGGTAAAAAACCGGTCAGATGTCGCGAATCAGCTCTCCGGAACCATAGACGACATGTCTCTGATTTCATTTTTTGCCCAATCATTCGACATGCGGGAGAAGGTCTGGCGCCTGAACCTTGACACCCTTGCGAGAGAAATGCCGAAAATATTGGATTTTCCATATCTCGAAACCGAATATTCAAAACCGGCGCTTTTCCTCTCCGGAGCAAATTCCGATTACGTGAAGCGCGAGCACAGGGAAATTATCAGGCGTTTGTTTCCGGCTTCCCAATTTGCCAAAATACCGGGAACGGGACATTGGCTGCATTCGGAAAAACCCCGTGAATTCGAGGCGGCGATTCGCGTTTGGCTTGGTTGACAGTGTCCCGCCAATGGATTCAATATGGCGTTAAACCTTGAATCTGACGTTTTCCGCATTTCCATGAAAAAGCACCCGTCAATTTGCGAAGCAACGTTATTCCGTCAATGACGCCAATGAAAAGAGAACTGGGCGAGCACCTGATCAGGGTCGACGACGATAGAGCCAGCGCATTAACAGGGGCGTCATAAACATCGGAAATTGATAGCAGCCGATAAAGGCAAGCAACGTGTCCGTTATCGAGCCCGGAAGCGCTATCAGATAAAGCGCAATGTTGCGACTGCCGGCCACAATGCCAACCCCGGCCCTGTCACGGCTCGCAACCATTCTTCCCGGCCCGGCCCATGCCAAAATTTGCGCCACGACATTCACAAGGAACGCGAATGCGAGCCATGCCAAAAATATCTTCGGACTGCCCAGCATCAACGGCCCCGCTTCAGACATCATGCCAATAACTGCAATGCCGAGAAGAATTGCCGAAATGCCGTCAATTTGCTGAATGCGTTCCGGTGCAAGTTTCCGGCCGACTGCATGTCGAAGCAAAAACGCCACGCCCGCCACTCCAAACACCAATAGCGTGAGTTTAAATGCGCTCTCCAGGACACCGCTTGCAGTTCCCACAACAGGTAGAAACAGAAGAACCGGCATCACCGTGAGTGGAAACATGGCCGTTCCAGCAAGAACAAGCCTAAATGCGGCGGATGGATTATGTCCCATTAGCGCCGCTATATTTGGACTGCCTGTGATTGAAGGTGCAGACAGAACCAAAATTAGAGCCAATGCCGGCAATGTCGAGATAACATCAAGTTGCTCGCAGATAAAAATTGCGGTCAGCGGGGCGCCAATTTGATAAATCAGGACAATAACAACCGTTGTTCCCATGCCTTTCATGCCACCGAATGCCGCTTGGGGGCCTATGCGAAATGCGGAGACAAACAGCAGCGCCGCAATTACAACTGGCAAATGCGGTTTCAGAAACTTTGCAAGTGCGGGCAGCAACAGCCCCAACAGCAATCCCAGAATCAGGCACCACTGCCCATGCCTTGCAATGAAACGCAATCCTCGCAACAGGGCTGGAAATAGATTCCCAAGCTCCATTCTTTGCCATCCTCTCAAGCAATCATGACATCTCGTATTGGATGAATAGTCGTAAATATATCGCTGTATGCCGAGTGTATGCGTCGGTATGGAATGAACATTTC
>JAPOTF010000019.1:0-4924 GCA_026709325.1 Roseovarius sp.
CTCTCGAGGCATTTTTTTATAATTGCTTTTGGATAAGCGCTACCGTCGATCATTTCACTCTGGCTGCGATGAAGCATGATTTCCTCAACCGTTCTGTCGCCAAGATCAAGGGCTCCAAGTATGCGGTCCCGATCTTCCTTTTCCACAACGCCTTCGGAATGTCCTATGTAGAGCGCGCCGGCAATTTCCTCTCTAACGGCAAGTATGTGACTGTCGGGATCTGTCTTTACGCCAAACAGTTTTAGGATGAAGCGTACAAGCATCCTGACAGTGGAAACGATTGGGGAAAATATCCTGATCACGATCATTATGATCGGCGCGGCTCTTACAGCGGCGGTCTCGGCATTCGTGATCGCATATGTTTTTGGCAGCACTTCCGCAAAAATAAGCACCATTAGGGTCATTACCAATGTAACAAGCGCAATGCCGCTTTCCCCAAAGAGTTTTGTGAATAGCGCAGTGGCCAAAGAAGCGGCAAGAATATTGACAAGATTGTTTCCCAAAAGAACAGAACCGATCAGCCTCTCATTGTCTTGAGTGATGTTCAGCGCGCGTTGAGCGGCGCGCGACCCGTTCTGCGCCTTTGCGCGCAATTTGCTTCTGGAGGCGGCTGTAAGCGCCGTCTCGCTTCCGGAAAAAAACGCCGATAGTATCAGCAAAGCGAATATTGAGGCGCAAGTTATCCAAAAGGTTGTGTCAATGACCTCGAAATTTATGCTCATTGGGTTTGGCTTCCGTTATAAACCGATTGAGGTTTTGCCCTGACCGGCAAAGCGTGATTTGCCCGCCATTTCCGCGCACCGCGTTTTAGCGACATATCTATTTTCGCATGCCGGACTTGGCAAGCGGATGATGATTTTCCACCAGCCGTTTCAAGCGCTCGTCAAGTACGTGAGTGTATATTTCCGTTGTGGAAACGTCCGAGTGTCCAAGCATCGTTTGTATGGAAATCAGGTCGGCTCCATTGGATAGCAGATGAGTGGCAAATGCATGGCGAATCACATGGGGCGTGACTTTTGAGGGAGATACGCCGCTTGCGGAGGCGATCTCCTTTATCAGCCCAAAGAATCTGTGACGCGTAATGTGCCCGAGTTTGCCCCTTGACGGAAAAAGATACCGTGACGGCTGTTTTCCCCGCTTTTGCGCATCAATGTCAATGCGGTCTCTATGCTCCAGCCAGTTTTGAACGGCAAGTCTTGCAGAACCTGACAGAGGGACCATGCGCTCCTTGCCGCCTTTGCCGCGGACAAGCAGCATTTGAGGGTCTCCTCTGGCGGATGCCGCGGGCAGAGAGACAAGTTCACTGACGCGCATTCCGGTTGCGTACATCAATTCCATCAGGCATTTGTTTCGGCATTTGTCCGCTGCGCCGCGACCATGGGATTTTGACATTTCCAGCATCTGTTCAACCTCGGTTTCGGACAGAGTCTTTGGAAGCGGCTTTTGAATCTTGGGATTTCGGATTTTAAGCGAGGGATTGCAGCTCATGAGCCGCTCCGCATATGAGAAGCTGTAGAATTGCCTTATGGCCGAAAGACGGCGCGCCGCGGTGGATTGCCGCAACCCGTGGTCAATGCAGTAAATCAAATACGACTCGATGGCCTCCCGCGTGATTAAAGACAGTTCATGTCCGTTTTTTTCGACCCAGTCTGAAAAATCGTTCAAATCGTTTCTGTAAGCCATAATGGTGTTTTCGGATGCACCTTCCTCCGCGGCCTGCGAATCAAGAAAATATTCAATCCAGTTGACTGAATTGCTCATATTGAACCCTCCTGAATCAGCAGATTTAGCGCAACGCGCTTGGCCGTTTCATCAAATCCAAGAGCCAGCATGGTTTGCAGCGCGGAAGCAATGTTTTTCACATCCTCGGGACCGGCGTTGTCAATCAAAAGCGCGGATGAGAGCAATGCCTGACCAATGCGGCCGGCGGCAATCATGCGTTCGTGCTTTTCCGTAGGGCCGGTTGCATAAAACGCGTTTGCTATTTCCATCTCCAAGTCGCTTCTGGCAAGGTCGTGGTCGGGGCTGCCATTGATTACCCCAATCAAAAATTGATCCCGGCGACCATTGCTGGCGGATATTGGTCCCAGGATGCTGAAATCGGGAGATAGCAGCGCCATTTTGAAGACCGTCCGACGCGCGGGTTCCGGAAGATTGGCTTTTACCGCCTCTTCCGCATATATTGTCGACATGAAATCGGCCAAGCCATGTTTGCTAAGCAAATTCCATGCATTGACAAGAGCGGCACCTGTGGCGTTCTTGTCTTGACTGTCAAGGGCGATTTCAAGCTGTTGAATTGCTGAAGCCCTGTCCCACAGGGATCCGGAGGCGGATGGTCTTCTCTCAGTATAAAGACCTAGCAGCTGATTGGCGGTTACGGCCCCTGTTTTTGTCAGTTTTTCCGCGGCCTCGATTTCGGCTCTCCATCCCGATGTTCCATTGAGATCCGATACGGCATATTCCAGTGGCAGGCTTTTGGCTGGCAATGGATTTCCCGCAGCCTCGTAAAGCCGGAACAGCAAAGGTGTCATGATGGACATTTCTTCGGGTGCGGGTATTTGGCCGCTGGTTTCCGAATCAAGAAACATCCCAAGCAAATCGGCTTCCGCGGAATTGAACAAGTCCAGGGCGTTGCAGGCCTCGTATATTAGCATGGCTGTCGCCCAGTCGCCTCTGCGTGAAAGGCAGTAAATCCGTTTAAGATAGCTTTTGGATAATGTGGGCGTCTTTTCCAGAACATCGCATGCCTTGTCAACGCCGGACGACAGAAGCGATAGATCGAACCAGTAGTCAAATAGTTCGCCTGTTCCGGGGCCGGCGCTCTCGATTAGCGATTTCGCGGTTTCAACGGCGCCAAAGCGGCGCAGGACGTCCATGCGGGTCTTTAAAAAAAGCGAGTCGTTATTCGCGTCCTTTGGGGCATTCGCCTCCGCCAGCAGCAATGTGTAGTAGAGCCACTTGGTGGGGGTAAAACCGTTTGGTCTAATACGGTTAAAATCCGTCACAAGACTTTCGGTTGAACTGTATTCCCAGATGTCCACGGGAAGTCCCGTTTTGGATGCGGGCAGAAGTCCTAACGCGTTCCAGTTTTTCATTTTACGGGAAAACGCCGTCGAGGGCGGTTTGTCAAAATGTCGGCGGAAAGGGCGATCCTCATCGGCATCTGCCGACAACTCGCTGTCGCTGAAGGAAGATATGCCACTTAGCCAATCAATTGCCGAAAGTGGCTCCTCTGAAAATGCCACTGTTGGTGCAATTGCGCATGCAAATAGGATTCTAATTGAATTCAATAACAATTTCCTGACGAACTTCTTTGGATTTTGGGGATAAATCAGCGCCAATCAGCGGGCCCAGATAGGCATAGGCAACTAAAATTGCGAATACCAGAACAAGGAATGCGAATATCCACTTTCCAACACGAATCATAATCAGTCATTCCAGTTGCATATTGCACTGTGATTTATATAGCGATAATTTGCGTGGAAGCAAAGACGGCATTGACTTTGATTGAATTTCAAGCAAGCGGGAGCAGTGAAACGTGAAGCGGCAATGTAGCTGGAGCTTGAAAAAAATGATTGTTCTGGTTGGCATGATGGGTTCGGGAAAATCGGCAATAGGAGAGTCGCTTTCAAGCAAGCTCGGGGTGGAATTTTGGGATACGGATGCCGAGATTGAAGCTTCCGCAAACATGACGGTTGCCGAAATATTTGAACGTTGCGGGGTGGATTTTTTCAGAGCCCGTGAATCCGAGACAATCGAGCGATTGATGAACGCGGGTGTCGGAGTGCTGTCCGTTGGGGGCGGTGCTCCGCTATTGAAGCGAAACCGCGACATTATAGGCGTCAAGGGAATTTCCCTCTGGCTGAAAGCCGATGTTGATCTTCTGTGGAATCGCGTGAGGCAAAAGGATACCCGGCCTTTGCTGAAAACCGAAAATCCATATGACACTCTCGCCAAATTGCATGAGGAGAGAATTTCAATTTATTCGCAGGCGGATCTTGTTGCCGAAGCAAATGCGGATTACTCAATTGAGGAGATGACGCAAAAGGTAATTAACACCATAGTCCGGGAATCAGATGTTCTGGTGGAGATTCCGTGCAAGAGCTAGTCCATGTCGGTCTTGCCGAAAGAGCCTACGATGTTTTAATTGGTCCAGGGCTTTTACATGGGGCGGGCGAACTGGTTTCTCCGATGTTGATGCGTCCTAAAATATGGATTGTAACAGATGACAACGTCGCGACGCTTCATCTTGAGACCTTGAGGCAGGGTCTCGAGAAAAAGGGGATTGAAACCGCCAGCTTGATTTTGCCACCGGGAGAGTCAACAAAATCTTGGAAGCAGCTGCAGATATGCGTTGAATGGCTTCTGGAGAAAAAGGTGGAGCGGCGTGATGTCGTGGTCGCGCTTGGTGGCGGGGTAATTGGCGATTTGGCGGGTTTCGCATCCGCAATACTTCGCAGGGGCGTCAGATATGTTCAAGTCCCCACAAGTTTGCTTGCGCAGGTTGATTCATCCGTCGGGGGGAAAACCGGCATCAATTCTCCCAGTGGAAAAAACCTCATAGGTTCGTTTTACCAGCCAAGCATGGTTCTTGCGGATACCGATGTCCTCAATTCCCTTTCAAGACGCGATTTTCTGGCCGGATATGGCGAAGTTTTAAAATATGGTCTTCTTGGAGATGATGAATTTTTCGGGTGGCTTGAGGATAACGGCCCCAAAATGGTGTCGGGAGATATATCCACGCGCATCAGGGCGGTTCGCCGGTCCGTGGAAATGAAGGCGCAAATCGTGCAAAGCGACGAAAAAGAGCGCGATGGGCGGGCGCTGCTAAATCTGGGTCACACATTTTGCCATGCAATGGAAGCGGCCACGGGATATTCCGAAAGGCTTCTGCACGGAGAGGGAGTTGCCATTGGATGCGTAC
>JAPOTF010000019.1:4934-6369 GCA_026709325.1 Roseovarius sp.
GCATTCAATCTTTCAGTCCGCATGGGATTGTGTTCCGAGGAAGATCTCTTTCGAGTGAAAACGCATATGGGTAACATGAACATTAAATCCCGCCTCTCCGACATTGAGGGAGATCTCCCGGGTGCGCACGCGTTTCTCGATTTAATGGCGCAAGACAAGAAAGTGGTGGATGGCAGATTGAGATTTGTACTTGCGCGGCGAATTGGCGACGCGTTTGTGACGGATGAAGTTGATCCCGGACTGGTGGTGGAAATGCTGTCCGGCGAACTTGGGCATTGAGGCGACAGACAAACCGACCATATATAATGCCCGCGGAAGGTTCGATTGCGATCAGCCTGATTGGTGGTGTAGGTTAATCTACGGAAGACCGGGTTTCATTTAGCAGCCACCCAAAAATCGCAACGGCCATTGCCGCGCCAATGAATTCCGCGGCAATAAATCCGGGCAGGTCAATGGGACGTATGCCGGTAAAGGTATCCGTAACCGATCTGGCTATTGCCACTGCCGGGTTTGCGAATGAGGTTGAAGCCGTAAACCAGATGGCTGCGGGGATGTAGACGCCCACCAGTGCCGGAATTGCATTTGCGTTAAACCGGATGCCTGCAAATATTATGCCCACAAGGCCGAATGTCGCGATTGATTCCGCAATCCACTGACCTCCGCCGGTACGGGCATTGATTGAAATTTGAATGATGTCCAGGGAAAACATCAAATGGGCCACCATGGTGCCGATTAATCCGCCGGCTATCTGCGCTGCAATGTACATCAGACCTTCAGACAGGCCAATATCTCTCTTGAGACAAAATGCGAATGTGACTGCGGGGTTGAAATGCGCCCCTGATATTGGACCCAGAATTGTTATAAGTGCAAACAGGATTGCGCCGGTTGCAAGAGAATTGCCCAGGAGCGATACGGCAATGTCGTCGGAGAGCATATCGGCCATGATGCCGGAGCCAACAATTGCGCAAACAAGAAACGCTGTGCCAATCGCTTCCGAAGCAAGGCGTCGGGACATGTCGAACTGCATTTGATTTAGTCCTTTATCTGGCCGATTTTTGCGATTTCCATCTTCAGTTCATTTGAACCTGGCTCCGATATCGGCAATTTGAGAAGTTTGCGAATTCTTTTCGACAGCCTTTCATGTGTTGCTTCAAACGTCTTTTTGACAATTTCCGCGGGATCCGTAACGGCGGTCGAATCCGGCAGGCGCCAATGCGCGCTTATCGGACTGCCTAGTGCTTGAATTTATTCATTTGATTCCATTTCCTGGAGCCTCCTGTGCCCCCGCTTCCAGGACTCCACGAGATCCTCCGGGCTGCGGCTCCACCGGAACGGCCTTGCGTCCCTGGCGTTGTGGTGTTCAATGTAGCCCTCGATCGCCGCGACGCAGGCGTCCAGAGAGTCGAAGACCGCGTTCTTCAGCCTCTGCCGCACC
>JAPOTF010000049.1 GCA_026709325.1 Roseovarius sp.
TTTTTTTTGCCGCACAGGTATAAAAATTCCTGCAAAGCCAGACAAAAAGTCTACGAAAAAAATTTTCAAAAAACCTCGTAAGCCATTGAATAATTTAATGAAAAAAAATTAGCGGGAATTCCCTATTGAATGCAAGGCTGAATTCATCAGGGCGCTTGTAGAGGTAGACGGAACTCGCAGCGTTTGCTTGTTTGATGATCCTATTAAAGATAACCCCAAGGCACTGGACAATCCTGCACATGCATTGCTGGTCGCGGCAAAGGAGATGCCGCTTGAGGATATCGCCAAGATACTAACCTATCCCACCAAGTTGTTTAGCGACCTGCGGCGATTTTCTACTTGTATGCCCAAGGATTCTCGCCAAAACAACTCGATCAAAACTGTCGATTGATCAGTGTATAGTTCCACTGGCCGTGAAAGCCGCGGTGGCGAATGTTCAACTCCTCCATCTGCTCGTCGGAGACCTTGACGCCAAGAGGGTATTGGCCGTCATCGATCTTCGACCGGATTTTCAAACCGGAACGCGTGGTGGTCGCGGCGATGAGCTCGACCACAACCTGGCGGCTGACAAGCGGACGTCCGTGCCAGTTCGGGCTGATGTGGCGGAACATCAGGTGCTCGATTTTGTTCCACTTGCTCGTGCCCGGAGGGAAATGGCAAGCGGAGATATTCATGCCGATCTCGTCGGCAAGCCGCTGCAGCTCAAGCTTCCAAAGATGGTTGCGGCCGCTGTTGGAGCCGCCGGCGGTGGTGACCGGAAGTCCGCCCGCGCCGTTGAAAAGTGGCCGTCCCGTGTTTATCCACCATCGCCGAACGCTTTCCGCCGCGAAGGACGCGGTGTCGTTGTCCGTCCCAACGCTGACCCGGCCCTTGTCCGCGGTGATGTTGCCGTGGGCATTGACCTTTTCCGGATTCCGTTTCGGGCGCCACTCCCTGCCGCCGTTGCGGAAAGGGCCGACAAGATCCTTCTTCCTTGTGTCGACCGAGATCACCGGCAGCCCCGGGCCATCTTCCGCCAGTTTCCCGCGGCCAACGCCCGGTCTGCGGGTGCGCCTGGCCGCAGGAAAACCGGCCACATCCGCCGGGGCGCCTTGCGCCAGTTCATCCAGATCGGCGCGAAACGTGTTGCGCCACATCCCCGTCGCCTCAACGACTCTGGCAGTGCCGCCGCAACCGCTTGACGCACTCGTCTAAAATCGGTTCAAGCGCCAGATACTTTGTTCGAATGGTGTCAGCCACACCGGACACGGTAGAGGTGTGGCACGAAAACTGCAAATAGTCATGGTGTTTTGGCAAGTGCCCCAAGGATTAAGGTGTTCAGGCAAACACTTTCTACACTGCATGTAAATTGCCATACCTAAATTTTGGGAACAAACCATATTGATGTTACATTCGGCGCTAAACTAATATTGGTATCAGTGTATTGGCGAAGCCACGGGATCAACAAGTGTGCGGCCGCCATCAACTGTCATTATTTGTCCTGTCATAAAACCGGAACCATCGCAGGTAAGATAATGTACCGCCTCTGCGAGTTCCGATGCCGAGGCAATGCGACCAAGGGGCGTGTTTCCAATTATGCCATTGCGGCATTCGTTGTTGTCCTTCAACGCTTTCCGCATTGAACTGCTCATAACCGACCCGTAAGCCAGCGCGTTTACTCTGATGCGGTGGGGAGCCAGAGCGACTGCAAGACTGCGCGTCATCTGATCGATTGCCACTATGGATATCGAAAACCCCAGCAAATCCGGATGCGTGCGTCTCGCGGCAATCGATGACAGATTTATAATTGTCCCGGCTTCACCATCAGGATTTTCATGCGCCTGTTCAATCATTCGCCTGGCCACCTGCCTGCTGATGCGAAGCGTGGAAAGAAGATTGTTTTGCAGCAGCGCTTCGATAGAGGCATCATCGGGGTCAAGCGCATTGGACTGCATTATGTTTAGCGACGCATTAATTAAAATGTCGATGTTGTCAAAGGCGCCGATTGTAGCGGAAAGCAAATTCGAAACGCACAGCTTTTCACGGAGGTCGCCGGCAAAATAGCGTATGTTCCCACCCTCCAGATTATCCCCAAATTCGCGGACAAGCGCCGATTCATCATTGTCGGCAAACATCACATTTGCACCTTTGTCCTCCAGATAGCGTCCAATTGCCAAGCCAACGGCACCTGCGCCACCCGTTACAATTGCCGTCTTACCGGAAATTGAAAATGACATCTCTCAGCCTCCCTTGCCGACAATGCAGTACATGTCCTAAATGGAATCCCTTCAACGGCGGGATTCAAGGCCATGCAGTATTTTAAAACGCCTGTCGCCGCCTACCTCATATACACCGGCAAATGACCGCATCATCTCCTTTTCATATGCCAGATGCCTGTTTGCGACCAGATAAAGTTCGCCACCTGGCTTTAGCATCCCCGCCGCGGCACGGATAAAGGCGCGACCCAGATCCGGTTCGCCTCCCCGTCCCGAATGAAATGGCGGATTCGCCATCACCGTATCAACACGCTTTGGCGGACACCATGTCAATATGTCACTCCAGTGGAACATTGCGCGCGCGTCCCTGACATTTCTTCTGGCGCATTCAAGAGCATCATGATCGACTTCTATCAAATGCAGTTTACATATGCCTTCCCGTTCAAGCGCTCTCGCGGACAAATAGCCCCATCCAGCCCCCAAATCCACCACTTCGGGTCCGCACTTGGGGGGCAGTGCATCCCCCAGCAGGCGCGACGCCGGATCAATGCCGTCAGCGGAAAAGACTCCGGGAGATGTAAAAAACCCGTCTTTAACCTCCCGCATCTCTGAAACCTCCCAATCCGAAAAAGCGTCATCCGCGTCAAACAGAAAAAGCTTGCCATGCGCCTTTGCAACCGGAGCGGAAACACCGGTTCGCGCTCTGCAGGCTCTTAATATCGACTCGACACCGGATGTCTTGTCACCATCCACAATAATTGGACCTTCCGTCACCGAGCAGGCCATTGCAATCATGGATTGCGTCAACTGTCTGGAACGCGAGACGAACACCAGTGCCGCTTCATAATGGCCCTCGGGTTTCAATGCGCATTCAAATCCAAGATTGGTAAAATGCGCGTGAACCGATTTGTTCGAGGATATCACCTGACAGCGCAGTTTTGTCAAAACCTCCAGATCATGCCCCACATGCGGTCTGAATATCGCCATGCGCGCATCCTCGGACAGGGACGCGACGCCTGAGTCAACGGCATATGCCAACCGTGAGGTTTTCCTCACTCTATTCCTTTTCCATGGTGCATTGCAGCGGATGCTGGTGCATCTTTGCATATGACATCACCTGAGCCACTTTGGTTTCCGCTATCTGATGGCTGTATATCCCGACCACGGCGAGACCCTTGTTGTGTACCGCCATCATTGTTTGATATGCCGCGGATTCCGGCATCTTGAAAACGCTCATCAGTATCTCAACGACAAACTCCATCGGGGTGTAATCGTCATTCAGCAGCAATACCTTGTAAAGCGGCGGCTTTTTGGTTTTGGGCTTTGGCTTTGACGCCACTATTAGCCCGCTGTTTTCGCTATCGCTGCCGGAAACTGAAATGCGAGGCTCATGTTGCATTTTTATGTTGCATGTTTAATGTCGGTATCTGTCGGGAATCTACATCAGCCATGACAGAAAGTGAATAGCGCAAAACCGAATTGGGCAATCGAATGGCAAATTTTCTTTCAACCATAGGTTTTGACGCCGATGACACGTTATGGCACAACGAGCGGTTTTTTCGCCTTACACAGGAGAGATTTGCGGAACTTCTTCAAGATCACACGCCAGGTGAAATCCTCATGGAGCGCCTTTTGGAGGCGGAAAAGCGCAATATCAAGCATTACGGTTTTGGCATCAAGGGTTTTGTTCTTTCCATGATCGAAACGGCAATAGAAGTTACCGAGTCCAAGGTTCCAGCAACTGTCATTTCCGAACTTATCGCGGCGGGCCGGGAAATGCTCAACCACCCCATTGAACTGCTGCCATGCGCCCGCGAGGCGGTTGAGGAAATTTCCGAATCTCACCGCGTGATTCTGATCACCAAGGGGGATCTTTTGGACCAGGAACGCAAGCTTGCGCAGTCCGGACTCGGAGAACTGTTTGACGAGGTTGAGGTCGTCAGCGACAAGTCCAGCAAAGCATATGTCGATATTTTCAGTCGTCATGGAGATGGGACCGAACATTCAATGATGGTTGGGAATTCCATGCGTTCCGACATCAGGCCAATGATCGAAGCGGGCGGATGGGGCGTTTACACGCCCCATGAATATACATGGGATTATGAAAAAGACCACGTTCCAGACAACTCCCCCCGCTACCGGGAAATTGAAAATCTCGGTAAACTGCCGGAACTGGTTAGGGACATAGGGTGAATCTTTTGCAAAACTCAATAAATTACCCGATTGGGAGAACGGTGATGCTCGGCCCACAATGAAACAGTTGTCAACAGGCCCTAATACAAGTGGATGTTTTCATTCAATGCGGTCATGTCTTAAGGCGTTAATAAGGGTTTAGCCGAGAATCATGTAAAATTGCACGCTGATATGGATTGGCCTTCAGGTCTTGGGTCTTGTAGCAAAATCCGAAGGGATTTACCGATCCGCCATCAGATAATCGAGCAACCGCTTGAATTCGTTATTATCGTCATCGCCTTTCCATCGGTTGATAAAGCGACAGACGACTTGCATGTTCCCAGGTTCATAATGACCGTTGCTGTCAATCCGACCCAGCGAGCATAAGAATTCTGGATTTTTTGTTTTACTGTCCGTTTCCAGGGGAATATCCGTTAAGGCGCATCGCCTATTTTGTTGTTGAAGGAGATCGTGGAGATAGATCCTAGTGCTCGGTTCGAAACATGGGGTTTCCATTTCCTCCGGAAGCGTGACATTGTCCTCCCGCCGCCGTTGCGAGCGGCCGGCAAAACGGGAGAGAGGCGGACGGGCGGTCGCGCGGCACCGCCCGCGCATGATTGACGAGGAGTTTCTCTCCTTCCCCGGCGACGTCGCGGAAAGGGGTGCGGAGGGGATCGAGCCCGGAACCCCGGTGCACGTCATCCTCGACAACGTGTCGTCCCACAGATCGGCCGAGGTGCGCGAGTGGCTGAAGGACCATCCCGACTGGACGTTCCACTTCACGCCGACCCCGGCGTCCCGGATGGGTGCCGTGATGAACGCCGTCGAGGGGTTCTTCTCGAGGCCGGTGCGGTAGCCGGCTGAAGACCGCGGTCTTCGACTCTCTCGACGCCCGCCCGTTCCGGTGGAGCCGCGGCCCGGAGGATCTTGCGGGGTCCTGGAGGCGGGGTTACCGGAAATTCTAGGAAATGGAATAAAATGAATGATACAATGCACTAGAATTGGTAAGAAGCCAAAGCACTTATATGCTCGATTGATGTGTATTCTATCCACACGAAGTGCACATTTATTATTTCCCCTGCCCTTCCTGTGGGCAAATTACAGCAGAGTGGCTTGGGGTAGATTGTCCTTGGTGGGCAATGCACCGATAACTTTGCCTGTTTCCTTCTCGGCTGCTGCAAGGTCAAACTGGTTTTGTAGATTGAGCCAAAACTGCGGTTCATTGCCAAACCAATGACCAAGACGCAAAGCGGTATCCCCTGAAATCGCCCGTTTGCCGTTCAAGATCATGCTGACACGGTTCGCAGGAACGTCGATTTGACGCGCAAACTCGGTCGGGGAGATACCCAACTCTCCCAGTTCATCTTTTAAAATCATGCCCGGATGGACAGCTCTCTCAAACATGGACTTTCTCCTTTCTCTCAATGGTAATCCACAATTTCAACGTCGCTTGCTCCCTGCTGGTCGTCAGGCCATGAGAAGCAAATACGATATTGCTGGTTGATCCTTATGGAATACCGCCCTGCCCTGTCGCCTCGTAAGGCTTCCAGCCTGTTGCTCGGCAAAGAACGCAGATCATTTAGCGAGGTCGCAGCATTTAAGATCGCAAGCCGCTTCTCGGCCTGTTCTTCGAATCCTTGAAACGACTTTACAAACTGCCCTTTGGCAAATTTCTCGGTCTTTTTGTCAGCATAGTTCAGTATCATCTATGAATAGGATAGCAAAAATGTATGCTGTACGTCAAGCATAAATATAGTATTGTATCTAACCCCTGTGCCTACCCCAATCATTGGGTAGTAAGTCCACCATTTCATGTAGCGTGGAACCTGTTGTAGATCCTCGGCGTGGATCTCTGAGGATCAGGAGATCCAAAAAACGGAGTCAGAATACCAACCTACTTTTTTAACGGTATTACACCCCCTAGCCTGTTGGGTAATAGGCTGATGGCTTAGTTTTCCCTGCTTTTCGGAGCCGC
>JAPOTF010000039.1 GCA_026709325.1 Roseovarius sp.
ATTTGGATCATCCATGGATTAGGCCGCGTCCTTCACGGCGCGGGAGACATCAACCCTGTATGGATTCCAGAGGAGGAAAAACCATGAAACGAACGACCTTGCGCACAAGCGCTATCGCCCTTGGCGTTGCCGCTGCGCTTCCGGCAACGGGCCAGGAATGGAACTTTAAATGGGGCGGGTTTATTCACCAGCACGTCGCGTTTGGAAGCAGTGAAGTGAAAAGGACTGGGAACATTTCTGATAAAGTGTTCACATTAGGAACCGACGAAGAACCAATAAAGGTGCCGGTCAAGATAAGATTTCGTGATCCTACTGCCACCCTCCCAACTGGCGATGAAGGTATTCATAGCACCGAGATAACTGGGGATGGTGCACTTGTGATCCCTTTTGCTGACGATGCAGTCAGAAACTATTATCTTGACGTTGATAACGCCGACATTCACGGCATGATTAGTAGATTGAGTCTCCCCGATACCGTGCCCACCGCACTACCTACAGGTGCCAGTGCCGAAGACTATACGATTTGGATTACTCGAACAGGTACCGTTAATGATCCCAACGCGCAGATTGCTGCGCTTAACAAGGCCCTCGCAACCAAAGATTACAACGGCAGCGGGATGCATTCCAACACGGAAGTGCACTTTATGCCGTCAATCACTCTTGACAGCGGACTCACCTTCGGCGCGACAATCGAGTTTGAGGGCGACAAGGAAGGGGTTGACCAGAGCTTTATCAGCGTTAGCAGCGAAAGCCTTGGAACCCTGAAAATTGGCAAGCACGGCAAGACGGGACTGGGCGTGGGAGCTCCAAGCGTTGGAATTGGAATCAACTCGGGCGATCACCACAACTTTATCAGGGTTGATAAAGGTTCGGGCGCAATGTCCGGCACCAACACGTCCATTATCGGAACGTCTGACCGCATTTCCTACACAACTCCAAAAAACGCTCTTGCCGGTTTTGAGTTTGGCATTTCATACGCGCCCGGGGGCGATGACGGAAACCGCACAAGCGGGTTCCTGACCAAAGAGAAAACGGGTATGTCTGACAATATCGACGTCGCCATGAAATTCGAGCAACCGTTCGGAGATGCCAGTTTTGCGCTTGGAATGCGCTACGGCACCGCCAAGGAAGAGGGCGCGAAAAAGAAACCCCGCAACTTTGGAGTCGGCGCGAGCGTTGGCTTTGGGGGCTTCACGTTCGGCGGTTCCTACGCCGATGTTGAGCGGGACAGCCTTGCCGATTCAAGCAGCGGCTGGAACCTTGGCGCGTCCTACAACATGGAAGCGTGGACATTCGGCATTGAAACCTATCAGGGCGAAGCCGATGACGGAGACAAGCATTCGGCTTCCAAGATCGCGGCAAGCTGGAAACTTCACGACGGCGTCCATTGGGACTTCTACGCAGTCACTGCCAGCAGCAAGCACAAAACCGTGAGTACTAGAACATTAACGGATGGCAGAACACAGACTATCAATACGTTGAAGGATGCCAGCGGCAACGCATTCGGAACCGCAATTAACCTTAGCTTCTGATAGCTGAACCAGTCCAGACGATCCATGAAGGCGGGGGCCGCGGCTTCCGCCTTTGCATTATCAAATGAAGGGAAACAAAAATGGACAAGCCAACGAAAGATTATGAAGCAATGATTAACAAGCTGGAATTTATCAGAAACAACAAAGACACCGAGGAAGGAATCCGCGCGGCATTCGCCCTTGCCTATCTTGAAAAGTTGAAGACCCCGAACGCAACGGCAATTTGCAACATGGCAAAGATTATGGAAGGCAGTTTTGAACCCTAAACCCATAGCATTCAGGTGCCACCCGAAAACGCATGAGCGGCTTAAGAAACTGCGAGCGGAACTGAAACGGAAAACCGGCAGGTTCCATTCGTACGAAGCGATGATAAACGGGTTGATCGACGACCGGAAACGGCTTGCCGAGGCCGAAGGGCGGATTGCCGCTCTGTACGGCCTTGTGAGCCTCTTCAAGGGGGTCGCGCGGTTCGGAGACCCGGAACGCATGACCAGAATGCTTGACCTGCACTATGTGGAGATGGACGCGGATGGCGATCAGGCGGGCATGGATCACGGGATGTCATTCACCCCCTGGCCGCGGTGCCGCATCGCCGCAAAAGAAAGAGGCGGGGACCATGGCCCCCGCCTCAATGGATCGTTTAAACTGGTTCAGCTATCAGAACTTTAGCTTGATCGCGGTTCCGAATACCGTGCCGCTCTTTTCGGTTACGCGCGCGGTGGAATCCACCAGCGTTTCACCTGGAAGTGCCGCTCTAAAGGCGTTCGCGGTAATGGCTTGCGCCCCCGGAACCTTGGTGCCAGTGACCGTCTTCTTGCTGCTTGCGGTCAGAGCGTAGAAGTCCCAGTTCACGCCATCCGCAAGTTTGCGGCTTGCCGCAATCTTGGAAACGGAATGATCGTCCCCGTTGTCGTATTCGCCCTGGTAGGTCTCAATGCCGAACGTCCACGCTTCCATTGCGTAGGATATGCCAAGGTTCCAGCCGTTGCTTGACAAGTCCTTGCCGTCCATGCCTTCACGCTCGGTGTCGGCATAGGCGCCGCCGATCGTGAAGCCCCCAAAGCCAAACTCCGCGCCGACTCCAAACTCGCGGGGGTTCTGTCCCGCGCCTTCCTGCTTGGCGGTGCTGTAGCGCATGGAAAGGGCGACATTGGACTCTCCGAACGGCTGCGCAAACTTCACGCCCAAATCGATAATGTCCGACAAATCGCCGTCACTTTCCGCCGTCTTGAGAAAGCCGCTGTTGCGCCCGTCGGTGTTTCCGGCGGCGTATGCAATGCCGGCCTGCAATCCGCCCAGCATGTTCGCGGGGGTCTGGTAGGAAATGCGCTGCTGCTTGCCGGGAGCGCCGCCCGTTGGTGCCGCAGTACTGTAAACGGCACCGCTTCCGTGATCAACCGGAATAAAGTTGGGGTGGTCGCCCGAGTTGATTCCAAGGCCGACGCTTGGCGCGCCAACCATCATCAGGGGAGCGCCGTGCTTGCCCAGTTTCAGGGTTCCAACGCTTTCGCTGCTTATGCTCAAGCTGCTTTCGTCAATTCCGGCCCCATCGCCCTCGAACTCGATAAGCGCGCCGAATGTCCATCCGCTGTCAAGAGTGACGGACGGCTTGAAGTGCACTTCAACATTGGAATGCTGCGCGCTGCCGCTCCGCTTAACGGCCTTGTTAACGGCCTTGGCATTGAATGCGGCAGCGGCCGCCACCGCCTGGTCATAGGCGTTGTTGGTGATGTCCGTTTTCGCAACATCTGCGTTCGTGACTTGTGTTGGCGTAAGAGCGTCAGGTTGCACAATAACAATTTCAATATCGTTCAGTTTTTGGCGGTCTGAAGCTGTCGTTGGCAAGTCAATATATGTTGATTCCATCACATTTAAAAAGATGGCAAGGTCGGCAAAATTTAACTGGCTAACTACGTTGTTGTTCACCGTTCGCGATTTTATGTAAATCGTTTTGATTTGAGGCGCGTCGTCTGTAATTGGAGCGACAAGAGCAGAGTAAATCGTGGCCAGGCCGGTGCCAATGTCAGGAACATTGTTGCTGGTGTCAATATCAAAATTCGCTGTTACTGGGTTAACGTATAGGATGTTTGCATCCTCCCCGGTCCCGCGAACAAGCTGGCTGGTTGTAAAAGCAGTACTGGGCGCATCGGCGGGAACACCGTCGCGTCCAATAAACTTAACCGTCATTTCAAATTTACCGCTGGTGGTTCTCTTGCCGTCGTGATCGCCTTTTATCTTAAAGTGCAGATTTTTCACTTCCACGGGTTTGACTTTCACTTCATTGTTTCCAAACGCGACGTGCTGGTGAATGAAGCCGCCCCATCCCAGGTTCCATTCCTGGGCGGTGGCGGGGAGCGCAGCGGCGATGCCGAGCGCGATTGCGCTTGTGCGCAAGGTCGTTCGTTTCATGGTTCTTTCTCCTCTGGAATCCATACAAGGTTTCAGTTTCCCGCGCCGTGAAGGACGCGGCCTGACCCTTCGACCGCCCGAATCCGGTCGGAGACCGTGAGGAAGTTATGGGACGCTTTTTTCCGCCAATGCGCGAACGCGGGCTTTGAGGGACGCGGTGACGGAGCGATTTTATTGCTTCGACTTTTTTCGCTCTCTATGAGCCATATGATCCCGGATGACGGGAGAACCGGAGAGGAAGGAAGGGGGATGCGCAAAGGTTGCCGCGAGTTTTCCGCGAACAACCCTGCCCGCCGCGTTTCACGGTGCCGCCCCTTTACTCCCGACACGGGACCGGTCCGGTCTCGCATGACGTGTGGAGGCCGAGCGGCAATGCTGTTCATGAGGGTGGACGACAAGCCATGGTCATGACGTCTGAAGCCGCCAGTTTCCCGCAACGCCGGGCATTAACATCAAGGGGGATTTTAATCGCCGCTGTCGTCTGGAGAGGCTAAACCAGAAAGCTGATGATCGTTCCGCCAATGACGATCATTACGGCAACAATGCCAAACGCAACCGCGTAAATCTGAATCGACAGGTTCTTGTCGCGTTTCGCCAATTCGGCATCCCGCCTGGCCAGATCCTCGCGCAACAATGCCCAGCCCTTGTCGTAGCGCTCGTTCATTGTTTCCGTGCATTCCTCCAATACCACAACCTGTCGGGCCAGCGCCACAAGACCGTTTTGCTCCGACACGATTTTGCCACATTCCCGACGTTCTGTACTTTGAAGACAATATAATCACCGGGCCTGGTCCGGGCAAGGAAAATCGCAATTCCCGCCAACGGATTTTTCACCTGTTCTTAACTTCAGGCGCAAACACGTCCAAGTTGTTGATATAACCATATTCACGCCCTCAAATGGGGCGTGGTATTTTCCCGTTTTCAGGTCCGAATCTGGCTTGCGGCCTGTTCCGCCGGTTCAATGATGAAGGCCCGAGTGGTCCATTTAAACCCAAGGATCCGACAGATCCGCTTCGCGTCGGGCATTGCCTGATACGGTCTGCGCTCATCGGATGCCGTTCGCCTTGAGATGCCGCCGCAGATTCCGCGCGCGGCGGAAGGCAATGTGGCGGGCAAGGGCGGTCGTGGCGCGCTTTTCAAAGCAGACTTCAACTGAGAAAACGTTGAATTCAGATAATGCTTGCACTGAAGAATGGTCGACTTGGGACCCTTGGAATGCCTGCCATTAACACCGCCGTCAGCTCCCGCGCCAAACGCGGAAAACCGCTGACCGGTTTCAGCTTTCAGGATATCGCGACAGAGATCTTCAAAATCCGGAGGTGACAGATTTCCAAGCCTTTTCATGTCACAATCCCATTCAACTATTTCGTTAACAAGTCTACACTACCAGACCTGCAATTGGATGAGAAAGTCAACCTGGTCCACACGAAGGAGGGGCCACTCCCGATCCACACTGCGACCTCCTGCGAATGTCTGCTTAACTAACAAATCAAGTGAAACGATACCAGTGCAGCGAAAGTCCAGTTTCCGCCCGTCTCAACAAAATAACGCATTTTACGATGCGTCATCGACGATACGCTTCAGAATATGCCGACGGTGATCCTGTCCTCCGAAAAAGACACCCGGGACGCGGACCTCATGCGCAGCTTCATCCACCAGGAAGTAGAACACGGCACTGTCCTTCGTTACATGCCTCAACCCGGCCATGACCTGAGGCTCGAGGGTTCCCTGGAACGGCACGTTCCCCAACCCTTCCAGCGCGTCCTCTATTCCACGGATGCGCTCTGTCGCCCGCGCAAGGGCTTCGTCAACCGAATCGCCAAGATCGCAATAGGCGTCGAACAAGTGGTCGAAAATGATTTCGAGATCAGTATCGCAGGAAAGACTGCGATAGACGTTATAGCCCCTTGGCACGGCGCTTCGCTGCGATCATGTCTTCGGTGCGCTTGCGTCCTTCCTCAACGGAGATAAACAGGCCGTTGTTCCGCGCCTCAAAAAAAGCCCGTAGCGCGTCCAGCTCCACCTGTTCGCGCTCGGTCTCGGATCGCACAAGCTCCAACCCGCGCTGCACGACTGCGCTCAGGCTGGAATAGTGACCCTCCTTCACAAGGGCACGGGCAAAACTGTCTTGCTGGTCGGTGAGGGATACCGAAGCCTTTACGGACATGGGAAAATACTCCGCTCAAGTTGCTACTCGGTACTATAATGGCAAATCTGTCTCAATCAAGCCGCTAACACGCGACTGTCGGCAATTCCCGCTAGCGGCATTTGAGCCTTTTTTTCAGTCGACATGGCGTTTTGCGGGTTTCAGGCGCGCATG
>JAPOTF010000115.1 GCA_026709325.1 Roseovarius sp.
TTTCGGGCGTCTGGACACCGGGCGGCGATGACGCCTGTCCGGAATCCGGCGAATCTGGCCGAATTGGGGCCCGAATTGCCTGAAATCAGGCGAACCGCGGGAAAAATCGCGAAAACCGGCCTCAGGCCCTTGAATTTGCCTTTCCACTGCCTACATCTGATATGCGAAAAGCCTTTTTTCCATGACATTCCCCCATAATTTTGCAAGAGGCTCACAGTACAAAAATAAAACATTATACCAAAATGAGCAAACATTTAACGATAAACCTCAAAAATCGCATGGGAGCAGATATTTCGCCAAATCCTCCCTGGTCAACATTGGCCTTGCGTCGAATGACGTGAAATCGGCGACACTGCCCAGATTGGCACGGGCCGCGTCATCATCGCAAAAAGTCTCATACCCAGCGTCGCGTCCAACTGCGTGAAACCGTCTTAAACAATCCGGCGTCAAACGCGAGTTATCATGCATTTAAATGGGGCGTGGCGTGAATTCGGGCGTTTTTAAATGGAACATGCCTGACGATTCCAATGCCACCATTTAATCAAGCCGGCGAGTCGGTATGGCAATGTTTCAAGTCGCAAACCGAACAGTTGAATAAATGCGTATTGACATTATCTGCCACGGAACAAAAATGGCGTTGGAAGCAACGCAAGCAGGGAACTTGTCATGTCCGAAGAATACGAAGACGACATAATCCTCTCGGAATTGGATGATGAGGAACTTGTCCAGCAAATGTGGGACGATCTTTATGACGGCCTTAAAGAGGAAATTGAAGAGGGCGTCAGCATATTGCTTAACCGCAAGTGGGAGCCCTACAACATTTTAACCAAGGCACTTGTAGAGGGAATGACCATCGTGGGAAAGGATTTTCGCGACGGCATTCTTTTTGTTCCCGAGGTTTTGCTGGCGGCCAATGCCATGAAGGGAGGAATGGCGATTCTCAAGCCACTTCTGGCTGAAACGGGCGCTCCCCGCGTGGGCAAAATGGTAATCGGCACCGTTAAGGGCGATATTCACGACATTGGAAAAAACCTGGTCTCCATGATGATGGAGGGCGCAGGCTTTGAGGTTGTGGATTTGGGCATAAACAATCCTGTTGAAAACTATCTGATGGCACTGGAGAACGAAGGCCCCGACATTCTGGGGATGTCCGCCCTGCTTACAACAACAATGCCCTACATGAAGGTTGTGATCGACACCCTGGTGGAACAGGGCATCCGCGACGACTATATTGTTCTTGTGGGCGGCGCTCCGCTGAATGAGGAATTTGGCAAGGCAATAGGCGCCGACGCCTATTGCAGAGATGCGGCGGTTACTGTCGAGACGGCAAAGGACATGATGAAAAGAAAGCACAACCAGGGCGCCATGAGAGTTGGCTGACGCCCGGCAATTCACGGGTTTTAATTTTCATCTCGGAATTTCGCATTGGACCATCCATGGAAAATGTTTTAAGCGATCAGATTTTGTCTGATTCCGGATACGCCGAGTCAGGTGCGGGAAAAATCCTGCTTGTCGCATGCGGCGCCCTCGCACGTGAAATACTTGCAATCCGGGATGCGAATGGATGGAGGCATATGGAACTACAGTGCCTGCCTGCAAAATATCATCTTCATCCCGAAAAAATCGTCACGGCCGTGGAAAACCTAATTCGCGAACGACGCGACATGTACCAAAAAATATTTGTGGTGTATGCGGATTGCGGTACGGGAGGGCTTCTTGAAAGGAAATGCGACGAACTCGGTGTTGAGATGATTGAGGGACCGCACTGCTATTCCTTCTTTGAGGGCAACTCGGCCTTTGCGCAAAGGGAGGAGATCACGGCATTTTATCTGACCGATTTTCTGGTTAGGCAGTTTGACGCTTTTGTCTGGGAGCCAATGGGTCTCGACAGGCACCCTGAACTGCGAGATATGATGTTTGGAAATTACACGAAACTTGTCTATCAGGCCCAAACCAAAGACGAATCTCTTCGAAAGTTGGCCAGCGAATGCGCCAATCGCCTTGGTCTTCAGTTTGAATACAGATATACGGGCTATGGGGACCTTGAGGCGGCGCTTCGGGATCAGGCCTAGTCACGGCGCGTGAACCTCTGAAGGAATTACATGCAACGGCATGCATTCGCGGCGCTTTTCCCTTTTACGAATTTATCGCCACGGTCCTAATTCTTTCCACCATCGCCCGCAAACCGTTTGAGCGCTGCGAGGAGAGGTGCCTATCAAGACCAAGACGCGAAAGTTGTCCATGAGCATCGATATTCGCAATGTCGCCGGCTGGAGAGTCATTATAAAGAGCGCGAAGCAACGCAATAAGCCCTCGAACAATCATGGCATCGGAATCACCGTCAAAACTGAACTTCCCGTTTTCTATCTTGGGATGCAGCCAAACCTGACTTGCACATCCATCCACCTTTGTGGCGGGCACCTTGAGAGCGTTGTCAAGCGGCTCCATAACCCGGCCCTTGTCGATGATGTAGCGATAACGGTCCTCCCAGTCCTCCAGAAACTCAAAATCCTCAAGTATCTCTTCAAATGCCTTGCTTGCCATCGGTTGCTCTCCGTGTTTCGCCGCATAATGGCTGTCTGCACCGGCCACGCGCTCTGGTCCCGCGGCCATTGCCAAACCCCGCACTGTAACATATAGGATGTTTTGAAATTCTGGAACACATGGTGCTCAAAATGCGATTTAAAATCCTGGTGCTGGCTTTTTCGGCAATCCTTGTTGCCGCTTGCGGCAGAGACAAAGCGGAAGAATCGAATGATGCCGAGGGCGGGAATCCGCTCATAGACACCAAGCCCCGAAAAGGCGTGTTTGGCGGCAATTCGAGATCTCAGGAAAATGAAGAAGGCAGCATTCTGGATATCATAAGGCAAAAGAGAGAAGTGTACAAGGGAACGCTTGTCACGGAGGTAACCGAAATCAATCTGGAACATACCGGGATTGGAGCCATTGTGCGCGCAAGCGGCGTTTCAAGCAGACAGGGAGCACATGATGTTCGTCTTGTCAGGGTAAGCGAAATGCCTGTGGACGGCATTATGAGTTATGAGTTGAGAGCCCTGCACCCGCTAACAACGCCGCAGGGTTCCAAAAACACGCGCGCTTTTCAGGCTGGAGACTACCTGAACAGTGAAGAACTAGAGCAAATAGATGAAATAAGGGTCAGCGGAAGAAACGGGGTTCGCGCATATCATCGCTGAACATCAAAGGTCGACCATCACAACCTCGCCTTCACGGGCAACCAGGGCAGATTTGCCATCGCAAATTCTCAAAGCGTCTCTTCCGAACACTTCCATTCTCCAGCCTCTTAGAACCGCAAGATTGCGTTTGCCTTCCGAAAGCGCGTTAATGTCGGCCGTTTTGGCAACAAGGCGGGCTGAAACGCCATACTCCTCCGCCTTGGCCTTTAGCAGAACCCGCAACAGGTCCGCCAATGCGGAATTGGACTGCCTGCTGTCAGCCATGGCGCTTCCAGTCCGGGGGTGAAGTTCCGGCGGGCAATCGATTCCCGCTCTAACGGCCTTTAAAATCCCTTCGGCGATTTGACCGCCGCATGCGCGTTTTGGAATCAGGCGAGACCGGCCTATCTCCTGAATCGAAAGCGGTTTCGACGATGCCAGTTCAAGCAGGACTTCGTCCTTCAGAACCCTGCCTCGTTGAATGTTGCCCGATTTTGCTTGATTTTCTCTAAAAGCCGCAAGTTCACGCAATACGGAGAGATATTCGGAAGATGCTTTCCCGTGCTTTAGTCGTCGCCATGCGTCTTCTGGATGATTTACGTATGTTTCCGGGTCAGTAAGCGCGCGCATCTCCTCCGCGCCCCATTCCTCGCGGCCCATTTGTCGAATTTTACTGTCAAGATACTCGTAAATGTCCCTTAGGTGGGTTACATCCCCTAGCGCGTACAGCTTTTGCCTTCCATCCAGCGGTCTTCTCGACCAGTTTGTGTTTCTTGACGATTTGCTAATGGTCATGCCGCAGATTGTCTTGACCAGATCGGCATATCCTCTCTGGTCTCCGTATCCGCATATCATCGCCGCAACCTGAGTGTCATAAATCCGGCGTGGAATCCGGCCGCTGTCTTCAAAAAATATCTCAATATCCTGCCGCGCGGCATGCATGACCTTTATCACCGATTCGCTCTGGAGAATTGCATAAAAGGGCGCCAAATTGACATTTCCCTGAATGGGATCTATTAAAACCGCATCTTCAGGACCTCTTGAGGGCAATGCCATCTGTATAAGGCACAATTTGGCAAAATAGGTTCGCTCACGCTCAAATTCGGTATCTATGGTTACGTATGCGCACTCATGCGCACGCTGGCAAAATGCCGCAAGTTCCCGTGTTGCCGTTATTATTTTCATTTTCAACCGATACCCAGCAATGTGAAAGCATTTCCGTCCGCCATCAGATCAGCGGCAAACCCGATCAAATTCCATAAAAACGGGTCTGTAATCGGCCAAGCTATACCTCTTGAGCACTTTGGGATAAAGCATGTGCTCCTTTTCCAAAACGCGTTTGGCAAGCGCCTCCGGGGTGTCACCTTTGTAAATCTGCACCTTGGCTGTTCCCATAATTTCGCCTGAATCCACTTGAGGCATCACTTTGTGAACGGTGCAGCCGGCGACCCGATCACCTGCCTCAATTGCCCGCGCATGCGTGTCAAGGCCCTTGTATTTCGGAAGAAGTGACGGATGAATATTTAAAACCCGGTCATGCCATTTAAGCAAAAACTCCCTACTTAATATGCGCATGAAGCCCGCAAGGCAGATGATTTGTGGAGAAGCCTTGTCAAGTTCCGCGATCATTGCGCTTTCAAATGCCCGTTTATCGCCGCTGAAGGCCCGATGGTCGACAACCGCAACGGGAACCCGAAGTTTCCGCGCCTTTTCAAGGCCTTCCGCGCATGGATTATCGGAAAGGACGAGGCATGGCCTCGCAACATGGTTACCGACCATGCTCTCCACAAGCGAAACCATATTGCTCCCTTTTCCGGAAATAAAAATGGCAACCCGCTTGTTCATGCCAGCGTTCCGTCATAGAGGACGCCATCGACGCGGCATATGCGGCCGAGCCTGAATATCGTTTCCCCCTTTCGAGCGAGCATATTGGATATCTCCTCCACACGAGCGGGATCGGCGCAAATCATCATTCCGATGCCGCAGTTGAATGTTTTGAGCATTTCAGATTCGTGAATATTGCCCTGCCGCATCAGCCATTTAAAGACGGGTGGCATTTCCCATGCGTCCAAATTCACAACCGCCCCGAGGCCAGCGGGAATTATTCTTGGGAGATTGCCGGTTATTCCACCTCCGGTTATATGCGCAAGACCGTGCACTCCATCCGACTTGAGAGCGGCCAGCAATTGCCTTGCATAAATGCGGGTTGGTGTCAGCAGTTCCGCGGACAAGGCATTGGCACTCCATGGGCAAGCCGAATTCCATTCGAGACCTGAAAGCTCCACCAGTTTTCGCACCAGAGAAAAGCCGTTTGAGTGAATTCCGCTGCTTGCAAGTCCAAGCAGCACGTCACCTTCGGCAATTCCACTTGGCAATGACCTCCCTCTTTCCATTGCACCGACCGCAAACCCGGCAAGGTCGAAATCGCCATTGCGGTAAATGCCGGGCATTTCAGCCGTCTCTCCGCCAACAAGCGCGCATCCTGAAATCAAGCAACCTTCCGCAATTCCCTCAATAACGCTTGCCGCCTGATCCGCATCCAGCTTCCCGGTGGCAAGGTAGTCAAGGAAAAAAAGCGGTTCCCCGCCCTGACATGCAAGATCATTGACGCACATCGCGACAAGATCGATGCCTATTGTATTCAATATGCCCGCATCAATTGCTATTTTCAGTTTTGTACCAACTCCGTCTGTGGCCGCCACAAGTACCGGGTCCGAATATCCGGCAGCCGCAAGATCAAAAAGCGCGCCAAATCCGCCAAGATCGGACATGGCACCTTTTCGTTCAGTGCGCTTTGCCATTGGCATAATTCTATCCACCAGCGCATCACCCGCATTGATGTCCACGCCTGCGTCCGCATAGGTTAATCCGTTCTTGCAGCCGCGCATTTAAACACTCCTTCATGCCGTCCGAAACAGCGATAAACCGGCATGCGATTTAATTCAATTGCAAAGGGTTGACTATAATCACCGACACGCATATTGCGGACAAACAGGCGGGCCTGTAGCTCAATTGGTTAGAGCAGAGCGCTCATAACGCTTTGGTTGGGGGTTCGAGTCCCTCCGGGCCTACCATTGTGAC
>JAPOTF010000190.1 GCA_026709325.1 Roseovarius sp.
TGCTTATGGTGTTTGTGCTTATAGCCTTCCCGGAACTGGCCACATGGCTGCCTGACAACATCCGACAGCGGCCGGGATAGAAAATGTCGCGCCATCCATGTCGCGTGGGGTGTGAGAACCAGGCGCCGAAGGGTGTCCCGATCACGCTTCCCTGCCGCACAGGCGCTCGGGCGATGAAAGCCGTTCCGCCAAAGGCGCCTGGCGCTAGCAGCATCTGAGCGGCATCGCCCGCCGCGCGCATCCCGGGACGGTCCCTGAACTGCCGGGCGGTTTTCAAGCAGCACTATGGGAAACGGAGGATAACAAGGCAATGCGCGAAGTTCCGCGTCACCGTCACCCGCCCGGCCCGCACTGTCGGTGGCGGTGCGGATTCGGTCGTCATCTCTGCGGCGCACGGCCGTGGACGATACGGGCCGGAACGTCGACGCGGCTTGGCCGCGAGTCGGCATGTTATCTCCATTTCACGAGTTTCGATATTGGTGACGTGAAAATTTATGTCGGCGCCGGCAATCCGGTTGCTGCATTCGCCGGTGATTCCGAAATCGCCGCTGAAAGCGCGCGTCCGCTACCGACCACTGGAATCCTGGCGGAATCCGTCACAGAAGGTTATAGTTGGCGCATATGATTCGAAGCTTCAAGGATCGAGATGCGCACCGCGGCATATCAGGGCTTCGCCGGTCATCACAGCATTCGGATCAGCGCGCAATGGCGCGTCTGCTTTCGTTGGACGGACGAAGGGCCGTGCGATGTGGAGATCGTGGATTATCACTGAGAGAGGGAGATGACATGAACGCCTGGAACGGAATGAGGCCGGTTCATGCCGGCGAAATCCTGCGTGGCGAGATCGATGAACTCGGATTGTCGGTCAACGCGTTATCGATTGCTCTGGGCGTGCCGGTGAACCGGGTGACGATGATTCTTGAACGGCCAGCGAGGCGTGAGCGCCGACACACGGCGTTGCGGCTCGCACGGTATTTCGGGACGACGCCGCAACTCTGGCTGAACTTGCCGAAGACATGGGAGTTTCGCCAAGCAAAGATCGCGACGGGCCGGGAGATCGCGAAACGCGTAACGCCCCTGCCGTCGACGGAGAAAGGCGCGGTGGCCGATGCCCGTTCCTGATTTTCAGTCACTGATGCTTCCTACCCTTGAAGCGTTCGCCGATGGTGGGGAACCGACGCTTGCTCAAGTGCGCGAACGTATTGCTGCCACCGAGGGACTCTCTGCCGAAGATGTCCAGGAAATGCTCCCGCGCGGTCGGCAAACGGTCTTCGTGAACCGTGTGAGCTGGGCCGTGATCTACATGGCGCACGCCGGGCTGCTGGAGCGAGTCCGTCGCGGCCTTTATCGGTTGACGCCGGAAGGTGAACGCCTGCTGTCGCGCAAGCCTTCGCGCATTGATTTGAAGCTGCTTGGAGAGTACTCCGATTTCGTCGAATGGCGTCAACGGACGAACGCTCCGCCTCGCAGCAAGGATGTGGCGTTCAAGCAGAACGAAGATTTCTCGGAAACACCGGAAGAAACACTGGACCGGGCGGCCCGTAATTTGAGCGGCGCGCTGGAAGCCGATGTGCTACATCGGGTTCGCGATGCGGCACCTGCGTTTCTCGAACGTGTGGTCGTGGATTTGCTCATAGCGATGGGTTACGGCGGTGGTGATGCGGCGATGGGCCAAGTGACGGGGCGTTCGGGCGATGGTGGAATTGACGGCACAATCAGGGAAGACGCGCTCGGCCTTGACGAGGTCTATGTGCAGGTGAAGAAATACGCGGAAGGCAACGCCGTCGGCGAAGGCGACCTGCGTGACTTCGCGGGCGCGATCGATGCTGCGGGTACGACCAAGGGTGTTTTCGTCACCACGGCCGGATTCACGCGCGCCGCATCTAACTATGTGGCGCGGAGTCCCAAGCGGATCATTCTCATTGACGGCGCGGAACTCGCTCGCCTGATGGTCCGGCATGGTATCGGCGTACGAACACGGGTCCGTCACGAGATCAAGCGGATCGACGAAGACTATTTCGATCAGGAGGCGTAGTAAGTCGTGCGCCTATCGTGCAACGAGGTTCGCGCCTGCGCCGCCGTCTTCGACGAGGACTGGAAGGATGCGGTTCACGAAGGTGCAAGACGCAAAGCTTCTACAACGCCTTCCGCGAACTGGCTAAAATTGAAGTCGCCGAACTTGTCGGGCGGCTGTGCGACGAGCTCGCCGATTCCGGCAGCAAAAGTCCACGAAAAAATGTTTTCGGCAATCCATCTAACCCATTGCAAAACAACGAAAAGAAATTCTAGCGGGAATTGCTGGTTTTTTCATGGAAGAAGGGATGGTTTACGAAGAACGGGAGTTAGCGGGAATGAATGGAAAATGATCTTGTTGGATATCCGCGGGTTTCGTAAAGCTGCTTTGGGCGATTTACAGGCGCGATATCCCTTGTTTTGGGAATATTGGGACAGAAGCAATGCTTTTTCGAATTAACTTGGAACCCCGTCAATCCGCCACGCGTATAACCGGGAAACGGCTCGGAGATTTTGGCCTTAATGAGCGCGGGCTGCAAGATATCCTGTTCTCTTCTCTCGACCGTTTGCTTCCTGATGAAGAGTTGTTACTAATTGGTCAATCCCAGATTGGGAAAGAGGAGCCGGATTTGCTTGCGATAGACAAGCAGGGAAAGCTGTACATCTTCGAAATCAAGATTTGGGAAGCGAAGTCTGAAAACCTTTTGCAAGCGTTACGCTACGGTCAGATATTCGGAATATATGACTACGAACAGCTCAATCACTTATTTCAACGTTTCGACTCAAGAAATCGTTCGATGGACGAGGCGCACATGGCGGCATTTGATGTTACGTTGGAAAAGGACCACTTCAACCGTGGACAAGTGTTCGTTATCTTGACAAATGGCATCGATTATCAGACCCGGAGGGCAATTCAATATTGGCGGTTCTCTGGCTTGATGTTCGGCCATGGGTGTATCGTTTGTATCCGGACAAGGATGGTTCCTTCCTAATGGAAATCAGCCGATTCGCCATTGAAGATAATCCATACGAGGATGTTTCAACCAAATTCTTCATATTGAATACAAACCATCGCAACAATCCTGCCGATCATTATGATATGATTAAACGCAAAAAGGCGGCGGCATACTTTGATCCTTGGAAGCATAAAATTGATCAACTCGCCAAGGGAGACACTGTATTTCTCTATAAGTCTGGAATCGGCATTGTTGCGATGGGAAGCGCCTCCGGCAGAGTTGAGAGAGCGCCCTACCAAGGGAATAAAGATTATGCAGACGAGGAGCACTTCATGACCTTGAATGGGTTCCGGACAATCGATCCGCCATTGTCTGCTGCGGAAATAAAGGCGATCACCAGAACAGACTATGTCTTCAGGAGTACATTGTTCTCGATCGATGAAGAAAGTGGAACTGTCATTGAGAGAGAATGCCGTGAACGAAAAACCAATGAACCCAGTACTGCATCCAGGTGAAATCCTCCGCAAAAGAGTTGTATGATTTCGGGCCGTCGCCCAATGCGCTGTCGGAGTCGCTGGACGTGCCAGTGAATCGGGTAATGATAATCTTTAATGGCCAACGGGGTGTAGCTACGGACGCCGCACTCCGGCTTGGCGGGTATTTCGGGACGACATCGTAACTATGGCTAAATCTCCAGAAGACGTGATACCTGGGTGCTCATCGGGGGCAAACCGGAAAGAAGGTGCCGGTCCTTGAATTTCTGTTGCTAATTTTCTTCTCTCAAGTTTTTCGCCATTAGCGGGTTGATCAAATCTGATATGGCCGATTCAATTCTCAGTTGCGTCACTTCTTGTTAAACTCACTATATTGGATAATTTATTGACAATTATGGCATATTTTAACATAGTGTCCAATCAAGTCCTCGTTAGACACAACGCTTGGCGTGATCATGTGTTCAATTCAGTGACCAATGCGCCACGATTGGACCACTGTATCGGATGCACCTCATAATTTCGCATTGCATCCAAAACGTTATCGGAAACAGTTTTTTCGGAGTCGTTCAGAATTGCATAGGCGCGAGCCCCGGGGGAACGCACTTTTTTGATGTCGCTCCAAGAAAAGGCCATTACTTGCGCGGCATTGCGATTCGGACGATTAATGGCTCTCATGATCCGTTCAGGCTGCATTTTCGATTTTGGTATGACAAAGTCGAAACGATGATCATAGCCGCTCTTGCCAGTGAATTTGACGTTTGGTGTATAGCGAATATCGGAAATATCCAGCCAATCCGACACATTCTCGTAAAAAAGGTTAATAACGGTTGGCGTGGCTAGATAGAATAGATCGTTTACAGCTAGCATTGCCTGCACAAGGCTGTGCTTTTTTAGGGAAAAATTATCGGGAGTTACCTCTACCTCTAGAGCCCTTTGAATCACCTTCACACCATAACCGTTAAGTATGGTATTAAACATGGATTGACGTTTACAGGTGTCGATTTTGCAGCCAGATAGCTCCAAGTCATCTAGAATATATCCATCATCCGTCAAAACAAAACCATCATTGGTACGCTTGGCATAAATCTGCAGATAATCATTGTGCCGGTCTAAATACGGTGTGGTTATCTCGACGTGGTCTTCAATTTCACGAATTTTTGTCCGGTCTTTCAGCCAAGCCGAATAACTGTCCAGAAGCGCCTGTATATCATATATCATGTGAACAGCCCCCTGATAATGATCGGCTGTTCAATTATGTTGCAGAATCGCATGAAATCTTCAAGCGTCAACCAAGGATCGGAAGGATTCGAGAATTTGTCGGGCGGAACCGGAAAAGCATATTTATCTCCAAACCCTTCACGGTAAAGATGCAAATGGGGTATATCGATTTCCTTGCCATCCGGGTTGCGATGCGGCGCACCACCGAAATCGAGCCTTGCCAATATCACGGTTTTTCGCCCGCGATTTTGGTATGTCCCCTTACCGAGAGTAATCTTTGAACGCCAAACATCAAGGAGGAAACGTTCTTTTCCGTCCACTGAGACCAAGGGAGCTGTGACCCTTCCTCCCAAACCCGGATAGTTCAAATTGGTAGAATCGGCCCGCCGCTTCTGCATGGAATAAGTGCATCAGCTTCTGCTTGGGTAAGGTTAACTTCAGTCATGAAAATCCATTATTGCTTGATGGCCAGATCATATCCATCTTTATTGCTCTATCGGTGATAAGAAAATCAGATTCGTCACACTTAAGTCCACGTTGACCTTCATCGGAATCTCGGAATCATAACGGTCTTTTATGCTCAATAAAAAGTTTCGATAGAAGAAGATTTTGAAGCACGGCAAGAATACCTGATCATCGCAATGTTTCCCCTTGCATAAGAATCCGACCGGTTAACAATTGTCGTCATCCAGAATTGTTCGATTGCCTTATTACAACGCTCCAAGCCGAATAGCATAATATTGAAGGAATGCGGTTCTCGCGGAAACGGAGAACATCCAGCTACTTTTTGAACGAAACATGAAATGGATATCATGAAGAATCATATGAGAAATGTTGTTAAGCTGCCGCCGTGGACCGTCGGTCGATCAATTTTACATGCGAAGATGAAGACATTATCTCAGAGCAGTGATTCCCGCCGGTTTTATTTTTTGTTGTTCTGCAATGGGTTGATATGATCGCCGAAAACCTTTTTGCCCGGAACCGGCCATTGCGAGGCAAAACCGGGCGGGAACATGACAAAAAAACCCTTCCGCGGGCATCTGTGGATGCCCGGGATGCTGAAGACGATGCGAAAGCGTTTCGACGGCATCCCCGATTCGGTCAGGGCCCGAGGCGCGGGCCTTTACGACTGCCTCATGTCGGGTCTTGCGGTGTTCTCCTTCAAGACGCCGTCTCTGTTGCGGTTCGACCGAAACACCCGCGGCGGCGGGGATCCGGTGATGGCCGGGAATCTCCGCTCCCCGTTCGGGGTGGAGCGGGCGCCGTAGCAGTCTCCATCCGGCACGCGGATGCGCGAGCGCCTCGACGAGGTCGACCCCCGCCACCTGCGCCGGGTGCTTCTCGAAGATGCACGAGGCCCTGCGGCGCGACAGGGCGCTGGAGAAACGGACCGCGCCCGGGGGTCATTCCCGATGGCGGTTGACGGGACCGGACACCATTCCTCCAGGAGCGTCAAATGCAAAGACCGCCGCGTGAAGAACCACCGGGACGGCACGGGACCCGCCATCACCCGACGCCCGGGGCGGCGATCATCCATCCGGACCTCAAGGAGGTGCCGCCGCCCGGGT
>JAPOTF010000149.1 GCA_026709325.1 Roseovarius sp.
TTAACAGCTGGAATGAATGGGATCCTTTGCGTCATGTAATTGTCGGCAGAGCGGATGACTGCCATATCCCTCTCACGGAACCTGCGGTTGACGCAAAAGTTCCGCAGGATAGCGATATGCGCGGGCGGCAGGGCCGTCGTCCTCAGGAGACTATTGATAGGGCAAACGAGCTTCTCGACAAGTTTTCGCGACAGCTTGAGGCGCGAGGCATAAGAGTCGACAGACCTGTGCCAATTGACCATAGCCTGCCGGTGACAACTCCCGACTTTCATATCGGGAATCAATTTGGGTGCATGCCGCCAAGAGATGTGTTGCTGACTGTTGGAAGCGAAATTCTGGAGGCGACAATGTCCTACCGCTGTCGCTGGTTCGAGTATCTTAATTACCGCCCGTTGTTGCAGAAATATTGGGAGGAGGATTCCAATTTTCGTCATGAGGCCGCACCCAAGCCTCGGCTTACAGATGCGGATTACCATCAGGATTATCTTTCAGACGGCATTTCCATTGAAGAGCGACTGCAATGGGTTTCCAAAAGGCATTTTGTCACAACCGAGGAAGAGCCTCTGTTTGATGCGGCGGATGTGCTTAGATTTGGTCGCGACCTCGTGGTGCAGCATGGGTTTACCACCAATCTGAAGGGCATTGAGTGGTTGCGCAGACATTTCCCGTCACATCGAATTCACTCGGTTAACTTTCCGGGCGATCCATATCCAATTCACATTGACGCCACATTCACGCCCCTTCGTCCGGGATTGATAATCGGCAATTCGCAACGGAAGCTTCCAGAAGAGCAGTGCAAGTGGTTTTTTGACAATGGCTGGGAAATTGTCGATGCCGCTCAACCCGCGCACAATGCGCCGCCTCCTTTGTGCTATTCTTCAGTGTGGCTATCAATGAATGTACTTGTACTGGATCCAAAAACGGTTTGCGTTGAAAAATCGGAAATATACCAGGCGGAGCAAATGGACAAGCTTGGCATGGAGGTTGTCGAGGTGGATCTTAGAGACGCATACGCGTTTGGCGGCGGTTTGCATTGCAGCACCGCGGATGTGTATCGGGAAGGATCCTGTGAAGACTATTTTCCAAACACCTGAGGGAAGGGGGATTAATTACCCGGCGGCCGGTTTTGTCTAGCGCTTGATGCCGAGATGTCTGGTCATCGCATCAATGGCCAATTCATATCCGTAAGCGCCAAACCCGCAGATTATCCCGATTGCGGCGTTTGCAATATAGGACTTGTGGCGAAATTCCTCTCGAGCGTGTATGTTTGAGAGATGAAGTTCAATAACCGGCAAGTCAACCGAAATCAGTGCATCCATCAGTGCAATTGAAGTGTGAGTGTATGCGCCTGCATTGACTATTATTCCATTTTGATGGTTTTTTGCCATATGCACCTCATCAATGAGAGCGCCCTCGGAATTGCTCTGTTGAAAAGATATCCCAATACCCATTTCTTCAGCTTTTGCAATACACAGAGATTTGATATCATCCAGCGTTGCACTGCCATATATTTCCGGCTGTCTTGTGCCCAGCATGTTTAAATTCGCACCGTTCAAGATCAGAATGGAAGTCATTGATTTTATATCCTTTCGCAGATTTCGCGATTTATATATTTAATTCATTTATTTCACAAGCACCGATGATTTCAGGCCAGTCATTCCCGCTAGTTCCTGTTTTTTTTCAAACTGTCCCTTACTCCATAAAAAAACTGATGTTCAATGATTTCTTTGCCGCGAAAGTCTAAAAACCCCTGCAAAATCAGATACAAAGTTTACGAAAAATTTTTCAAAACACATTTTAAATCATTGAATAATTTTATTAAAAAATTATCTGGAATTACTGATTTCAGGCGGGTTTCGGCAATGCTGCGCACGCTTACTGCCAACATGCCATTGCCAATGCGTTAAAGCAATCGATGCCAGGCACAGCGGAGTTGCATTCGCATGAAGCCAATAGCGTAAAGTTTTAACATAATACCCATTATGCGAATTTACGATGCACATAATCACTTTCCATACATACACCCATCGGTAAACCAGAAATTTCTCCGACAATGGAAGACTGGTCACCCCCATCACGCGAGAGTCTCGGCTTAAGGTCCAACTCTTAACAACAGCAATCCAACACCGGGAGCAATCATGCTGCTCAATATGAATTTGGTGTCCTCGACAATCCTGGATCGCTCCTTTTTCGGCAACCCGTCAATCTATGATCACGCATTCCAAATCAATCAGGCAAACAGTACTGGCAATAGCCTCAGCCAATGCGTTTGACGCCGATTCAACTCAATCATAAAGAACATTGTCCGGAATCCGTTAATCGTCCGGTTTTTCGAAATCAGATACCAGCCTCCAGCGCAAACAACGTTTTGCTCAGAAACCTACAAGGAGACCGCGTTAACAAGTTGCCTTGCAGCGCCATTGAAAGTTTCAACCATAATCGAACCTGGAGCGGCAGCGTTACCGCCCGGCCCCGCATAAAGCCTGTTGTCGAAAAACAGTCCGGTAACAGCGAGGGAATCAAGAAAAAATACGGAAAATCATTTGGTCGGGTTCATAACGCCAAATACCAGTTCAACGCAACAAGCCACGGAAGCGTCATTGCAAAGTAATACCGGAAACTCCAGCAAACCCGAAAGATGACCAGAAATGTCATGATCACGCCACACTTCCATTAGTGACGCATCGATGCCCGACGAAGCGCCCGACCAATCCCAAAGTTGAAGGACTGCGATCAATGCAAAGTCTCCAGCTAGACGGAACCCCTACCCGTCTTGAATCCGTTCGATTGGATTATGAATGGAGTCATGTGCAAAATGGACGACTTCGTCGGAATTGGAATGATCGTGCATGCGTGCGTGATATTTTGCTCCGGACAATTCCCTGAAAGCCCACCAATACAATATCAATGCTTCGCCGGCCAACTTTGAGTCCAGAGAAAACCGCTCCGTCGGCATTTAGCTCCATTGGCACGGATGGTTGTCCGACTTTACCGCGAACTGGATTTTTCCTTACCGGCAACCCGTCCTATTTCAAGCCCGAGCATGATTACCGATACGGTTTGCGCCAACAGACCGGTTAATTTGGAAATCTCGGTTTTTGGAATTCGGACCATTTTGCCAACCAGCGTAATCACAACCCGTTCATTTTGGTTGCGCATGCCACTTTGATTTGATCCCTTGATTGATTCTATTTACGAATATCTCGCGCGTATCTACAATATCTTTCCACCGGTAAAACACAAATTGCAGGTTCCCTGCATATCGGCTCATTGCATCTTTGTTAGACGCTCAGATGCATTTCCAGCAAATTAACAGCAAATCGAAAAAAGCCAAATCACGCTTAATACAGAATTTTGCAATTTTTAAATTGAGCTTCATCAAAAATCATTCCAATACTGAAATTTGAGCAATGGCCCCGCCCCATTTGAATAACGGCAACAGCAGCCAGGTACAAATGATTGAGCCGCATGCCCCTTGACAGGTTGCGCACCATATTTGATTCGCGCGCATGAAAAAAACCGAGGTTGACTGCAGCCGTAGCCGGTTCGCCGGCATCAGAAAAAACAGGCTTTGCAAAAAATCCAAGGAAGGCATTGCAATTGTCAACCGCAATTCTTACAATGTATGGATAACATTTTGAAAACATGGAATTAAAAAACTTGGACCGCTTGCGCGAAAAGGCACACTAGAAACCTTTCACACAAGCGCCTTTGCCGCAATTTTGAAAAATACAAATGGATATTGTGTCAGGCATCCAAACTTTGACAGAAAGCCGGACAGAACTCTTCCCGATATGGGGAGCATTGATGCCGATAGCGGGATATTTCTTGTGGAGGGAAACCACCTGCTTCTCGACCATAATCCGTGGGCAGATATATGCCGCGCATATGATCTTCAACCTGGCTTGAAGTAAATATGGTGGAATTGGAGCGCAGGCTGGCGGTACGATGACTCGAAATGGCGGTGCCCGAATGCAATGCCAAAAAGCGAGCGCTTGAAAATAACATGCGAAACGCGCAACTTGTAATCAAAAATTCAATCAAGACGGATTTTACCATTTTAAACGAGGTTCAATACAGATGATCTTATGTTGTGGCGAGTCGCTAATAGACATGATTCCCTGCTCAACTGATTCGGGCCAATCAGGTTTCATTCCGCATCCTGGCGGATCTGTATATAATACTGCAATCGCTCTTGGTCGTCTGGGAGCAAATGTCGGGTTGCTGACCGGGCTTTCAACTGACTTGTTCGGTAAACAGCTTTCCGATTTTCTTGTGTCGAGCAACGTGCATATATCTTATGCCGTGACGTCCGGCAGACCAACCACGCTTGCATTTGTCAATTTTGTTGACGGGCATGCAACATACCATTTCTATGATGAGAACTCGGCTGGCAAGATGCTTGCCCTGGATGATATGCCCAATCTTGAACCGAATGTATCGGCACTGTTTTTTGGCGGCATAAGTTTGGCGTGCGAACCTGGAGCTAAAGCCTACTCAAGCTTTTTTGAACGTGAAAAAAACGACAGACCCACGATGCTGGACCTCAATATTCGCCCCGGATTTATCACTGACAAGAAAACATACAGGAATCGTCTTGAAAAAATGATGTCTAATGCCGATATCGTGAAGGTCTCTGAAGAAGATATTGGCTGGTTATTTCCTTCATATATTGCAATGGATGACAAGATATCGATGATACTTGATAGAGGCCCTTCCGTTGTTGTCCTGACGCATGGCGCAAATGGCGCAACAGGTTATCACAAATCGGGATATGATGTTCATGTGCCGGCATATGATGTTCCAGCCGTGGACACGATTGGCGCAGGTGACTCTTTCAATGCCGGTGTGCTTTCATATCTATTCAGGCAAGAAATGCTTAGTGTGAGAGCCATTGGTCAAATTGGACTCGAAATGCTTAAAGAGGCCGTTATCCACGGTTCAAAAGTGGCTGCATTTACAGTTACTAGAAGTGGTGCAAATCCACCTTGGGCGAGAGAGATTCAATAAGTCAACGTTTTGCGTTGGTCAATATTTATGGGGTGTTTTAAGCAGTTTAGTCAAAGACGGGTTACCGGATAAATGCTTTCTGCCCAACAAAACCGCATGGGTTGGAAACTGACGCAAAACGCGTTTGATCAACGTGACCGCGAGGTTGCGGACATTCCCGACTGGGGAGGTGACAAGCGGATCATTGACGCATATCGATTAAGGCAATGGGGGTTTCGTCCCGGATGTTTGGCTGTGCTTCCCGAACGGCCCGATGTTGATCACATTAGGGCAAAGGCCCGTGGCGGAAAGAATGAAAAAAGATGTTGACCATAAGGTTTCATATCACTATATGAAGATCAGATACGGTACAGGCTTGCCTTGTAGCCGCTGCCGCTCTCGGCCGGAATCAGATACGAAGAGGCGCATGCGCCTCTTTCGTTCTATTTGGGGTCATCGTAAGGATTCTTATCCAAAGATTAAAAGCCGCTGTCCCGATTAAACGCCCGTACAGTGCCTTCTTTCGCCCGCGACCCGCCGGTAAAACATAAACAAGGCAAGATCGCGCTGTATGGCCATTACAACGGGCTTTATTTTGCGCTTGAGGCCCGTTATGCTTGACGGCGTTAACAATGCGCTTTTGCGCCGGACGCCTTCCGGTGCGCCTGGACAATCGTGCCGTCCACAAACACGTACTCAAAGTCCGGATCATCCGACAACGCATTGAAAACGCGTTTAAAAACGCCCCTCTTCGCAAGGCGCCGGAACCGCTGGAAAACGCTGTTCCACTTCCCAAACCGCGCCGGAAGATCGCGCCACGGACATCCCGTCCGCACCCGCCACAAAACGCCCTCGATGAAAAGACGGTTGTCTCCCGCGGTGACACCGCGGTCGCCTTTTTTGCCACTGATCAGGGGCGCTATCCGCGCCCACATCGCGTCCGTTAAAACTGTTCTGTCGTCATTCATGGTGAAACCCGCTCTCTTTGCCTCTTGCGCCTTTGATGGCGCTTGTTGAAA
>JAPOTF010000052.1:0-22895 GCA_026709325.1 Roseovarius sp.
CTAGAATATTGCATGGCGGCGCCCGCCGTCGGTTGCCGCAACCCGTTTTCGGCCCGCGCCCTTCACCTTTTGCCGGACATTGGCCTGAACGCGCGATTTGGAGGACCGAGGGGCCAATTGATTGCCGGCTGTTATTCGCGCGAACCATCTTTCGCAGCTTGATGCATCGCATCCGTTGCGGTTTGCGCCATTCCAAACTAAAACCGCTGAAAGTCGTACAAGGTTCAGGAACAGTAGAAGAGCGCGGTGACCCAGTGAAGAAAAAAGAAATCGGTGTGGAAGTGGAATCCTTGATGTCTCTTGGCTTCTCCGCCTACGAGGCGAGAATCTATGTCAGCCTTTTAGCGGAATCGCCGGCGACGGCATATGAAATCAGCAAGCGAACCGGGATTGCGCGAGCGAACGCCTATTCCTCCTGCGAGAGCCTGTTGTCGAAGAATGCTGTCGAATTTGTGGATGATCGCCCGGCGCGAATTGTCCCGGTGCCACCCAAACTCTTGCTGGGCAACATTGCCACCCGCACCAGCGCCTTGTGCGAGCAATTGGAAGAGCTGCTGAACAACGTCGGTGATCGGGAGCGCGACGGATTTATCTGGTCGCTCGCCGGAGAAGCGCCGGTAAACGCAAAGATCTCGGAAATGATCCGCAATGCAAAAGAGAGCATTTGGATCAAGGCGTCAAGCGAGCTTTTGGAAATGCATAAAGAGCGCCTGAAAGCCGCGCTGACCAAAAATCCCGATGCAAGCTGTGTCATTGTCCTTTTTGGGGAAAATCCCGAGGACTACATGTTCTCCGGCAACGTTTCGGTATATTTGCACGAAGGCACGGGCTTGCGTCTGGGAAATGCGGACAACCTTTTTACCGTTTCGATTGACCACAGGGAAGCGCTAACGGCCCGGATGGAGCGCGAGGTTCTGGCAGCGTATACAACCTATGAACCCGTGGTCACCATGGCCGACACCATCATCCGCCATGACATCTACATCGCCGAGATATTTAACGAGTTCGGCACCGAAATTCAGGAGAAATTTGGGCCGCACCTGTTCGAACTCAGAAAGCGCTACTTCAAAAAAGAGCAATTCGATCTGTTCTCGAAGAACATGAAAATGATTGAGTGATCGTCCGATGTGATCTGGCCGGTTGCCGCCCGCGCTGCGCGGGTACTGACTTGAGGCCTGGCCGGGCGCGGGACTGCGGCATTTCCCCCGCGCGAAACCAGGCCTTTTCGCCCGTTTTTTACATCGGGCGCAGATCCGGAACCCGCTTTCCATGGCCGGAAAGTCAAACCTGATCAAAAGTAGTTGCTAAAGCTGCTACATACGCCTAGTCTCGAGCCGAAACCCGGCATTTGCCTGCCGGACTTGTCCGGCTGCCGATGTTGTTGAACATGTATCGTGTCGTCGCAAATCGGCGCGGGACGGCGTTTTAGGAGAGCTTTTGTGAGCAAAGTCGGATTCAGGCTTGCCGTGGATATCGGCGGAACATTCACCGACGGCGTGGCGGAAATCGTGGCATCGGGCGAATTGGTTGTGGCAAAGCGCCTGACGACACATGCCGACCCCGGCATTGCCGTGTTGCAGGTCACCGAAGACCTCCTGCGGGATATGAGGGAGTTGGAGCGCGCCCGAGGGGTCGAATTCGAATGCGGAGAGGTTGTGCACGGCACGACTTTGGTCACAAACGCGATTATCGAAAGAGACGGCGCAAAAGTCGCTCTCTTCGCCACTGCCGGCACGCGCGACGTTCTGAAGATGGGGCGCGAAACCCGCTACACGCTTTATGATCTCAACATCGAATTCCCGAAGCCGCTGATCCCGACCGAGATGATCTTTGAGGTCGAGGCCCGGATGGACGCGACGGGGCGCGTGCTTACCCCGCTTGATCACGCGGCCGTGCGCGAACAGGTTCACGAAATGAAGGAGGCGGGGGTGGAGGCGATTGCCGTATCTCTGCTGCATGGATATTTGAACGCCGAGCATGAACGGGAGATCGGACAGATCATTGCGGAACTGCACCCTGACGCGAAGGTGAGCCTTTCGTCGCGCGTTGCATCAGAGATTGGCGAGTTCGAGCGCACGTCGACCTGCGTCGCCAACGCCTATGTGCAACCGCTGGCCGCCGATTACCTGCGTCGGCTCAAAAAACGCCTGGCCGAAAGCGGCATACGCGCTCCGCTTCGAATCATGACATCAAACGGGGGTTTCACGTCCAGCGACGCCGCGGCCGAGGCGCCGATCGAGCTTCTGGAAAGCGGTCCGGCAGGCGGAGTGCGATCGGCGATCAACACCGCGAATGCGATTGGCATTGATGACGTTCTGACCTTTGACATGGGTGGAACCACGGCGAAGGCCTGCGTGTGCCAAAACGGTTTGCCCGAGCTGACCTATCGGTTTGAAGCCGCCCGCGTCGCGCGCTTCAGGAAGGGCAGCGGCCTGCCCATTCTCGTCGCCTCGACTGACCTGATCGAGATTGGCGCCGGGGGCGGATCAATTGCGCATCGGAACAACATGGGCCTTTTGAATGTCGGGCCGCAGAGCGCGTCCTCGGAACCGGGCCCGGCCTGCTACGGCCTTGGCGGCGAACAGCCCACGGTGACGGATGCCGATCTGATGCTCGGATTTCTGGACCCCGACTGGTTCCTGGGCGGTGAAATGACCCTAGACAAGGGGGCGGCGGAGCGGGCGATTGCCGCCCTTGCCGGACATCTGGGAATCGAGCCGCTGGAAACCGCCTGGGGCATTCACAGCGTTGTCAGCGAAAACATGGCAAGCGCCGCACGGGTGCATGCGGCCGAAAAGGGACTGGACCCTCGCAAACTGACGCTCGTGGCAACAGGTGGGGCGGGGCCTGTTCACGCCGTTGAAGTCGCGGCAAAGCTTGGGATGAAACGGATCATCTTTACGATCGCGGCAGGTGTCGGGTCTTGCCTCGGGTTCCTTGCGGCGCCGGCGCGGATCGACCGGGCCTGGTCCTACATTGCGAGGGTCGACAAAATCGACGTGGAGAAGGTCGGTCGCGCCCTTGCGGCGCTGAAGGAAGACATTCGGGAAGACATGGCCCGAAGCCGGGCGGATGCCGATTCAACTGTCTGGTCGCTCGGGGTCGAGATGCGCTATGCGGGGCAGGGGCATGCGATCATGATTGCCCTGCCCGACACTGGGTTTGCGCGGGCCGGCATTCCAGACCTGGTACAGGCGTTCGAGCGGAGTTACGAGGAAACCTATGGCGCCCGCATCCCGGATGGCGTCCCCCAGGTGGTCACCTGGCGGCTGTCGGCGCAATCGGAGGCCAAATCGCGCGCCTTCAAGCTGGCCGATCTGGAGCGGGAGAAACGGCGCGTGGATCAACCCGACCGGCAGCGGCGGGTTTTCCTGCCGCTGGAAAACGAACTTGGAGACGTTCCAGTCCATCAGCGCTATCAAATCCGCCCCGGCGCAAAGCTGCGCGGACCCCTGATAATGACCGAGGCGGAATCCACCATTGTCGTGGCGCGACCGGCGGATGTCGAGGTGCTCGACGACGGAACCGTTAGCGTGGCGCTTGACTGACCAGACCGCCTCATCTGCCATGAAGGGAATGTGAAACCCATGCCTGACAATTCGATCGATCCGGTGTCGCTGGAAATCATCTGGAGCCGACTGACCAGTGCGGTTGACGAAGCCGCGGCGACCTTTGCGCGAACATCCTTTTCGTCGCTGGTGCGGGACGCAAACGATTATGCGGTCGTTCTGACGGATCGCCAGGGCCGGTCCCTTGCGCAATCTTCAATGAGCATTCCATCCTTCATCTCGACGCTTCCTCGAAGCGTGCGGCATTTTCTTGACGTGTTCCCGATGGATGATCTGAAGCCTGGCGATGTTCTGATCACCAATGATCCGTGGCACGGCACGGGTCATATCCACGACGTGACCACCGCGCGGCCACTGTTCCGCAATGGCAAGCTGGTCGCGTTTTCGGCCGTGACCAGCCATGTGCCGGATATTGGTGGCCCGGTGCGCAACAGCGACCTGGGAACGATCTTTGAAGAAGGACTGCAGATCCCGCGGTTGAAACTGGTCCGCGCGGGAGAGGTCGACCACTCGATTGTCGCCATGATCGGCAAGAATGTCCGGGTGCCCGCCCAGACGATGGGCGATATCTGGGGTCAGGTTTCCGCCCACAACATGTTGCAGGACCGACTGGATGTCCTTCTTGACGAGACCGCTTTCGGCATCGACCTGATCGGCGGAGAGATATTCTCGCGCTCGGAACGGGCGCTGCGCCGGCGCATTTCCGATTTGCCGGATGGAGAGTACAACTACGTCCTGAAAAACGACGGGTTTGGCGATCCGATCGTTATCGACTGCACTGTGAAGATCGAAGGGGATCGGCTGTCCGTGGACTATGCCGGTTCGTCCGAACAGATCCGGGACAAGTCAATCAATGTCGCGGAAACCTACACTTTCGCATATACGGTGTTTGGCCTTAAATCCATTCTCGCCCCCGATATTGAAAACAACGAAGGGTTCTTCGCGCCTTTCAAGGTGACGGCGCCCAAAGGGTCCATAGTCAACGCCCAGTTCCCCGTTGCGACCGGTGCGCGGGGGCAGATCGGCCATTTGCTGCCTGTGGCGGTGCTGGGCGCCTTGCGGCCGATATTTGCCGACCGGAAAATGGCCGAGGGCAGCGGCAATTCCGTTTGCACTATGGTCGGCCAGAAGGATGGCGTTCCGTTTGCCGTGTCGAATTTCCTGAATGCCGGTCAGGGAGCCACGATGGACCGGCCGGGTTACGATTGCGTGGCGTTTCCCAGCAACCTCGGCAATCTGCCAATCGAGACCTTCGAGACTGATGCCCCCGTGCTGGTCCGATGGAAGCGTATTCGGCAGGGATCGGGCGGCGCCGGACATCGGCGTGGCGGCAATGGCCAGTCGTTTTGCTTCGAGTATGTGGGGGACGCGCCGGCGAATTGCTCGTTTCTCATTCCCCGCCGCAAGGTTCCGCCGAAGGGTGCGGAAGGCGGGGAAAACGGCGCCCCCGCCCGCTTGATCGTCAACGGAACGGAAACCGCGCCTTATTTGATCAAGTCTCTTGCCAAGGGGGACGTCGTACATGTGCAGACCGCCGGTGGTGGCGGATTCGGCGCGAGGGGAAAATGATTCCTTGATAGTAGTTGTTCTTTTAAATACTACTGTTTCGTAACTATATCCCAACCGAAATGGGTGCAGAAAATGCCGTTCGAGGAACAGCTTAGGCGATACCGTGATGAAGAGGAATTTGCCCTGGGAATGGGCGGGTCCGAAAAGCTTGCCAGGCGCAGGGCCGAAGGGAACCTAAACGCGCGTGAACGTCTCGACATTCTGCTGGACAACGGAGATTTCCTCGAGCTCGGCCGCCACGCGCGGGCGATGCGCCCGGAGGTGCGCCACAAGTCGCCGGCCGACGGCAAGATCAGCGCGATTGGAATGGTAAACGGTCGTCCGGTTGCGGCCCTGTCCAATGACTTCACCGTTCTGGGCGCATCCAGCAGCGTCATCAACGGCAAGAAGATGCGCCACCTGCGGGATATTGCGGATCGCCGCGGCATGCCTGTCGTTTTCCTGGGGGAATCCACCGGCGCGCGCATGCCGGATCGGATGGGGGCGCCGGGCCGCGCCATTCTCGGACAGGATCCGCTGGAGTTCAGGCGCATGCGGCGCACGCCCTGGGTCTCCGCGCTGCTGGGCAGCTGCTATGGCTCGTCGACCTGGTTCGGCTGCATGTCCGACTTCGTCGTCATGCGCAAAGGGGCCACCATGGCCGTGGCCAGCAGCAAGGTGACCTCACTGGCGATCAATCAGCCCATTGATCCCGAAGACCTTGGCGGATGGCGGCTGCACACGGGCACGACCGGACTGGTCGACTATGCGACCGACACGGATGAGGAGGCGATTGGCTTGATCAAGGATTTTCTGAGCTACATGCCGGATCACAATGGCGTCGCGCCGCCGCTGGCAGAGGTTCCGGAAGGGTCCGGCGAGGATGCGGGGAAAATACTCGAGCATTTCCCGGAACTGCGGTCCAGGACATATGACGTCAGGAAGATCATCGAGGTCATTGTCGACAGGCGCAGCCTCTTCGAACTGAAGCCGCGATTTGGCAGGTCAGTCGTCACGGCTCTGTCACGGGTTGGCGGCCGGTCTGTCGGCATCGTTGCCAGCAATCCGAGAAGCAAGGGTGGCGCGATCGATGTGGATGCCTGCCGCAAGGCGACTTCGTTCCTTGTGATGTGCGACTCGTACAATATTCCGCTTGTTTTCATGGTCGATCAGCCGGGGTTCCTGATCGGCGTGGAGGGCGAGAAACTTGGCGCGCCGGGCAAGATCATGAACTGGATGAACGCGTTGTCGCAATGTTCGGTCACCAAGATATCGATCACGACGCGCAAGAACTACGGGCAGGCCTATCTCAACATGGGTGGCGGGCGGACATCGGACGCTTCGGCCTGCTGGCCCACGGCGGATCTTGGCTTCATGGACCCGAAAGTGGGCGTTAACGTATTGTTCGGAGTCAGGGAAGAAGACGATCCGGACCGGTTTCGGGAACTGGTCGAGGAAATCTCGCAGGATTCGTCCGCCTGGTCGCTTGCCGCGCTTTACGAGGCGCATTCCGTGATCGACCCCCGCGAGACCCGCCGTTATCTGATCGACACGCTCGAGGCGCTGGACGGGTCGGACGGCGCGCGGGTTGGCAAGCATCGGCTCAGCAACTGGCCAACGAGTTTCTAGGTGTCGGAGAACGGGGGAACGCATGGCGAAAATTGAGATATGCTCCGAGATTACCGGTTCGGTCTGGAAGATCCTCGTCAAGGAGGGCGACGAGGTCGAGGAAGACGACGCGCTCATGATCCTTGAATCCATGAAGATGGAAATCGCCCTGGAAAGCACCGCGGACGGTGTCGTGCGGAAGATTCTGGTGAATGAAGGCGATCAGATCGCGTCCGGCGATGTCGCCTGCGTGATCGAAGAGTAAGGCCGTGTCCGGCGCGCGGAACCCACTGGCCGAAACTCCCGAATTTTGGATGCCGGGAGAGGTAAAGTCGAAGGCCCTGGTTGAGAAACACGGCCTGAGAGTTCCGACCGGCGCACTGCTTTCGCCGGCGAATCCCGACTTTGACGCCTTGGGCAGGCTGTCTTTCCCCGTGGCGATGAAAATTCTGTCCCCCGACATCGTCCACAAGTCGGACGGCGGCTTTGTCGCCCTTGCATTGCAATCCGTTGATGACGTTCGAGCGGCTTTTGAAAAGATGCGGCTCCAGGCGTCCCGGATCGGCGCCCCGGTTCAGGGCTATCTCGTCGAGGAAATGGTGCCGAAAGGTGTCGAGGTGGTTGTTGGCGGTGTCGCGGACCCGTCATTCGGGCCAATGATCATGTTCGGGCTTGGCGGGATTTACGTGGAAGTCTTCCGCGATGTTTCCTTTCGGATCTGTCCGATTTGCCGGGCGGATGCCGAGGACATGATCAATGCCCTGGCGTCCAGACCAATCCTTGAAGGCGCGCGCGGCGGCGTTGCGGCGGATCGGGAGGCGCTTGTAGATTTGCTGCTGCGTGTTGGAGGGGAAGAGGGCATTCTGATGCGCGAGCGCGCCATCATGCAAGAGCTGGACCTGAACCCGGTCATCATCAACGATGACCGGTGCGTCGTGGTCGACGCGCGGGTCGTCTTGAAAGAAAGCCAGGCGAATGCCCGCTGAAAGCCGGACCAAGGACTTTTCCGCGCTTTTGCGCCCGAAATCCGTCGCAATTGTCGGCGCGTCGGCAAATGGTTCTTCGCCCGGAAACAGGCTGATCAAGATCCTCGCCGGATCAGGCTTTGCCGGGAACCTGTATGTGCTGCACCCGAAGACCGACCGGATAGACGGGATCAAGGCGTACCGATCTTTCGAGGAGATGCCCGAAACGATCGACTATGCTTTTGTCTGCGTCCCGGCGGCGGCCGTTCCGGATCTGGTCAAGAACGCCCATGGCCGCGTCCGGTTCATGCAGGTCATGACAAGCGGTTTCGGCGAGACCAGGGAAGGTGTTGAGCTGAACGAGCGCCTGCGGGCGGAGTTGCGGGGCAGCGACGTCCGGCTGCTTGGGCCCAATTGCATCGGAATGCATACCTCGGCCGGGCGGATCGGCTTTATCGAGAACGCGAGCTACGGGAAGGGCTCCACCGCGGTGGTGTCGCAAAGCGGTGGCCTGTCAATCGACATTCTTCGCCGCGGACAACAGATGGGGATCGAGTTCAGCAGCGTCATTTCAGTCGGCAACAGCCTTGATCTGGGCGCCTCCGAACTGATTGGACATCATCTGGCCGATCCGGATGTGCGGGCCATTGGCCTTTACGTGGAAAATGTCGGTAACGGGCGCCAGCTGTTTGAGCACCTGCGCAGGGCCCGCGCCCGGAAGCCGGTCGTCATCCTGAAAGGTGGCATGACAGGCGAAGGGTCGAGGGCGGCCGCGTCGCATACCGGCGCCATGGCCGAAGATGAACGGACCTGGCGGGCACTTGCCGATCAGACCGGCTCGATCCTGGTTGGCGATCTGTCCGTGTTTCTAAACCTGCTCGGCCTGTTCCAGGCCTATCCGAGCGAAACATGCGACATGCGGGGCGACGTCGTGCTTGTGGGAAATGGCGGGGGGGCAAGCGTGATTGCCGCGGATCATTTCGCGCGGCAGGGCATGTCGCTGCACGAATTCTCCGATGACATCGTTGAACGTCTGGCTCGGGTCGACGTTCCCGCCGGCTCGAGTCTGAGAAACCCGGTTGATGTGCCCGCGAACGCGTTGCGCGGGAACAATGGCCGCGCGATGTCCGATATCCTGAGCGTTCTGTCCGAAAGCAAAGGCGTCGGGGCCGTGGTCATGCACCTGAACCTGACGGTGTTCGCGGGCTACGACGGTGGCGAAATGGCCGATAACGCGTTCAACGCCCTGGTTCGGATGCGCGATCGCCTTGCTTCGAGCACCAAGGTCGTTTTCGTGGCCAGATCGGATTACTCGATCGGCGCGGCGTCTCAATCCCTGGCCTTTCGCAAGAAGGGAATAGAGCTTGGCATCCCGGTGTTCGACGAACTGGGGGATGTCGCCGTCGCCCTGGGCGCAATGAAACATCTGTCAAGCTTTCGGAAACGGCGCGGGATTGCGGCAGATTGAGGAGGGCCGTCCAGGGTGTCGAAAGTGCTTATCGCAAACCGGGGGGAAATTGCCTGCCGGATCATCAAAACATGCAGGGATCTCAACCTGAAAGCCGTGGCGGTCCACTCCACGGCCGATGCGGGGTCGAAACACGTGCAAATGGCCGACGAGGCCCATGAAATCGGTCCGCCCGCTGTCAGCGAAAGCTATCTGAACATGGACCGAATTCTTTACGCTGCCAAAGAATGCGGCGCATCGTTTGTGCATCCCGGCTATGGGCTGCTGTCTGAAAACCCGGTTTTCGCCCGGCGCGTGGAGGCCCGGGGTTTGCGATGGGTCGGTCCCGCGCCCGACAGCATCGCCGCCATGGCTGACAAGGAGCGCGCCCGCGCCATCGCAATCGGCGCGGGCGCGCCGGTTTTGAAAGGGTCGGGTCGGATCGCTTCGGGAAGTTGCGAAGGCATGGACCTTGACGCTCTGGCCGCCGACATAGGTTTGCCACTGCTGGTCAAGGCGGTGGCGGGCGGCGGTGGAATCGGCATGCGGATCTGCACCAGGGCGAAATCGCTTGGCAAGATCATCAGGACCGTATCGGAACTGGCAGAGCGCACGTTCGGCGACGGCACCGTGATGGTCGAGCGGTATATCGAGAGAGCGCGCCATGTCGAGGTTCAGGTATTCGGTCTGGGCGACGGTCGGGTTGCGTCTCTTTTCGATAGGGATTGCTCAACGCAAAGGCGGTTCCAGAAGATTGTGGAAGAAGCGCCCGCTCCGAACCTGCCCGGAAATGTGCGCGAGGACATGTCAAAAGCGGCCCGCGATCTTGCCGCCGGCCAGAGGTATCGGGGAGCGGGCACCGTTGAATTCATCGTCGACGCGGATAGCAAAGAGTTTTTCTTTCTCGAAATGAACACGCGCCTGCAGGTCGAGCATCCTGTGACGGAAATGATCACCGGGCTGGATCTTGTGGCGTTGCAGCTCAAACTTGCCGCTGGCGAGCAGCTTGAAGATTTTTCGGAGTCGCCTCTGCAGGCAACCGGCCACGCGATTGAAAGCCGAATTTACGCCGAGAACCCCGACAACAGGTTCTTTCCCGCGCCGGGCACCATATCCAGGCTTCGGCTCCCAGAGGAAACGGCTCTTGTGCGCGTCGATTCCGGAGTGCTGGAGGGGTCTGAAATCACGCCATACTACGACCCGCTGGTTGCCAAGCTGATCTGTGCGGGAACAGACCGCGAAGACGCGCGCAAACGACTTGCGCAATCCCTGAACGCCTTCGAAATCGACGGCCTTGCAACGAATATTTCCTTCCTGCGCGAATTCGTTGCGTCGGCGTTTTTCGATTCCGCCGCATTGCGCACGGATGTGGTGGACATGTTCACAGATGCGAGAGCCGCCAAAAAAGCGGAAACCGAAGGACGGCGCTCCTCGGGCCCGGCCCGTTGACGGCCGTTTTGCGGCCCTCGCCGCCCCGTCATGCGAGATGAATTGCGGCGCCATGCGCGCCCGTATCGCGTCCGTTGAAACCGTCCCGTCCCCATTCACGGTTAAACCGGCTCTATTTTGCCTCTTGCGCCCCGACGGCCATTGCTGAAAAAGAGAACCACGGGAAGCAGGGCAATTTTCAGCGGGACCTGGAAAAACGGGGAAATGGCCAGCTTTGGGCAAAATGTGAAGAACATTAGTAGTTGTCTAAGCTGCTAACATCTTTTAGACTGCGGAAAACAGGGCGCGAACACTTGTCATGACCGATACCGAGCTACAGTCAACCCGGATGGCCCACAACATTGTTGATGGTCATTCCCGTCGTGGTCGCGAAATTCAACCGGTCAGGTCGCCCTATAACGGCTCGGTCGCATCGCAGGTAATGCCGGCCGATGCTGATTTGGTGGCCAAAGCGGTGTCGGTGGCGCGGTGCGGTGCCAGGCTCATGGCCGAGATGCCGGCGTTCGAGCGCCGTCAATTGCTGCTGGATGCAGCGGACTTGGCAGAGGCTCGCGAAGGCGATCTGTCCGGGACGTTGTGCGACGAGACATCAAAAACCATCCGTGACAGCAAAACCGAGGTAGGCCGCGCCCTTGACGTGATCCGTCTGTGCGCGGACGAAAGCATTCGTTTATGCGGTCGGCATGTCTCGCTTGACGGAAGCGCCGTCGGCCATGGAAAGATGGCGGTTTCCGCGTTGTTCCCCGTTGGGGCCGTTGCGGGCATCGTGCCGTTCAACGCGCCGATCAACCTGACCTGCCACAAACTGGCGCCGGCGCTGGCCGCGGGGAATTCAATGATCGTCAAGGCGCCTCCCCAGGCGCCCAAAACGGTAGAGCTGTTTATCAGGTGCTTTCTGGATGCCGGTTTTCCGGCGGCGTCCATTGGGCTTTTGCACGGGGGGACAGAGGTCGGCCGCGCGCTGGCCGGCGATCCCGGAGTGGATTTTCTGTCTTTCACCGGGTCTCCGGCCGCGGGGCTTGCGGTCAAGCGGGCGGCCGGAACCAGAGGATGCATTCTTGAACTCGGCGGTGTCGGTCCGACCATCGTGCATTCCGATGCGGATATCGACGTTGCGGCGAAGGCGATAGCAAATGCCGGCTTTCGGCTTGCCGGTCAAAGCTGTGCCTCGGTGCAGAACCTGTTCGTGCATGATGCGGTTGCGGATGCCTTCAGCGAACGCCTGGTCGCGCTGGCCGGCGCCCTCAAGACGGGTGACCCCCGCCACCCCGAGACGGATATTGGCCCAGTTATCGACAACCGCTCCGCCGACCGAATCGAAGCGAGGATACGAAAGGCCGTGGAAAACGGCGCCAGGATACTGACCGGTGGCACGCGAAGCGGTACTCTGCTTGCTCCCACCGTGCTGGCCAACGTTGCGCCTGAAATGGATGTGGTCAGGCAAGAGATATTCGGGCCGGTGGTCGCGCTTCGGCGATATACCGACATTGCCGACCCGATCCAGTGGATTTCCGGAACGCGGATGGGGATCAACTGCGGGGTCTTTACCGACAGCGTCAGCATAATCCAGCAGGTTTTCCGGCAGGTGCCGACGGCGGCGGTGATCATGAACGGCACCAGCACCTTCCGGCCGGACCAGTTCCCCTATGGCGGCACCGGGCACAGCGGCTATGGACGCGAAAGCCCGGCGGATTCGGTTCGCGCAATGAGCATCGAACGGTTTTTGGTTTTATCGTGACGTTGAAATTGGGCATTTAAAATGAACAAGGCGGTTATCCTCCAAAAATCGGGACATGTGGCGACAATCACGCTTGACCTGCCTGAGCGCCCGACGATGATGTCATCGACGGAATCTCGGCTGCCTGTGCCGACATTAATGCGGATTTCGAGATGCGGGCGGCAGTTTTCCGGCCGGCGGAAACATCAAGGACATGCGCACCGGCAGGGGCCTGCTGGAAGATGCAGCGGAACTGGCTGTCCGCATTGCCGAAAATCCGCCGCACGTCTTGCGCATGGCCAAAAGCGCTCGGCGCGAGGCCGAGGCACTCGGTCGCGAGTCATTGCCGGAAATGTCTGCAGCCTGCCGGGCCGTTGTTCAGCGCACCGGCGACCGCAAAGAGGCAATTCGAGCGATGACCGAAAAAGACAAACCTCGATTTGCAGGAGAGTTTTGACAACCTCTCGCGATCGCAACCGCATTGAAAGGAACAAAATGGCACGAACGCAATACGAAGGAGACTGGTCAAAAGACGTTCACGATGCGCTGGACGGCTCTGGCGTTACGCAAATCGGATACGTTCCGGACGGAGGAATGAAGAACGTCATCAACTATTGCATTGATAATCCGAAGATGTCGGCAATACCGCTTGCCAGCGAAGAGGAGGGCCCCTGCCTGGCCGCCGGCGCATGGCTTGGCGGCGGAAAGGCCGCGATCATCATGCAAAGCACCGGCATCGGCAATGCGATCAATACATTTTCCATGATCGAGGTTTGCCAGTTCCCCTGTCTGGTGCTGGTCAGCCATCGGTCATCCTGGGGGGAAGGAAACCGCTGGCAAACCCCGATGGGTCAGCGCGGGCCGGATTATTTCAAGATGGCCGGTTTCCATACCCATTTTGTCGAACATGGCATTGATGCGGGCGAAACCGTCGCCGCCGCCGCGGCTCAGGCCTACAACACGGGCAATGGCATCGGCGTTTTCTTTTCACAGCGCGTCATGGGCGTGAAGAAGTTCCTGTAAGGAGATGGGCATGTATCTGGAAACGGACGGAAGGCTCGCTCGTCGGGAAATCGTCAAACGCATCCTGAAGGATCGCGACGATCAGCCGGTCATCACGGGATTGTCCATCGCGTCCTATGACTCGGTCGCTGCGCGGGATGCGGAACATCCATTGAATTTCAACATGCACGGTGCGCTTGGCGGGGCGCCCATGCTGGGCCTTGGCCTTGCCATTGCTCGGCCCGACAAGCGCGCATTGGTTCTGATGGGCGATTTCGACGCCGTCATGGGAATGCGCGCGATGGCCACGATTGGGACGCAGATGCCAACCAACCTTGCAATCGCGGTGTTTGACAACGCGATCTGTTCGGAAACCGGGGGACAGACTTCGCCGACGGCAGGTCAGACGGGAATTGATCTGGCGGGTGTCGCCCGGGCCGCAAAATGGCCGGTGGCCCGCACGGTTGTCACGGAAGACGAGGTCGAGCAAGCGGTCGACGACCTTTACGGCGCCGAAGGCCCGGTCTTCATCAACTTCAAGGTGTCCGGCATCAATCCCGGGTCAATGAAAAAGACGCGCGACGGGGCCCTGATGAAGTTGCGGTTCCGCAAAGCCCTGCTGGGCGAGGCGTAGAAGGCCGTGGCACCGATGCCTCCTCTCGCGCCGCGGATGACCCGGTTCAAGCCGTCGGCCAGCACCGAAGCCTCGGCCCGGGCCCGGGCGCTGATTTCCGCAGGTCGCGACATTGTCGACCTGTCCATTGGCGAACCGGATTTTCCGACGCCGGACAATGTCAAGGACGCCGTGGCGCGGGCCATGGCCAATAACGAGACGCATTACACGAACACGGGCGGAACACCTGCCGTCAACGCGGCGGTCCGGCAAAAATTCCTTCGCGACAACCGGCTCGACTTCGCGCAGGACGAGGTGATGGCAAGCGCGGGCGCCAAACATGCCATGTTCAATGCCTTCATGTGCACGGTGTCCAGGGGCGACGAAGTGATCGTGCCGTCGCCTTACTGGATCTCGTACCCAAATCAGGTGGAACTGGCGGGCGGAACGCCCGTCATTGTCGAATGCGGCGCGGAAGACGGATACAAACTGCGGGCAGCCGCGCTGGGCCGCGCCATCACCGACAAAACCCGCTGGCTTGTTCTGAATTCACCGAACAACCCGACCGGCGCGGTTTACTCCCGGCAGGAACTGCGTGAAATCGCGGACGTGTTGCTGGAGCATCCCGGGGTTCTGGTGCTGTCCGACGAGATTTACGAGCATTTTCTCTATGAAGCCGCCGCGCATGTCTCCATCCTGCAGGTGGAACCGATGCTCAGGGATCAAACCGTCATCGTGAACGGCGTTTCGAAGGCCTATGCAATGACAGGCTGGCGCATCGGGTGCGTGGCCGCGCACAGGGATATGATCAAAGCCATGTCAAAGCTGCAGTCTCAAAGCACGTCATGCCCGTCATCAATCAGTCAGGCCGCCGCGGTTGAAGCTTTCTCCGGGCCACAGGACGCCGTGGCTTGCATGATGGCCCAAATGCGGCGGCGTCGAGAGCTGATTTTGGGCATCCTGCGCCCGATCAACGGGTTGGTCATCGCCCCTCCGGATGGCGCGATGTACCTGTTCTGCAATATCGAGGCGTTCCTGGGGCTCAAAACCCCGAAGGGTGACGTGATAGAAAACGATCTCGATTTCGCCGGCCACTTGCTCTCCGATGCGGGGGTCAATGTCATTCCCGGGGCGGCATATGGCGCCTCCGGGCATTTCAGGCTCAGTTTTGCAACGTCGGATGAACTGCTGAAAAAGGCCGGTCGGCGAATTCGCGATGCCTGCCGGTCTTTAACGGCGTAGGGCGCTGATCGAAAACTCCACGAAAGGTCATTTCATGTCAACCATTCTCATCACCGGCGCCTGCGGCGCAATAGGACGGCATTTGCGCAAATCCCTGAACGGCGTTTATGATCGCATCCGGTATACCGATGTCAAAGCTCTGGATCCGGCCCGCGACGGTGAAGAGGTCATTCAGGCCGATCTTTCCGATCGCGCGGCCGTCGCCGCGCTGGTTAAGGGCTGCGACACGATTGTGCACATGGCGGCATCCCTTGGGGCGATCCGCGAAAACGGCAAGATGGTCGGCGAAACAAGCTGGGACACGATCCTGCAGAACAACATCATCGCGACCTACAACATCTTTGAGGCGGCATATCGGGCCAAGGTCAAACGGATTGTCTATGCCAGTTCAATTCACGCGCACGGGATGTATCGAAAGACAACGGCGGTCGGAGATCATCTGCCGCCGCGTCCGGATTCACGTTATGGGTTGAGCAAGGCATTCGGCGAGGCAACCGGACGGTTCTTTGCCGACAAATACGGAATGGAAGTCGTCAGCCTGAGGATCGCAACCTACAAGCCCGAACCCACGCTCATCCGCGACCTGGGAACCTGGCTAAGCCCCCGGGACGCCGTCAGGCTGGTCCGTGCCGCGATCGACACGCCCGATGTGCATTTTGACGTTCTCTATGGCGTTTCCAACAACAGGCGAGGTCTGTACGAAAACCCGAACGCAAAGCGCTTCGGCTACTTTCCGCAAGACGACTCCGAGGTTTACCGGGACAGGCTTCTGGCTCGGAACCTGCCGGAGGAACCGATCCTTCACCGCACGTTTCACGCGGCACACCTGGCCGAGTCCGAATGGGACGGCGACATGTCAAAAATCACCTGAGACTGCAATCCCCAAACAGCCCGGTTTGCCGCGAAAGGAAATCACCAATGCCCAAAAGCGCCGCCTTGACCGAAGAGTCGACCCTTTCGTCCCGCCACTGCGGGATCGCGCGAGAGGCGACGCCGATCTTCCCAGGCGCGCCTGCATTGGCCGTTTGCGCGAAAGTTAAAATCCCGATCTGGCCGTTGCCCGCACCCATCACTTCGGGAACGTCGGCCCTGGCGAGAATGCTGTTTCCGTTGCAGCGGAAACTGGTCAACGGGTTTCGCTCTTCCGTGCCAAAGTCGCAAAATGAATGATCAGGACCAGGATCCAGGGTCAGATGCGCCAGGCGGAGTCGTCGTGCCCAAACCGGCATGTTTACCGGCGCCAAATTCGTTTCCATGTCGTTCGTGCTGAAAAGATGATTTCGGGATTGGCTCTTTCGGAGCCGCGAATTGTGCAGCCATGAGCTTCAATCGGATTCGCAGGTTCTCCGTCAAAACGCAGGCAAATGATCTTGGAGGCAAGATCTGGAACCCGCTTCAGACCTGGGAATGGAAACACGCCGTGTTTGTCGAGCTGGAGACGGCGGATGGCGTTGTCGGCACCGGTGAAAGTTGGTGCTTTGACAATCGACCCGATGCCCTTGTCGCGTTTATCCGGTCCGAGGTCGCCCCGCATGTCCTGAAAGCGGACGCCGATGACCTGGAGGCGATCACCGCGGCGCGAAACCGCTTCGCCACCCTTTCAGCCCGACACGGAATGCTCAGTTCGGCCTTGTCGGCCGTTGACATTGCAATCTGGGACATACGCGCGCAGAAATCGGGAAGACCGCTTTGGCAGGTTCTGAACCCGGATGGCCCGGGAAAGGCCGTCTGTTACGCCAGTGGCGGCCTTTACGGCCAAGCCGGGTCACCGTCTCTTCTTGGGGCCGAAATGGCGCGGCTATCCGGGCGGTTTCGCACGGTCAAATTCAAGATCGGGGGCCTGTCTGAAGCTGAAGATCTCGAACGGGTGAATTCCGTGCTTGCCGCTCTACCTGACGATACGCGTTTGATAATTGACTGCGTCTACAGCTACACCTACGAGCAATTCTGCCGTCTGTTTGAAAAGCTGCCCCAACACCGGATAGAGGCCGTCCAATCGCCAATCCCCGCCGCGGATTACAGGAACATGGCCCGACTGACGGCTGCCGGAATTCCGGTCATGGCGAATGAAGCGGAGTATCGCGCGGAACTGCATGAGGAGCTTGTTCATCGGCGGGCGGTGCGTTTCCTGCAAGTGGCCCCAATTGCGTGCGGTGGAATTTCAAGGTTGCGCGCATTGGCGGGCCTGACGCGCGGGACGTCTGTTGAACTTTCGCTGGAAGTTTCCTCGACGGCCCTTGCGTTGACCGCAGCAGCCCAGTTTGCCGCCTCCGAAAACCAGGTTGCCCATGTTGAATACCACACCATTCACGACGTCTTCTTCGACTGGCTGAGCATTTGCCGACTCCCCAAAGCCAACGGGGAATACATGCCGCCCGCCGCGCCCGGCTTGGGGTTTTCATTGGCCGGCCTTGACGTCGAGCCTGCATTCGAAATGCGCGATTACCCCTGATTTGCGCATTTTCGGCGCCGGTTCGCGGTTCCAATGCAATGACGCCCGCCGCGGGAATGGCGAAGCGTTCGAACGGGTCGACGAGATCGTCGCCTATGACAATTCAAGGTCTTCGGGAGCCGGGAGACAATGCCCGCGGCAAAAAAGAAGATCACCGGTGCAAGCAAGTGAATAAGAATGAAGTGCGCCATCGCGGCGTAAATCTCCGGCATTTTTACGTCGTCGGGATCCAGTGCCGAGAGGAGCGTCAAGGTATCATGGGGGCCTGTTTTTGACCAGAGCCCGAGCAACCTCTTTTTGATCTTCACGCAATTTGGACGGTCGGCCGAATGCGGCGCTGAGGGTGCAGGGCAACGAAATCGGCCCCAGGGACATTGCGCGCCTTTTTCCCGTTCTCTGGCGGCATATTTTGCATATGCGGCAACATGTCAGGATAAAGCGTCCCAAATCAGTTTTAATCCCGTGAGCGTGAGCATCACATGTGTGAGAGCGAAAAAGGCCCTTTCGGGAATCACGCGATGCGCCTTCACGCCCAGCCAGGCTCCCAGCAGGGCGAACGGCGCCAGCGACATGGCCACCCAGAACGTGTGAAGCGTAAAAACGCCCAAAAACGCGTATGGGGTGAATTTAAGGACGTTTACCACGGCAAACAGAAGCACCGTCGACGCCTGATATTCCGTTTTTCCAAGGCCGCGCGACAGCAGATAGATTGCCACCGGCGGGCCCCCGGCATGGCTTACAAAACTGGTAAACCCGGCTATGGAGCCGGTGAACGCGCCGCACCATCGGGGAAGCGGTCTTTCCGCCATTTTCACCACTCCACCCCGAACCCCCATCTGCCACAAGACAAATATCAGGCAGATTGCTCCAATCAGAAACCGGATGACGTCCGCGTTCACCACCGAATACAATGCCGCCCCCAAAGCGACGCCCGGCACGGAGCCGATGGCAAGCAGCCTTACATCGTTCCAGGCCCATTTTCGCCAGTAGGGCCTTAGAGTTGCCGCATCGATCACCATCAATATCGGCAACATGATACCCAGAGCCATGCCCGGCGGAATCAGCAGAGCCATCAGGGAGCCTCCCGCAAAGGACGCGCCCGAACCGAAACCGCCCTTGGACACGCCCGCGAAAACGGCCGCGAACATCCCGACCGCGAAAACATGCCATTCAATGCCGATCAAGCCGGAACTCTCCATTTCTCCGCCTTAAACGCGGCTAAAACGGCCCATTTGCGGACAAATCGGCGGTGTGGTGTCAGGTTGCATTTTGATCTCTTGCCTTTGGGCCATTTTGGCATTACCCATGGCATGAAATTTTTAAAGCGGAGACCAGCAACATGGCAAGACCTAAGATCGCCCTCATCGGCGCCGGGCAAATTGGAGGCACACTCGCCCATCTTGTGGCGCTAAAGGAGCTTGGAGACGTCGTTTTGTTCGACATCGCGGAGGGCATTCCGGAAGGAAAGGCTCTGGACATTGCCGAATCCGGCCCATCGGAGGGCTTTGACGCCGCGCTGAAAGGCACGCGGGACTATGCGGACATTGCCGGCGCTGACGTCTGCATCGTGACGGCGGGCGTTCCGCGCAAACCGGGAATGAGTCGCGACGACCTGCTCGGCATCAATCTTAAGGTAATGAAATCCGTCGGCGAGGGAATTGCGCGTCACGCGCCCGGCGCGTTTGTCATCTGCATAACGAACCCCCTTGACGCGATGGTCTGGGCCCTGCAGAAATTCTCCGGGCTTCCCGCCAACATGGTGTGCGGCATGGCCGGAATTCTCGACAGCGCCCGCTTTCGCCATTTTCTGGCGGAGGAGTTCAATGTCTCCATGAAGGACGTCACGGCATTTGTTCTTGGAGGTCACGGCGACACCATGGTTCCTTCGGTGCGCTATTCCACGGTTGCCGGCGTGCCATTGCCGGATCTGGTGGAAATGGGCTGGACCACGCGGGAGAGGCTTGACGCCATTGTGCAGCGCACCCGCGACGGCGGCGCCGAAATCGTGGGCCTTCTCAAAACGGGCTCGGCATTTTACGCGCCCGCCACATCGGCCATTGAAATGGCGGAGGCGTTTCTGAAGGACCAGAAGCGCGTTCTGCCCTGCGCGGCCCACTGCGATGGCGACCTTGGCGTCAGCGACATGTATGTCGGCGTTCCAACCGTGATAGGCAAGGGCGGAATAGAGAGGATCGTCAACATCAATCTCAACGATGCCGAGCGGGAAATGTTCAACGCCTCCGTCAATGCCGTAAAGGGACTGGTGGAGGCCTGCAAGGGGATTGACGGCTCGCTGACCTGACCGAAGCAAGGGACGGCATCGCGAACGAGCGGCGGATTTTGCTCCGACAGCGGCAAAACCGGCAGAAACAAAGCCGGAATTTAGCAACAACTCCACCGCAAAGGGCACGCATCCCGCCCAATCGAGCTGCCAGCATGCTTTCAGCAATTTTTTCCCTTTTTAATCATATTCAATTGGTTGCAGCCCCAAATCTCCGCCAATTCAGCTTCGCTCAAGCTGCAAGGCCATGCGAAAAAGAACAAGGCGCCGTGGCCATTTCACGTGGCTTCATCTCCGGGTCGCCTGCCATTTCCGCGGTTGAGATACCCTCCCATTGTCGCGACAAGATTGAATGCCCTCCCGGGATTTTCGGTGTCAAATCGTTTTCAGGCCTTCGCAAAGTCCGTCAGAATTGCCATCTCAATATCCGAAAAGGCGACATCCGCCGCCATTGCCGGATGGGTTCGGCCAAGTTCCGTCATGAAGGCGACCTGCCAGACAATGACCGCATTGATCGCCAAGGCCCGCTCAACCTTGCGGCCGGTCTCGAGGAGACTGCGCCATTCTTCCAAACGACATTCAAAAGGCCCGGGGCAATCGCTTCAAAAGAACCAACATCTCAGCCGCTTTGCGGCGTGTAAACCGTTCTACACGTCATTGATCAAATTACAGGATCGAAGGTCGGATCCAATCTCTCCGCCGGCATTACCAGACGCGCCTGGTCGATGCCCATGTTGCTCACTTCACGACGAGCGCCAGATTTGCCCATCATGGGGCCATCACACTTGCTGACCGTTTCGAGGCCTGCCCCGCGTTCACTCACGTTCCTGCCTGAAGGATAGTCAAACTGCCAAAAGCCGCTCTTTTATCCGCTATCCGCGGTGCTAAATACCCCATAGCCAGTTCCATGACCCACCTTGGCCGGTGGCAATCGGAACGACAGCGTGGCGGGCGGGGTTTGCATCCGCTCTGACAGTGCGCCCCATCTCGACGTGAAGGGTTTGGAACCAGGATTATGCCTGATCCCGAGAATACAGGTGGTCTGCTCGATCTGTTTCGAAACCCTGACGTCAACCACCTTTCCATGGCAATGACCGGTAGAACTGGCATACGTTTTCAAAACATGGGCCAAATTCGGGAAGAGCGCCCGTTTCCAGCGCAATGGATTCCCATTCAGCTCCGGACCTGTCCCTGATTTCAGGGTCATCAAGAGAATTGTTGTCAGGATTGATACCGCGTGAACGGCATTTTTCAACAACGCTCCTGTGAATCGACACCATGAGATCCGCGTCGAAATCGTATGCCTGCAGAAGGAAATCGATGTCGTAGACATCCTGCCGGCGCCTTCTTTTACGAATAATCTGCTGCAGCAGGGCACGATACTTCTCGGCGACAATATCGGCGGGACTGTAGGCGGGAATCTCGATACCGTCACCGATGTTGAGAATGTCGATCCGTTGCGGAGCAAGTTCATTGAAGGAAATGTCAATATCCACATGATCTGTCTTCTGCTGGCCATAAAAGGTGGATACATGCCGGATCTGAAGTTTCAGGGCCGGAAAATCGGCGTTACCAAGCGGCCGGTCCATGTTTTTCGGGAAGATTGCCGTTTTATTTACCGCGGCGTGGCTTCCAGCATAACCAAGTTCCGCAATCACGCGCGTCAGGGCTTTGTTCAGGTTCTTTTTCACATCTGTATCGATACCCTCTCGCGGTTGGAAAGCAGCCGTAAAATCCATATCGGTGGTTGCCCTCGGGCTGTTGTGCACCAGCCCCAGAAGCAACCCGCCCTTGAGATACATGGTGTATGGTGGCGAAATCTTGGCGATGGCCGCAAGAATAATATGGGTTGCCCGCCGAGTCCGATATTCAACAGGATTGTTTCTTGCCTCATCGACCCAGTTTACAACATCCACAAGCAACGGCGAAGGTTCATGCATTGATGGAGATCATCCATTTGTCCGACCAGCGCGGAACATAGGGCCGACGCGGATCAAGTCGGCTGCTGCCACCTCGCTGCGCGCATGCATGCCATGCTTCAACCCGGGAATCATTTACACCAAGTCGTTCGTCAATTATGTATCCGGCCCGGCACTTGACCGCCGGGTTTGCCGAACTGACGGTTTCAATGATCTGATCCAGATGCGTGATGGCATGCTCGCTCCAGACGTCGATCACATGCGCCATTCCGCCGCAAAGGGCCGGCTGCTTCAGCATATCAAGGAAGGTTTGTCCGATTGTCGCTATTCTCGAAAAGCCGTTGCGGTTCTTTAGCGATTGTCCGGCGCGCCGGCTCTTGCGAACCTTTATGGCCCGCCGTCGAACATGGCCTGGATGACGAATATTTCCCAAATGGAAGGGACTTGAAGAGGGAGCGGAGTCCCGGTGGTGCCATGGGGCCGATTTGGCCTCTTGCTTCATGATGTCGGAGAGCATGGCCTTCACGGCAAGGTCGTCGGGTCGCGTAATAATGAGTTCGTGAGATTTTCGATTGGTCAGCCCCCAGTTTTGCATAGCCGAAAGATGAGAGATGTGACAGAAGCGATCAATCAGGCAGATGATGTCATCAGCGGGCCGATCAGTTACATTGATAACTCGATAATGTGTTTTGTAGTCCCTGTCTGGAGCGACAACACCCGCCTTTTCAAGGCTGCCGCGCACCTTGTGAAGACTGCGTGATGCTGGAATTTCTCGCTCCCTGTCATGGTAGCTCTTTCTTATCAAAGCATAGAGATCCCATGCGGTCAAAACCGGCTCTCCCCTTTTTTCCAGCACATCCGCGACCAGGGCAGGCACGCCCCACAAACGCCTTTCCATTTTTCTCATTGCCAAAAAGCCCGTAATATTTATGCCACGAGATTAATAGATTAATATACTCTTCAAGAGTATATTAATCTATTAATGTAGCCACCCTGTATGTGTCCTAAGGACACATACAGGGTGGCTTATGGCTTTGTCAACCGTAAATCCATATCATGCGCTGGTAAGTTATGACGCTCCGC